>JAYVMP010000096.1:0-12553 GCA_043758895.1 Bacteroidota bacterium
CCTTATTTGGTGAAATCGATTTGAAGAAGATTGCGCACATTGGAAAAAAAATGAATATCGAGGGGCTTCAAAACTTGGAGAAGATCAAAGACCACAAGGATAAAAAGAATTAGCATCAAGTTGCAAGGTTACAAGTTGCAGGTGTTAACTGCATAACTTGTAACTTGCAACCTGTAACTTTAAAACTCTTAACGTGAAAACAGGTTTATTACTCCTCCTCATTTGCTTCGCACCGTTCTCGCACGCGCAGACCCAAACCACGGAAGCACTCGATAAGAAATACGAAGGGCTCTCGTTGTATTTTTATAAGAATACGTTGCGCATGCTCAACCAAACTGACAGCAAGGAATTTGACGAATTGATCAAAGACATTGAGAAAATGAAATTTTTGATGATTGATAAAGCGAAAACCAGTTTTGTGGATACCGATTACAGAAAATTGAAATCCGGTTATCTATCCGAGTCATACGAAGAAATGATGACCAGCCGCTTTCAAGGAAAGAATTTTGATGTGTACATCAGGCAAAAGGGAGGACAGGTTAAAGGAACGGTGATAATGGCCAGCGATTCTGCAAATCTGTATGTTCTTGATATTTTAGGACGTGTTGCGCTGGATAAGGCCACCTCACTTTTCAGCACCTTAAACCAAAGCACGGACATTGGGCAACGGGTAAAAGATTTTATCAGCAGTAACGATAAATCAAAGAGCAAAAAGCACGACATAAAAATCGATTGACATGGCCATCGCGCGAGCCAGAAACCATCTTGCATCATGCTAATACACAAGCCTCACAGACATGCGCAGAGAGGATACTACTTTTTTTAATAGTTTAAATTTATATTCAACTTGGAAACTGTTTTATCTACCGACAAACTCACCAAATATTTTGGAAAACTTTGCGCGGTCAGCCGACTTGACCTTGAGGTGAAACGTGGCCAAGTGTTTGGCATGCTTGGTCCCAACGGAAGCGGAAAGACAACCACCTTAGGTATGTTGATGGGTGTAACCAATCCCAGCTCGGGAAGTTTTACCTGGTTTGGCGAGCCCGCCACGAATAGTACGCGAAAAAGAATTGGAGCTGTGTTAGAACACCCGATATTTTATCCCTATTTAAGTGGACAAAAAAATTTGGAACTCAATGCCACGATCAAAGGCGCAGACCTCACCAACATCCCAAAAGTTTTAGAGGTAGTAGGATTATCACAACGGAAAGACGATAAGTACAAAACCTATTCGCTTGGTATGAAGCAACGTTTGGCGATAGCTTCTGCGCTGGTGAGCGACCCTATTATATTGATTTTGGATGAACCGACCAACGGCCTTGACCCCATGGGCATTGCCGAGATACGCGAGATCATCAAGCGCATTGCGGCTGATGGCAAGACGATTATCCTTGCCAGTCATTTGTTGGACGAAGTTCAAAAAGTATGCACCCACTTTGCTGTTTTGAGAAAAGGGTCACTAATGCACACGGGGCCGGTGGATGATGTAGGCAAAGGCGAAGAGACGGTAGAAGTAGTTGCCTTTCACGATGACATCAGTCATATTTTGCATGAATTCCGTGGTTCACTTTCCGTGAAATCCGAAGACGGAAAGTTTCAGGTGCGGATGCGCGAAGGATTTCATAGTGTTGACCTGAACAAATTTCTTCTGGAGAAAGGCATTGTGGCCTCACAGATACTTACCCAAAAGAAGAGTTTGGAAAAGCAGTTTTTAGAAATCCTTTCCGAAACTCCAGATCATGCCGAGCGATCGCCCAGTCAGTAAACCTAAAATCAAAAATCTGAAATCAAAAATTGGCTATGCTGCACTTATTAAAAATCGATTTAAAAAAACTCACCAACTACCGCACATTTTGGGTAGTGTGTGGGCTTTACTTTTTTACATTGGCATTTGTAACGGCCAGTGGCATGGAATTTTTAAAGTGGTTGGCCAGCAAGGGTGCTGAGTTTGGCGCCAATATTAATATCAACCGCATTCCGCTCTATCATTTTCCTGATGTGTGGCAGAATTTGGTTTTTATCAGTGGAATGTTCAAAATCGTGTTGGCTATCATGGTGGTGATTTCAATTACCAACGAATATCAGTACCGTACTATTCGCCAGAATATAATTGACGGCATGAGCCGCTGGGAGTTTTTGCAATCGAAAATGTTCACCAATATTTTATTGAGTTTGATGAGTGTGGCCATGGTTTTTTTGATCGCGTTGGTGACAGGCCTGATTTATTCCCCACAGCTGGAGTTGGCCGATGTATTTTCTGATCTCGGATTTTTCCCCGCTTACTTCCTTGAAATCTTTGCCTTTCTTTCCTATGCGTTGATGCTCGGGATTTTTGTTCAGCGTTCAGGACTTACAATTATTTTGCTTTTACTTTCGCACATGATTGAAGCCATTGTGAAAGTGAATATTCCGGATGCGGCAAGTTGGCTTAAAGATTTTTTCCCAATGCAGTCGATCACCAATTTGATTGCTATGCCCTTTGCGCGTTATGCGCTGCAAGAGATTCAGGATTATGTGGCGATTGGAGCGGTATTGATCGCCTTAGGGTGGACATTCTTGTTCAACTACTTTGCGTATCAAAGATTGAGTAAATCAGATATTTGATTGGTGTTCAGCTTTTGTAAGTTTGTAGCATGTTTACATTTGCCAAGTTGGTTGACGAAGGAAACTTGATGATAAGCAAACGCAAGAGTTAGCGGTCTATTATAGATCATGAGCGCATCGAAAGGTTTTGTCAAACGCCACAAAGCGACCATAAAGGAATACAAGTCGGGCATGCTAAGTTTTCTTCCGACATAAAATTCCTCAAAAAGGAATTAGGTCTTTAATAGTCAGGGTTTCATTTTCAAGCCATTTTAAAAAAGCACTTAAAAAGAAATGCAAAACGACCCGGTTCTTAAAGAAATCTTTCTCAAGAAACTCAATCTTTTTAGTTCAACCCCTTATCATCCCTCTCTTAAAACAAATAAGTTAACTGGTGAACTAAGTGACTTGCATAGTTTTAGGCTGGGTTATGATGTGCGCGTTGTTTTCAGTTTTGCCAGCAAATCCGAAAATCATTTTTGAAAACATCGGTTCGCATGATAAAGTTTATTAAGTATGTTGAATAATCCCTTAGTTAAAACTCCTTTTCGTTACGGCCTGATAGGCGGGTTGATCGGATGCATGGCCATTGCCGTTCTGTACTTCATCGGCCGTCACCCCTTTTTGCTGCCCGTGATTTTTGATTTCCGGATTTTGATGTTTTCGGTGTTCATTTTTTTTAGCCTGAAAGAGATCCGCGATTATTATCAGCAAGGCACTTTATTTTTTTGGCAGGGCATGGCGGGCAGCTATGTGGTGATCATTACTTCCGGGTTGATTGGATCCGTGTTTACCTGGGCTTTTGCTACATGGAATGCTCACTTCCTTCCCTCTTATATTCAAAAGCTCCAAGAGCAAATGCTGGGATATAAGGAGGAGATTAGTAAAAGTGTGGGCATTGATGCCTATGACCAACAATTGGCCAAGTTGCCGTTTACTACAGCCCTGGATTTAGCAAGCGATTACTTTTTGAAAAGTATGATTATCGGGCTATTTTTGGCTATTGTTATTTCGGTGATTTTACGCAAACAACCTAAAACCAATTAATTATGGAAGAGACTACCACAGAACAACCTTCATTGTTTCAACACGCCATTCGGTGGGGATTGATATTGGCGGGTGTAAGTATTTTCTTGACCGTCCTAATCTACATTGTTGATTACGCAATCATGGTTCAATTCAAATTTTTAGGGCTCTCTCTTTTAATTTATTTGGGTCTTACAATTTATGCTGGGATAAATTACCGCACTACCATAGGCGGATTTATTTCTTATGGGAAGGCTTTCCAACAGGGGTTCCTCGTTCTTGCTATTTCCGGCCTCGTGGGTACCATTTTTGCCTTTATTCTATACCATGTTATCGATCCCGAGCTTCCTCAAAAATTAGTGGATGCATCTGTTGAAAATGCAAGAGCGATGATGGAAAAATTTGGAGCACCTGAAGATACAATTGACCCAGCTTTAGAGAAAGCTAAAATAGATGCGGCTGATCGGTTTACCATTCTTGGTCAGGTGAAGGGCTATTTAATTGCTTTGGTCTTTTCAGCAATAATGTCTTTGATCACATCCATATTTGTTAAAAAAAATCAGCCAGTAGAAATGATGTAATTATTGATGGATATTTCGCTGATCATTCCTGCCAAGGACGAAGAACAATCTATTCCCGAACTGACACTATGGATAAGCCGTGTGATGCAAACGCATGGCTTTTCGTATGAAGTGATTTATATCGATGATGGCAGCACTGATGCTACCTGGGAAGAAATAAAGAAGGCCAGCGAATCAAATCCTTTTATTCATGGGCTGAAATTCAACCGCAATTTTGGAAAGTCGGCTGCCCTGCAAACAGGCTTCAAGGCAGCGCAAGGCGATGTGGTGATCACCATGGATGCCGATTTGCAGGATAGTCCTGATGAAATACCAGAACTTTATAAACTGATCAAAGCACAGAAATTCCATCTGGTGAGCGGCTGGAAGAAAAAACGCTACGACCCGATCACGAAAACCTTGCCCTCTAAATTTTTTAATTACGTTACCCGGAAAATTTCGGGCATCAATCTTCATGACTTCAATTGCGGATTAAAAGCCTACGATGTGCGCGTGGTGAAAAACATTACGGTGTATGGAGAAATGCACCGCTACATTCCGGTGCTGGCCAAGTGGGCGGGTTTTACAAATATTACAGAGAAAGTAGTAGAACATCGCGAACGGAAATACGGCCACAGCAAATTTGGGTGGGAACGTTTTGTGCGCGGTTTTTTGGATTTACTTTCGATCACTTTTGTCGGCCGTTTTGCCAAACGCCCGATGCATTTTTTTGGGGCTTGGGGAATCATTTCATTTCTGCTCGGCTTTGTTTTAACGGTGATGATCCTTTGGGAGAAACTGGATTCTGTTTTCATTTCCAAGATTCCGTTAAAACGGGAAATTGCCGAGAAGCCTATTTTTTATTTGGCGTTGGTTGCCTTGGTGATCGGTGTCCAGCTTTTTCTTACCGGGTTCTTAGCGGAGCTTCTCGCCCGACAGTCGGTGTCGAAGAAAGATTATTTAGTGATTGAGAAAGTTTAACGGAAAGCTTAAAGTTAAAAGTAGAAAGTTTTAGAGTTGATTAATGTTTGATCTCTTATTTTCAACTTTATTGCTTTCTGCTTTCACTTTTCAACTTCTGAACTTATTTTCTCTTACTTTTGTCTCACTTTTATCCTCCAAAGCTTTAGCGTAGGAGGATTTGATTTTGTTCTTTGAATTTTGCGGCAGGCCGCACTTCGCCAAGGCTTTGTGCGGCAGGGATAGAAGCGGAAAGCCCGAAGTGTGTTGATAAAGCGCGCAGACGGACTTGAAGCGGATAGCCCGTTAAGCCGCCCACATATCTTAAGACTTGATACTCATTACTCAATACTATTTTATTGGGGCTGACCGGTTTTGACAGGATGTGCGGGGGTGTATGCCAGCATGCAGGCTCGTGGGGTGAGAGCCTTGAAAGATAGTCCTACAATCTACGTGGCGAAAATACTTACGCCATGGCTGCTTAATCTGACCTAAGGTTAGACAAGCTTATTCGCGGATAAGATCTGCGGAAGCCATCATCGCCCACACTTCTGTTCCGCGAGTGTGGATATGCGGTGTCGAAAGCACGAACTGGGCCTCGCTGTGTTGCGCAGCGGTGTCGAGACAACAGCAACTACGATCGGGTTTAGGATGCTCATATCCTTGCTCAATCCGACAACCAAAATGAGCTAAGCATGTAGAACGTACACGTTCGTCTTCTCTGGACCAGGGTTCGATTCCCTGCAGCTCCACTTTTCAAGTCAAAAACAGGCTTTTTAGCCTGTTTTCTGCTTTTTTATAAATGCACGTACAGTCTGGCGTACAAATTCAAATATACTTGTTATTCCTTGATTTTATCATCAGGCTAAAAAAATGAGAAATTGGTGCAGTCTATTCTGAAAGCAAGTAGATGAGAGTACAAGTTGGCACCCTTATTTTCTTTTCTTTTCTTTTCACAAGCAAACCTTATCTGCTGTTGAAAAAAGAAAAGAATTTTCAGTAATGTAATAACGATGAACAAAAAGGGAGGTATTCTAAGGCTTAATTGGATTTGCACTTTGAAGCAGGGCCGTTGGATTGACAATGGGAATGATGGCATTTTCAAAGAGCGTTCCCTTAGAAAGCAAACAGAGCATTCCTCTGGCTGCAGAAATTGTTATACCTATATAGGTTGCTACGATTGCCGTTGGAATGCCATTTTCTTGCCTTATCTCCGCAAAATTTTCAATCAAGAATCCTCCTTTGACATGCAATGAACCCAATCGCGTCTTCTTGGTTATGTCTGAGAAAATTTGAATGGGGCTGTTAATCGTTACTAACTTTTCACTTTCCTTTACCTCCAGACCTAAGCCAATTTCAAATGTGATTTTCTCTGGATCAATCGGTACATCTTTGGAGAGTTCATCGATGCTGAATGAAATCCTTTCGATGGATTTAATTTTGGTTGTAAAATTTATGCTTTTAGCCTCAGCCATTTTAATTTAATTGATAAGATAATTCCTCAGTCGATATTTCAGACTCTTGGGGCACGATCATGTAACTTCTTTGAACGCCAGGATTTTGAATAGCTCCTCTTATGGCCATAGAAATACTGGTCGATCCATTAGTGAAATTGAAAACAAAGATGCCCGGCTCTTTGGTTGCCTTTTCAAAAATAGGTTCACCTAAAACAGCCTCTAATTTTGAAATAGTTTTTATTGTGAAATTATGTGTTCCGCGCATCCATTTGCTTATTTCCGATTCGCTCTTGCCCAATATCTGAGCAAGTTCTCGTTGTGAGATTTTCTTCTTTGTTAATATCTCATCGATTCGATCTACAATGGCAAACGAATGATTGATCATTAACTTTACCTCTTGTGGAATCTTCTTGCGGATTTCTTCAAGCCTTGCGTTTTTCTTCATAATTCGATCTCAAATGTTAGTTTCCCTGAAAGCCCTTTATGGGCAATTGATATTTTACCTGATTCAGATAGTCTCAATAATTTCTTTCCTACCTTTTTTGTAATTCTAACCAGTTCACTCAGCACTGCATCTTCCTGATACGTCTTTGTCTTTTTTTCACCACCTCCAGCTAAAACAAGAATGCTTTCACTGACCCTAAAACAGTATAATCGCAAGGCAGAGGAAGGAGGGGGTATTGGAATTGCCTTGACTTTTGGATGGCCTTCGGGTCTAAAATGACGCTCAAGGGCGCCAACAGTTCCAATTTTATCAAGCCAAGCAGCAATGGTGAAAATGTCTGTTTCAAACTTTTCATCTGAGAAATTCGTAAGAAATTGGTCAAAAAGGGTCTCTTTTTCATCAGAAAAGCGGATTGTATAGTAACTAACCGCAGGGTGTTCCTCATGTAACTCAACACAAATTAAACGCTTCACTTATAAGTTAAGTTTCAAATTTAGATAATTAAACCAATTATGCAATAGTCATGGTCGCGCGCTAAAACAGGGGCAACTCTGCCGAGACATAAGTTGAGTTTCGCAGGCTTGAAAATCTCGTACGACTTCACCCATTTATGATAGCTCACCTTCGCTCTATCAAGCTGCTTCATCATGAAATCAATAGACTGCTTGAAAATGTCTGAAATTTCTCCTAGCGATAATGGTTCAACTGCAATTCTTTCTGTCATGATGAACTAATTCAATTGATCACCCCGAATAGGTTGTGGTGAAACAGTTCCAAAATCAGTAACAAATCGCGTTGTCCTGGTCCTCAAATCTCCTCGCGGATTTGCGCTAATTCCCATTCTTAGGGCTTCCACTCCTGGGATCGTCAAAAATGAACTTATGACCAGCCGACCTTGATAGGTGTCTGAAGCTTTGCATCTGGTAATCGCAACATAGAATAGTCTCCGCGCTTCTTGAACAATATGATCTATTTGATCTAAGTCAACGCCCCTTCCTACAAATGGCATTAATGGATCAATCATGGAGGCAAGAATTACAAGTTTTGCACTTAGTCCTTTTGAGGAGTGTAAACTCATAATTCGAATATGATCCACACTGTCTGGGGAATCTGGGATGGCGATTGCTTCAAGTACTTTCTTCATAACTTTAGCGAACCAATCGTTAAAGTTATTTGGATCAGCCAGGTCTTCAATACCAACCTCCTCAACAGTATTTCGATATATTTGGTCTATCTCATAGAATTCCTCTTCATCTTCAGCACCGTCAACAAAGAACACAGAGAATCCATCTGATGGATTTTCCAAAAGTCGGTTTCTTAAGGTGGGCAAATCAATCAGAACCTGTCTGTACTCTGCAACTATCGGTTTGACATTGGTATCAGGAATTTCTTGTTTTAATATCGAGTCAAGTATTAATCTAATTGTAGTATTATGTTGGGTAGCTAAACTCTTAAGCTTTAAATATTGGTTCTTTCGGAAATCAGTTGAGTTATACCCTAATAAGAACCTCAACGAAATTGAATCCTCTGGGTTAGCCAGTAAATTCATAAGCGAGAATGCTCTTTGAACTTTTGGTTTCTCAATTACTTCTTCGCGAAAATACGATTTCACGGGAAGATTGCTGGCAAGCAACAAATCCCTAAGCCTGTAACCAATCTTTCTTCTTGGGGCTAATATGAGTACGTCTTCTGGCTGGATGCCCCCCTTGTTAATTTCACTTACAACAAAGGCTGCTAGTCCCTGCATTTCTAAATTGTAAGTTGGCCATTGCACTATGTTTACAATTCCAATAGGGTTTGCTGGAAAATGGTTTAATATTCCTAGTGTTCTGTTCGGGTTTTTAGAGATTAATTCAGACGCCATCCTTGTTACTAATGTTGGGCAGCGCCTACACACATCGAACGGCACATCATTGTAGTTCCCAAAAAGTTGATCAATCTCACGAATACCTTGCGGGTGAGCATGCTTAAATCCGTAAATAGATTGATCATCATCACCGACAATTACTATAGGGGAATTGCCACGAATCAGTCTGATAAATTCTTGTTCGCTTTTATTTAAATCTTGAAACTCATCAACAAGGATATACTGATACTCGCCAATTTGTGGTACTGCAGGATTGTTTCTCAAGTACTCAATCGCTATTGGTATAACTTCCCCAACTAAAATTCCACCATGATAACTAAACCAATGTAATAAGTCATTCTTGAAAGACTCATCAATTGGAGTTTGTGCAAAACCTGGTGCATCCTGTTGTAGTCTTGCCCATCCCGCAAGATATGCATCAAGTAATTTTTCTTTATCGCGCACTCCGCCAAATTCAGTTCGATCAATATCCCTGAGAATCGGTTTCTGCTCGTGATCAATGACCATCCTCAAATCCCGTCCTGTTTGCTCCAGAACTCCTTCTTGCATTAATATTTTTAATGCATGACTGTGAACCGTTCTAGAATGTACTTCCGTTGCGCCTTGAAATCCTAAAGATGCAATTTCTGTTTTAACGTCTTGCGCTGCTGTTCTTGTAAATGTTAAGGCCAAAATTCCAGTTGGCGGAACCCCTTGTTCGAGTAGTCTTAACACCCTTCTTTTAATTGCAAAACTTTTGCCCGAACCTGGGCCAGCTACGGCTCTAATAGTTTGTGCATTGCTTGCCGCCAGATTATATGCAGCAGAATTATTATCGAGTCCATCGTCCCAAGCCATAGTTATTGGTTTCTAATAGTGATTAGCGCATGAATTTCGTAAGGCAGTCCAGAATTATTCGCAACGGAAGCAATGAAGGCCTCTTCACCGAGCTTTTCCTTAACTGCTTGATCAAAGTATTGATATAGTCGTTCTTCGATTTCGCTTATTGGACTTTCAAGAAATTTCCTTTCATCATCAGTATTTGAAGTGATGGTGATTCGGTACATATCATTGTTTGTGTGGACTACAGAATAATTCATTGTGTATTTCAAGTTTACTCAAACTTAACTTTCGGCAACCCCTCCACAATCTCCACCGATTGCACACTTACATTGATGATGCTCAGTAGCAAATCCAAAATATATCTTGGGTTGCCGACTTCGGTTGCCCAATCGTTCGGGTCGTTTTTGATGCCGCTTTCTTTGTGGGTGGTTACTGCGTAGCGTTCCATAATCCATTCGATGGCGCTCTTGCCATTTACAACGTACTCGTATGCTTTGGCAGGAATGTTTGTGATGGTGATTTTGCTATTGTAGTGAATGGTATCTTTTTGATCTTTTTTAGGAAAGCGCATTTTCTCCACCGTATAGAACTCGCTTTCTGCTCCGCTAACTTTTACTCCTTTGAATGGAGCTACTGTTTCATAATTGATATGCAGCTCAGCAAGTTTGCGGCCTGCTTTGCTGAATGCCCAGAAATCGCGCACATCCTCTACTAAAGGTAAACGGGGTAACATTTTCTTCAAATCGTTGACAAACATTTCTCTGTACTCCGGGCTGTGAAGAAAGCCATACACGTAGTAGAAAATATCTTCTTTGCTTACGTTTCTACCGTATTGTTTTAGTGATCGTTCTAAAATAAAATCACTTACTCCATCTCTGCGGATAAATTCGCTGTCGCCATCATCATCAAACAAATTTATAGTTTGTTTGTTTCTTTGTTCGTAAAAGTAAAGTGGAAACACTTGACCATTTGCCTCCAACTGAAGGTCAGGGATTTTGTCGGTAATAATGCAGGAAAAATCTTTATTCACACCCAGCCCGCTAATACTTATCACTATGTTTTTAGTCCCAGCGTCAGGAAATAACTTTGGCAATTGATAACGTTCTTGATTAAGATCATCAGCAAAATAGCTATTCGTGCAGGTGAATGGTCTATACAACGAAATACGATACTCCTCGTTTTCAATTGAAAATTTCTTCTTGCGATTCAACTGATTAAGCCAATCACGAGTCCAATTTCCTTTTGTGGAAGCTTTTATTGGTTCCTTAATTTTGCCTCTAGAATACAACTCAAGTTGTTCATTGTAATGTTCAATTGTGATTTGAATATTTCGTTTTAATTTGTTTTTTGAAAAATTATAAACCCAAGTATCTCTATTGGTTGCCGTTCCTAAGGATTGAGCGATAAAATATGATTGTGATTTATTATCGTACTTGCTCAGAGGCTCAATTGGTATAAATGTATCAAAAGCCGTACTTCTTTGACTTAACCAATCGCCATGTTCATTCGGCTGAAGTAGCTTCCATTTAAACTCTGGATTACTCACTGTGCTGAGTTTCTTAACTACTTCAAGTTTATCTTCTCTGCTTAAATAATCGCCAATGTCATGATATTGAATTGTTGCTTTTTCTGTCTTTAGATTCGGGTTCTTAACAAGTAAGGTAATGGCAATTGGCGTTCGCGAACCGGAGCCAAAGACGTTTCCGGCTTCTTTTTGTCTTAACTCTCCACTTGTCCGGGCATTGCCCCTTAGATTGAAAACATAAATTGAACTGAACTCCGTTTCCAAACATTTACGGAAACCATCAGTACTATTTCCGTCAATCCAAGCACCATTAGAAACAAAGCAAACTATACCTCCATTTTTATCTAAGCGATCTGTACTCCAACGAAAGGCTTTTATGTAGGCATCGTATAAAGACTTGCTAAGCCCGGCTGTAGATGTTGCTGCATAAGTGCTTGCAATTTTTGCATCAAGATTTGCGTATTCTTGATTCTGCGCATTGTCATTAGCTGATTTTTGGCCGATGGAATATGGAGGGTTACCCATAATTACGCGTAAGGGTGCGTTCTTCTGTTTTACTATTCGTTGAGAGTTAATTGTGAATGCAGAGTTGGTTTTGTATTGAGTTGTCTCTGATTCGTCCAATTGAAAAGTATCCGTAAGTACAATTCCGTTGAATGATTCATAATCTACATGTTCTAGGGCATCGTGGTAGGCATTCTCTATGTTTACGGCTGCTATGTAATAGGCCAACAGCACAATTTCGTTGGCATGTATTTCGTGTTTGTATTTACGGGCCAAATCTTTTTTGTCGATCAATCCACTTTGCAACAAGCGAGTAATGAATGTGCCTGTGCCTGTAAAGGGATCGAGGATGTGAATGTTTTCATCGCTGATGCTGCGGTCAAATTCCTTTTTCAATACATCGTTTACAGAATGCACAATGAAGTCAACTACTTCTACGGGTGTGTACACAATGCCCAGCTTCTCTACCATTTTAGGGAAAGCTGTTTTAAAGAACTTGTCATACAACTCTATAATGATGCGTTGCTTGCCTTCTGCATTGTCAATATCGGAAGCGCGCATTTTTACAGACTCGTAAAACTTTTGGAGCGTTTCGGTATCCTTTTCAATGGCCTGGCCTTCCAGTAAATCCAACATGGTTTGCATGGATACTGAAATGGGATTGTTCTTTACAAAGGAGTAGCCATCGAACAAGGCTTCGAACACGGGCTTTGTAATGATGTGTTGCGAAAGCATTTCAACGGCTTCCTGTTGTGTAATGCTTGGGTTAATGTTTTTCTGTAAGCCTTCTAAAAAGTTAGC
>JAYVMP010000097.1:0-15229 GCA_043758895.1 Bacteroidota bacterium
GAAGTGGAATCTCCGCTGGACGGTACGGTCATTTCAAAAGTTGTTTTGTCCAACACAAAGGATTTGGATCAGGCCATCAGCACAGCAAAATCGGCCCAAAAGAATTGGGAGAAAATTCCCATCAAGGAAAGGGTTCAGGTATTTTTTAAATACAAGCGGCTACTTGAAGAGAACATAAAAGAACTGTCCGAACTTATTGTTGAAGAAAACGGGAAAACCTTTGGCGAAGCCAAAGCCGAAATTGAAAAAGCCATCGAGCTGACTGAGTTTGCCTGTTCCCTTCCGCAACTGGTAACAGGCGAAGTGCTCGAGGTAAGCAAAGGAGTGGAATGTAGCATGGAGCATTGGCCTGTTGGCGTGGTTGCCTCCATTGTTCCTTTTAATTTTCCGAGCATGGTGCCACACTGGACGTTGTGCAACGCCATCGCTCTCGGCAACGCATTGATCATGAAACCATCGGAAGTAGTGCCGCTGAGTTGCCAGCGGATTGCCTCCTTGCTGAAAGAAGCCGGATTGCCCGATGGGGTTTTCTCCATTGTGAATGGCGACAAAGAAATGGTGGAAGCCATTTGCGATCATCCCGGCATTGATGCCGTTTCGTTTGTTGGCTCAACCCAGGTTGCCAAATTAGTTTATGCTCGTGCCTCCTCTCACTTCAAACGAGTGCTTGCACTGGGTGGGGCAAAAAACCATTTAATCGTGATGCCCGATGCGCATGCAGAAATGACAGGGAGCAATGTGGCCGCATCCATGTCGGGCTGTGCAGGGCAGCGCTGTATGGCCGCGTCTGCGCTGGTGGCCGTGGGCAAAACCGATCACATTATCGAAAAAATTTGTGAGGAGTCCAGAAAAATTATACCGGGAAAAAATTTGGGTGCCGTCATCTCCGCGCAAGCGAAAAAAAGAATTGAACAATACATTACCGAAGCCGAGCAACAAGGCGCAAAAATCCTGGTGGATGGTCGTGGCGCAAAAGTGGAAGGGAAAGAGAACGGTTATTATGTCGGCCCTACCGTAATCGATCATGTAAAACCCGACATGGCCGTGGCGCGTGAAGAAATTTTTGGCCCCGTGATCAGCATCATGAGAACGGATTCATTGGAAGCCGCTATCCAAATTGAAAATGAAAATCCCTATGGCAATGCCGCATCGGTGTTTACGCAGCGTGGTGGCGTAGCCAAGCAAGTGATGGAGACGGCCCGTGCCGGAATGATCGGGGTGAACATTGGCGTGCCGGTGCCACGCGAACCTTTTTCGTTTGGCGGATGGAACGACTCCAAGTTTGGAGCAGGAGACATCACTGGCAAAAGCTCGATTGAATTTTGGACCAAGCTAAAAAAAATCACCGTGAAATGGAACCCTGAGTCACGAACAAACTGGATGAGTTAACTATAAACCTCTATGCACAACGAATCACCAACCCTTACTTCCGAACGAGAAGAAGTATTGAAAAACAATTTAGACTACACCCTCTTCTCGTGGAGCAAACAAAAAGGAATTGACCCCATCTGTGTCGAACGGGCTGAAGGCGTTTACCTCTATGATTACAATGGAAAGCGTTACATCGATTTCTCAAGTGGGTTGATGAATGTGAACATTGGGCATGGCGATCAGCGGGTGACGGATGCGGTAGTGAAGCAAATGCAGCAGGTGAGCTACGTTACACCAAGTTGCGCAACCCAAGTGCGCGGTGAGTTGGGAAAGAAACTCGCAGAAATTTGCCCGGGCAACTTGAACAAAGCATTCTTTACCCTTTGTGGAGCGAGTGCTATAGAGAACGCAATCAAACTCGCACGGCTCTATACCGGCAGGCATAAAATCATTACCCGCTACCGCGCCTTTCACGGAGCGACCTACGCGGCCATGACCGCAGGCGGAGATCCCAGGAAATTACCATCCGACTCGCAACAAGTTCCCAACATCGTGCATGTCGAAGACCCGTTTTGCTACCGCTGCCCATGGAGCCAAGAGCCTAACTCGTGCAAGTTGGAATGTGTTTCGCACGTGGAGCGTGTCATCGAATTTGAAGGACCAAAAAATATCGCGGCCATACTCATGGAGGGCGAAAGCGGAAGCTCCGGCTGCATCAAGTACCCGAAAAATTATTGGAAAAAATTACGTGAACTTTGCGACAAGCACGGCATCCTTTTAATTGCCGATGAAGTGATGAGTGGCTTTGGCCGCACCGGCAAATGGTTTGGCTTTGAAAACCACGGAATTGTTCCAGACATGGTTTGCATGGCCAAAGGGATCACTTCGGGCTACCTTCCTTTCGGTTGCTTAATGGTGACGGATGAAATTGCCGCCAAGTATGACAACGATCCGCTGATGATTGGCCTGACCTATAGTGCACATGCGACAGCCTGTGCTGCCGCGCTTGCCGTGATCAATATTTATGAAAGCGATCGGCTTATCGAAAATACGGTGAAGATGAGTGCCTATGTGAACAAGCGGGTAGAAGAATTAAAAAAGATTCATCCCAGCATTGGCGATTTTAGAAACACAGGCCTGCTTGGCTGTATTGAAGTGGTGAAAAGCCGACAAACGAAAGAGCCGATGGCACCCTTCAATGCAGCGGCCACCGAAATGAAAGTAATGAACCAAGTAGCTGCCAAAATAAAAGAACTGGGCATGTACACCTTTGTGCGGTGGAACTACATCTTCATCGCGCCCCCATTGACGGTGACAGAGGAGCAGATTGATGAAGGGCTTGACATTATTTCTGAAGCCTTGAAAATTGCGGATGCAAATTGCGCTGGATAGAGTAATTCAAAACAATTTTCAGATTCGCAATTAATACCCAATGTCGTTTCCTTAGGCTCCTCTGCTATCCTCTCTTTTGGAGAAGAGCGAGGTGAGATCAAAAAAGGACTTAAGAAAACGACATTGAATTAACACCTGTTGATTTGAGGCCACTCATCACATTTCCTATGGTGATTAGTTTATTTTGGATTATATTTTACATTCCAAACTCAACTTATGCATCGTTACCTTACGCTCCTTTGCGTTGCACTCCTTCTTCTAAGCTGCAACAATTCTTCTAAAAAAGGCAGCCTCACCGTCTCCGGCCTCCAACAGCCTGTTGAAATAATCCGCGACACCTACGGCATCAATCATATCTTTGCAAAAAATGAGCACGACTTATTTTTCAGTCAAGGATACTGCGCTGCCAAAGACCGCCTGTTTCAATTTGAAATGTGGCGCAGGCAAGCTGCCGGCACAACGGCCGAAATTTTTGGGCAGCAAGAACTAACACGCGACATAGGCACACGGCTTTTTAAATTTCGTGGAGACTTAAAAAAAGAATTCAACCATTATCATCCCCATGGAGAAGAAATCATTCATTCATTCACCGATGGAATCAATGCTTTTATAAAAGAGACAGAGAAGGACTCTACGCTCCTACCCTTCGAGTTCAGCTTGCTGAAGATCAAGCCGGGCCGGTGGACACCGGACTTGGTGATCTCGAGGCACCAGGGACTTCTCGGTAATATTACTGAAGAAATCCGGTTGGGGCGCGCGGTTGCAAAACTTGGTCCTGTTAAAGTTAAGGAACTAACCATTTTCGAGCCGGGCGATCCTGTCATCTCTCTTAATCCAAAAATCAAAAAGGAACTTTTGTTTGACAGTGTGATTAATCTATACGAAGCCTATCGAAAACCATTTCGCTTCCGGCCCGAAAATCTTTTGGAAGCACAAGTCAAGAACAAACTTTATGAGCAGCTTGCCCTAGAGGATGAAACGGATTATGAGCAATTAATGAATTCGGAAAAGCAAAATATCGGCAGCAATAATTGGGTGGTGGGCGGAAAGCTCTCGGCCAGCGGATTTCCGATGCTGGCGAATGATCCACATCGCGGCATTGCTGTGCCCTCCCTTCGCTACATGGTTCATCTGAATGCCCCGGGTTGGAATGTAGTGGGCGGTGGCGAGCCAACGATTCCCGGTGTATCCATTGGCCACAATGAGGATGGCGCATGGGGACTAACGATTTTTGCTATCGATGGTGAAGATTTATACGTCTATGAATTAAATCCCAAAAACAAGAATCAATACAAGTACAACGGGCAGTGGGAAGAGATGCGCATCATCAAAGACACCATCAAGGTGAAAGGTGCTTCAGCTGTTTACGTTGATTTAAAATATACCCGGCATGGGCCCGTCACCTTAGTGGATGAAAAGAATAACGTTGGCTATGCTGTTCGGTGTGCGTGGCTGGAGCCCGGTGGTGCGCCCTACATGGCCAGTTTGCGAATGGATCAAGCTAAAAATTTTGAAGAATTCAGAAGTGCTTGCTCCTCCAGTCATATTCCGGGCGAGAACATGATTTGGGCGGATAAAAAAGGAGACATCGGCTACCAGGCCGTTGGCATTGCGCCCGTCCGAAAAAAATCGAGCGGGCTCGTTCCCGTGCCGGGCGATGGAACTTGCGAGTGGGAAGGTTATCTTCCGATCAAAGAATTGCCTCATGAATTTAATCCCGAAAAAGGTTTTTGGGCAACCGCCAATCAGAATCTGATCACGGAAAAATATAAACACACCAATGCCATCGGCCGAGTATGGGCCGATGCTTTTCGCGGAAATCGGATCAACGAGGTATTGGGCAGCGGGAAGAAATTTACACAGCAGGACATGATGAACTTGCAGTTTGACTACCTCTCCACGCCTGCACGAACCCTAATTCCACTTTTAAAAAATCTCCATTCACAAAATTCAAACGTAGAAAAGGCCAGGCAAAAATTGCTAACCTGGAATTTTATCTTAGACAAAAATTCTATTGAAGCAGCCATCTATGTTGCCTGGGAGAAAAGGATGAGTGCCGTATTGGTTTCGAAAACCGTTCCCCTCGAGGCAAGAAAATTAATTCCAACTATCCCGTTGAGCAAGATCATTCATTGGATCAACCAACCGGGCACGGCTTTCAATAATTCAGCTCAAACCCGAGATGCCTTTTTGATAACTACTTTAGAAGAATCCGTTTCCGGTTTGGAAAAAAAACTGGGAACAGACCTGAGCCATTGGCAATATGGCCAATCGGCCAATCATCATGTTCGAATCAAGCACGCATTTAGCAATTTGGTGGATGACTCCACCCGTAAAAAATTAGATGCCGGCCCGCTTCCGCGCGGTGGGTACGCCTCCACCATTGGCATGACGAGCAACAATGACAATCAACAAGCGGGTGCTTCCTTTCGCATGGTGGTTGACCTGAGCGATTGGGAAAAGGCCATGTTTACCAATACCCCGGGGCAAAGCGGTGATCCGAAAAGCCCGTATTACAAAAACTTGTTTGAACCCTGGGCAAACGATCAACACTTTCCCATTTATTTTAAAAAGGAAAATATAATAAAATCAGCTCACGAGATGGTGGTGTTAAATCCAAACTAATTTTTGAAATTTTGTTATCCTTCATTAACCTAACCTCATGGATATGAAACACATCAATATAATTTCTTGTTTTATTATGGTCGGTGGCATCACCCATGGGCAAGCCCCCGTAGGGATTTTCCAAGACCATGCAGACATCGGCAACCCAAAGTTGAGCGGCTCAACAACGTATGACGAAACCACGCAAACCTATACCCTGCAAGGCGCGGGCTACAACATCTGGTTTGGAAGGGACGAGTTTCAATATGCTTATAAAAAAATAGTGGGCGATTTTATCCTTACGGCAAACTTTGCTTTCACGGATGCTGGCACGGACCCTCACCGCAAAATCGGTTGGATGCTCCGCAGCGCATTAGAGCCAGATGCAGCGCATTGCAGCGCAGTGCTTCACGGTGACGGGTTAACCGTTTTACAATGGCGGCTTTTGAAGGGTGCTTTTATGCGAGACCCGGAAGACGAACTATTTTCTACAAAAAAGAATTATTCTGTTCTTCAACTTGAGCGCGCAGGAAAAACAATCACCTTCCGGGCTGCCCATACGGGCGAACCGTTGCAATGGATTGGATCAACGCAAATGGAAAGCCTGAAAGACAGCGTTTACGCAGGGCTATTCATTGGCTCCCACAACGAAAAAAACAAAGAAGAAGCTAAGGTATGGAATGTGCGCATCGACCAACCGGTTCCAAAAGATTACAATCCTGACAAGTCAGGCTATATTGGATGCCGGCTGGAAATTTTAGATGTTTCTAACGGTCATCGAAAAGTAATCCATGAATCAAAAACACGGTTTGAAGCACCCAACTGGATGCCCGATGGAAAAAAATTACTCTTCAATGAAAATGGATCGCTGTACACCATACCGATTGAAGGGGGAACTCAAGAAAAAGTAAATACCGGAATGGCGGATCATCTAAACAACGATCATGGAATTTCCTTTGATGGAAAAATGCTCGCCATTAGCCATCACCGGCAAGGGCTTCCGGGTGGCGGATCTACCGTTTTTGTACTGCCACTTCAGGGCGGTGAACCAAAACTACTTACCGATAAGACTCCTTCTTATTGGCATGGCTGGTCTGCCGATAGCAAGGAGGTTGCTTTTGTGGGCATGCGCGATGGTAAATACTACAACATCTTCACCATCCCTGTAAAAGGTGGAACGGAGAAAGTGTTAACCGAAAACAAAGGCTGGCATTATGACGGGCCGGAATACTCGCGGGACGGAAAATACATTTACTACAACGGAAGTGAAAGTGGTACAATGCAAATCTGGCGCATGAAGCCCGATGGCTCGGGAAAAGAACAGCTCACCTTTGACGAAAGCAATAATTGGTTTCCACATATTTCCCCTGATGGCAAATGGATGGCCTTTATTTCATTCCCGCCTACTGTTGAAGTCAGTTCACATCCCTCCTACAAGCAAGTTCAACTTCGGTTGATGCCGCTCACCTCAGCGGGCGGACCGAAAACAATCGCCTACCTCTATGGGGGCCAGGGAACAATCAATGTGCCCTCGTGGTCGCCAGACGGAAAGTACATTGCCTTTGTAAGCAATTCAAAGAAGTATTAAATCTTCCATTTGATTTGAGAACACTTTTTTTGCACTTGTTCATCAATCGTTTGCAAAAGAAATAATTTTCTATCATCTTCCGCAACCCAAACCATTTTAAACCATGAGCAATTCCAACGACAAAAGACTTTTTTACGCCAGCTGCTTCGCGCTAATTACTACCGCCTTTTCTTTCAGCATAAGGGCAGGTATCCTACCAGAATTGGGCACAAAATTAAGTCTGTCTGCTGAGCAGCTCGGATTCATCAACTCGATGTGGTTCATTGGGTTTCCAATCTCCATGGTGCTGGGCGGGATATTTTATGGCACACTCGGGCCAAAGAGAATTATGAATTTTGCCTTCTTCGCTCATACGATTGGAATTCTTTTAACCTTTTTTGCTGGCGGATATAGCATGCTTCTGATCTCCACACTATTGATAGGACTTGGTAATGGATGTACGGAGGCGGCTTGCAATCCAATGATTGCAGACAGTTACAGTGGCAAGACGATGAACACGCTTCTGAATCGTTTTCACATGTGGTTTCCAGGGGGAATCGTCATCGGAAGTCTGATCTCGCTTTTCATGACGAAAATGAACTTCGGATGGGAAGCTCAAATATGGATTATCCTTATCCCGACAATAATTTATGCCTATTTGTTTTATGGACAAGAGTTTCCAAAACCCAAGAACCTGGAAGGCACAACGCTTGCCAGCAACCTAAAAGCAATGGTAACGCCACTATTTATATTTATTTGTGGTAGCATGACACTCACTGCTATTTCTGAATTTGGGCCCCAGCAGTGGACAGGCATTATCATGGCAAAGAGCGGTGCTGAACCTATGGTGATCCTTGCTTTAGTCACCGGACTAATGGCCGTTGGAAGATACTTCGGAGGAGCGTTTGTAAACAAGTTTGACCAAACCGGTGTGCTGTTAGGTTCGGCTATTTTCACCGCATTGGGAATCTATTTATTCAGTACGCAAACCGGGGCAATGACATACGTTGCTGCGATTTGTTTTGCGATGGGTGTGTGCTATTTCTGGCCAAATATGATTGGCTTTACAGCAGAGAAAATACCCGCCAGCGGTGCAATCGGAATGTCGATTGTGGGCGCGTTCGGAATGTTTTCTACCTCGATATGGCAACCCATTATTGGAGGCTGGATCGACAAGGCACGCACGGAACTCGCTACTGCAAACCTTCAAGGCGATGCACTGGATTTGGCTGCTGGCCAAGCTACGCTCCAACGGATGGTGACCTTCCCGTTGATCCTTATTGTGTTGTTTACCATCCTGTTGTTCTGGGTGCGCAGCATCAAATCAAAGCCTGCATAAATCCTCGGTTCTTTCAACTTTTTGTATTGCACTTATTACTTGAACTTAGATTATATTTTCATGTAAAATAACTTTTATTTAACTTTTTCAATTTTACTGACTAACTCATCGTACCAACCATGTCCGTATTTTCTAACGAGCGGGTCTTTCAAAAATTTATAGAGCGGAACCCGTAACGATTTTCCATAGGTGCAAGCGGCCGAGCAAATGCTCCACTCATGGTAATTCACTGCTTCAAAGTTTTTCTTTTTGGTGATGCGTATGGGGTAAAGATGGCAGGAGATCGGCTTGCGGTAAGAAATCTTTCCATCGAGATAGGCTTGCTCTATTCCGCACTTTAAAACGCCCAACTTGTCGTAATGCGCATAGGCACACTCTCGCCCTTCGATAGTTGGAGTAGAGAAGTCGCCATCTTCATCTAAGATGTATGGCCCTTGCTCTTCAATACGCTTCAACCCATCCGGGGTGAGGTAGGGTTTCACCTGCTCTTGGATTTCTTCCATGATGGAAAGTTCGTCTGTTTCCAATGGCGCACCCAAGTCGCCTTCCACACAGCAGGCTCCTTTGCACTTTTCAAGATGGCAGACAAACTCTACTTTGGCGATGTCATCCGAAACCAAAACATCTCCTACTTTGATCATTGACCTCTCTTTTTAATTCCTTTGAATTGACTTTACTAAAACCTTGTCTTGTTGCAAAAACTCAACTGCTTTTTGTGCTGCTGCACTTAAAGAAAGTGTCCCGTTGATGCTAGTGTTGCCGTTAAGCAAGTCAATAACCTTGTTTAATTGTGCTTCGTCTTGCATCAAGTTCCCAAAAATCAGTCGAAATTTCTCGGCTTGGTTAATGTCGTCCTTTATTAATGCCAAAGCATTAACAGAAAAGAAACCTGTCACAAGGTCAAGTCCACCGCTTTCAGTGTAGTTTTTTATAAAGTCAAACACCTTGTAGTGTTCGCTGTCTTCTGTCTTGGTTTTATTATCTAATAGCATCTAAAGTGTCAAAATTTAATGTCGTGAATATCGTAAATTATCGTCAAGCGTTGGCAAAAAAGTGGCTCTTTTGGTTTTGCCGAAGAGTCGGCTTTGTGTGTCGGGGCAAAACCAAATGTGCCACTTGTGCGGCTGGCTAAAATTGAATTAAAAAAAATGTGCGGTGGGGAAAATAAAAAATACAGAAGGGTTGGCAATGAGTGTCGGCTCTGAAGCAGTCTTTCTGAAATATGGTCTGTATGTTTTGGGTCACTTGTCAAAATGGTTTGTCTCTGTTTTTCTGTTTAAATTTCGGTCGGTCAGTTGTCTTGTGAACGGTCGTCCTACCATTGGCTATAACGGTTCGCGGCTTGGCGAAGGTGGCGATTTTCACCACAAATGTTGATGCGAAGAACAAATATTTGATTAACCACAAAACTGTCTGCGGAGCACTGAACCGCCACTTTTGCCAAACCGCTGTTAGCAGTAGTTTTATTTTGTCAGCGTCCTTTTCAATTCTTCTGCTCTTGTTCGTCCTGCTTTATAATTTAGGTCAAGGCTTATAGCTTTGTCAAGGTACGAAATAGTTTGACTTCTATATTTATTCCCTTGATGTTGTTTTGCCCAAGCCCAATAAGTAAAACTCATTACTTTCCAATTAGCAAAGTCTGCATTTTTTTCTTGTTTGTTGATGATTGATTGAAAATCTTGTTTGGCAAACTTTCTTTTAGAAAAGAAAACCCAAGGCAAATTTTCGGCTACACTTCCTCTCAAAAATTCAGGCAAATAAGAAATTTCTGCATACTTAGTCACGGCATTACCAAACAAAGTAAATGCCTGTCCGAGTAGTTTTAATTTCTTTGTCTCAGCACCAACTAATGATAATGCAGAAGCTCTGTAAGAAGCAATAAATGGCATTAATTCTTTTGTTGTTGTTGTAGAACTAAACAACTCGCTTAATTGGTCAAAACTTTTTTTAGCGTAGCCTTTGTATTCTGTCTTTGAAAAAAAGGATAAGTTCAAAGCAGTTTCGTGATATATTATACCAAGCCTTGCTTTGTTTATTTCGTTTGGTTTTTTTTGGAATTGTTGTTCTACTTCTTTGAGTTTTACCTTCAATTCGTTGGTGTCAATAATTTCCATAACATCGTCTAATTGATGTTCAAATGCTTTGACTTTTGAAAAGTCTAATTGCTGTGCTGTTAAGCTGTTTGTAATTGTCATTGCTATAATGATTAAAGTGAATAATTTGTACTTCATTTTTTTATTTGTTTAAATGAGATACAAAGATGCAATGACGACAAGACTAAAAACGTTGACTTAAGGTAAGACTTTTGATTTCCGTAAAATTCTGTTTCTTATTCGGCTTAAACTTTCTGGACTTACTCCTAAAAAATTGGCAATATATTTTTGTGGCACTCTTTGAAATAAATCAGGTTGAGTTTGAATTAAATTTTGAAATCTTTCTTCGGGCTTGTCTGATGATAAAGACATTGCTATGTCGGTAGCTCTTTGTGCAACTTGTTCAGCCATAAGTCTTCCAAAAGTTTCGTATTTGTTACATTCTTTGTAGAGATTATAAAGATTTTGTTTATTGATAAAAAAAACGGTTGTGTCTTCCATTGTTTGTAAATTCATTTTTCCTATTGTATCATAAGTGAAACTTTGAAAGTCAGTTACCCAAGAATTGTCAAACGAAATGTCGCAAGTTTTTTCAACTCCGTCTTTTATGTGAAAATGTCTAATAGAACCTTTTGCAATAAATGCAATGAATTTACAAACTTTGTTATCTTGAAGTAAAAACTCTTTTTTCTTTAAGTTTCGTTCTTCAAAATACTTGTCAATAAGTTCAAGTTCTGTGTCCAAAAGTGGAACAGTCTGATTGCAATATTTTTTTAGTTTGTCGTACATTTTGGTGTCTGAGAAAATTACTGCTAACGTTTTGCGGCTTGGCGAAGGTGGCGATTTTCACCACAAATGTTCATACGAAGCACAACTGTTTGTTGAACCACAAAACTGTCATACGAAGCACTGAACCGCCACTTTTGCCAAACCGCTGTTAGGTGCTGGCGTTCTGTCCGCTGTGCTTGTAAACCATTGTCGTTATTGAGTTGTCGTGTCATTGAGTGTCGGCTATGCGTTGCGTATTTTTTATTTTTTTTAAAGCGTTGGAAATTTTTTTTAATTCAATTTTTCTTTTGGGTCGGCTTTGCAAGCTCTTTTAAAAACTTTGGTCTGTGTGGTTGCTTGTGCGGTTTTTAAATGTGCTTGCAAAATGCGTTGGCTATACCATTTGTTTTTGTTTCGCAGATTTTAAATTAATACTAAATACATCTTTAAAATAATGAGTGTAAACCTCAACACGACTTTCCAGATAGGAATACAAATTGTCACTTACTTTTTTCGGAGTTAGATTTAATTGCGAATTAGAAAATAATCCAATGCCTAACTTTTCATCAAATTTATTTTTAATGAAAGCAGGGTCAATAATCGTAATCTTTATTTTAGGATTGTGAATTAAAGCAGTTTTAATACTTTCATTAATATGTTCGTCTCCAAATCCATAACCTGCAATAAATAATCTATCTGCGAAAACGCAATCTCTGTCAAACGCAGATAACATTTGCTTGAATGGCGTAACCGCAGTTTTTGATGTTTTTTGGTAACCTGTAATTATATTAGTTAGCATAATGGTTTTCCCTTTATCCATTTGCCTTGTCGGCTGTTCCCACAGATTAGATGAAAAATTAGGAACTCCTCTTAGATAAAATTCAGAAGCAGGTAGTTGATAATTATTTCTTGCACTAACATCCCAATAAGCAGAACCGTGTAAATTGTAATAAACAGTTGAATCAAAATCTGAAAGAATTCTTTTAACATTGGGTTGAATTTCATCTCCAGGGTTTGATGATGCTCCACATTCAAATCCTTCAAACACTTCTAATCCCCTGTTTTCTAATATAACCTTGAAGAGGCGATCATAATTTAATGTGTACATTCTAATAATTCCATCTTCTCCTGAAATATTTTTTATCCAATTATAAAAACCATCATTAAGTGATTTATTTATTGCATTCTCTATAACAGTGGGATTTCCATTTGTGTAATAAGAATATTTAGAAATATGTCCGATAATTCCATCCAATAGATTTGCTATTAGTTGTTGTAAGAAGAACTGCTCAGGTCTTTCATTTTTATATGAACGTTTGTCAATGTCCGGGTAATTAGGAATTATTAATTTGTATCCGTGTTTCGCTATGCCTCCTTCTATTTCAAAATTCAAAATATCCTTCATAACCTCTGAAGGTTCTATAAAACAAGCTATTAATGAGGATTTTGTTTCTTCATCAAAATTTGAATAGTAAGCAATTAATTCTTCGATTACATTAATTATCGTTTCAAAATTTATTTCTTTTTCACTGACACCATTATTTTTTAGTATTTCATATATTTTATTGCTGATCCGTTCTCCACTTTTACATTGAAAACCAGTTTCTCTTATTAAATGAGTTAAACAACAAATGCGATTCCCGATTTTTTCGGAATTTCTCTCTGGTAAACGAGTCAATTTACTGCCATCGCATATCGTTTTCGGTGCGCCCCAGTCAATGACTGCGCCTGCACCGAATAGAAATATATTTCTTTCTTTACTCATTTTTCTTTCTTTTGTACCTTCTTCACTTTCTCTTTTGTAAATAAGTCTGCCGTATATTTTTCGTATAGTTCAAATAAGAACACCATTCTGTTGGCTTCACTTGTAAACTGTTGCGGTCTGTATGCCAAATCAACCGCCTTGTCTAACTCGTTATGTGCTTTTATTAAAACTGGAGGCATTGTCAACGGGTCGTATAAATCAGACAAAGAACTTTTTGGAAATTCTAATCTTGCATTTAATACTTTTTGTGCTCCTGTTTCAATGGCTTTGAGCTGTTTGTCGGTCGGATTTTCTGGCCAAGGATAATTTGTATAAACGATTTCATTTGAATATCTATAATCACTTTTTATTCTACCACATAAATGTTTAACCCAAACCATATGCATTAATGAGGTCAATATTCCAAAGTGAAAAAGAGTAGCATCAGGAACAGACAAACACGAATTGTTTAAAATATCCTCTTTAGCCATAAACCCAATTGGGATATAGCTTCTATTCTCAGATGAATGTGAAGGGACTAAAATATAGTCAGTTGATGGCTGTCTGTTTTCGGTAAATAGAGTTGGTTGATTTGCCCATTTTACAGTTGCTTGTTTTGTGCTTTTTAATCTCATTTGTTTAACTCCTTCAATTCTATGGAGTAGATGAGGCATTTGTTTTAATTCGCTTGGCTCTGCATCAACAAGCCACAAACAATATCTTTTTTCACCATTAATAAATTCGTGTGCAGAGATTAATGGTTTAATAAATTTACTGGCTTTGGGTTCCTTTTTTAAAAATTCAATTTTTTCTGCTTCCGTAAAAAGAAAATTTCCGCCATCAGTTGGCTGACTTCCTTTGAACATTTTCGGAACGCTACAAAGTGGAGTTGTTCTTTTTGTAATAAAGAAATCTTTCGCATCAACTAAATACGGATTGATATTTTTAGCTTTCAATTCGTGAGCTTCTCCTTTTATATTTTCATATTCAAAAATGCTCTTTGTATTAGTGTCGTAGTTGGCGAAGCCAACTATCACACAATAAACTGCTGCATTTCCTTTTGCTTCGTTGCTCCATTTAAAAGTTCGATGTGCAAAATGAATTTTGATTTTGTATTTATTCAGCATTTGTCCCCAAAGAATACTCGTTTGTTCGCCTTGAACAATTGAGTTTGTAGAAACAAATGCAACTTTAATTTTTGTGTCTTGAATAAACTTTGCGGCTTTAATATACCAACCTGTTACATAGTCTAAAACTCCACTTCCGTCTGCATTGTCAAATTGCTTTACAATTTGGTCACGCTGATTTTGCTTCATTATTTTAGAACCAATGAAAGGCGGATTACCAAGAATAAACGAAAGGTCTTTTTTTGAAACAATGTTTTCCCAGTCAGTTTCTAATGCGTCACCGTGAACAATCTTAGCTGCTTTTTTTAGAGGCAAACGAACGAAGTATTGTCCAAACTCATTGCTAATTTGCATATTCATTTGGTGGTCGATGAGCCACATTGCAACTTCGGCAATTCTTGCAGGAAATTCTTCATATTCAATTCCGCACATCATATCAACATCAAGCCAAATAATTTCTCGAACGTCAAATACTCGTTGTCCTGTTTTGTTTGATGCTCTTAAAATTTCTAATTCAAGCAATCGTAATTCTCGGTAAGTGATTACAAGGAAATTTCCGCAACCACAAGCAGGGTCAAGGAATTTAAGTGTGCTTAATTTTTTATGAAATTCAGGAAGTTTGTTTTTATTGTCTTTGATGCTTTCAAATTCTTTCCAAAGGTCGTCTAAGAAAAGTGGTTTGATAAGTTTTAGAATATTGGTTTCGCTTGTGTAATGTGCTCCCAAGTTTCTGCGTTCTTTTGGGTTCATTACACTTTGAAACATTGAACCAAATATCGCTGGCGATATTTTACTCCAATCAATGTAACAGCAGTCAAGCAAGGCTTGACGCATTTTTGTGTCGAAACTTGCCGTAGGCAAGTTTTCTTCAAAAAGTTTTCCGTTTACATAAGGAAAGTCGGCAAGTTGCTCGTCAAGATTTTTAAAACGGTTTTCTTTCGGTGTATTTAATACTTGAAATAATTCTTGCAGTTTTGATGCAAGGTCGCTTCCGTCTTCTGCTGTCCGCTGTTCTAAATATTCTTGAAATTGTTGTTTGTTGAAAATTGTTGTGTCTTCGGCAAACAATAAAAACAAAATACGAACCAAGTAAACTTCTAATGGATGTCCAGTGTAGCCGATTTCTTCAAGTCTGTCGTGAAGTTTACCCATTAACTCTGCTGCTTTAATGTTTGCAGGGTCTTGTTCTTTGTAAACCTTTTTTTGATAACCTAAAATGTAGCC
>JAYVMP010000098.1:0-3236 GCA_043758895.1 Bacteroidota bacterium
AACGTGTAAATCTTGTGCAATCCAAGAAGTTCTCTGAAATGTTGGAGATGGTTGTTAAGAAGTACCAGAATAATTTAATCACATCTGCCCAAGTAATCGAAGAGTTGATCACCCTTGCTAAAGACATAAAAGAAGCAGACCGCAAAGGCCAAGATTTAGGATTAGATTTTAGGGAATTTGCTTTTTATTCAGCACTTGAGGTAAACGATAGTGCCGTTGCCGTTTTAGGCGATGCTGTTTTACGAGACATTGCCAGAGAATTGGTTGACACCGTTAAAAAGAATACCAGTATCGATTGGACGGTGCGTGAAAACGTACAGGCTAAAATGAGAATTGCCGTGAAGAAAATTCTAAGAAAACACGGCTACCCTCCTGATATGGAGGCCAAAGCAACAGAGACTGTTATTGAACAGGCAAAACTATTTGCAGATCAATTAGCCCTTTAACACAATTATAAATGGGCTGACAAAAATCACATGGTCAGCATGGAGCTTTTTGGGCATCGTGCCATTATCTATAAATCGGAAGAGATAGAAAAGTACCGGAAATTGGAAAATATCAAGGAAAAAGAAAGGATTATAAAATCCCTTTGTTCGATCACTGTTCAAACAAGGACAATTGCATCTTTGATTTTTGCTGAATAGGGGTTAGCGGTTTTTTGTTTTGAACGGATTGCGCTCCGTCAATCTGATAAAGCAAGGTTTCCTTTTTGCGGGACGCAATGATGATTGCAGTTTCGCCTGCCACTCGGCTAAATAAATCCGCCACAATTTCAGGTTTATTGTTGTTGGCAGACAAATGCGACAATATGAGGTGGCTCATGAATGGCGGTCGATGATTCAAAAATAATTGCAACGCTTCCTTATTTGACAAATGACCAAACCCTTTTCTTATCCGGTCTTTCAAGTGTTGAGGATAGCCGCCTGTTTCCAACATGATTTCGTCATAATTGGACTCTAAAAATGCTGCATGGCATTGATTAAAATTTCTAACCAGATCCTGGCACATTCTGCCAGTGTCTGTGAATACGCCTACATTGATATTATTGTGAGCCACGATGAAACTATGTGGGTCAACAGCATCATGAAATTTGGGGAGAGCAGTAACGGTTAACCTCCCAATGGAGATTGGTTCGTAGGCCTGAAATGCAACCGAGCGGATTTCTTTCCAGCCCGATCGCAAATTGCCCTTCGTACTTGGCGTCAGGTAAACTGGCAAATGGTACTTCTTTACCAATTTTGGAAGTCCGTTGATATGGTCCGCATGTTCGTGCGTTATAAAAATAGCCTTCACCATTTTTATGGAGAGCCCCAAATGCTTCAGCCTCCTTTCCGTTTCGCGGCAGGAAATCCCAGCATCGATTAAAATTCCCTCGGTCGCATTGCCAATATAATAGCTGTTGCCGTTGCTTCCGGAATTCAATGATGCAATTTGTAGGGACACGAATGCGAAGGTAAAGCAATTACCATCCATCCTCATGCAAAACCCAAAAAAACCATACAAAAACTGCCAGGCTTTCACCCAGCAGTTTTGACTTTAGCTTTCGGCTTTCTACTTCACGCTTTTATTTCTTTACTTCTTCATACTCCACATCTTGCGCATCTCCGCCACTAGTGTTTCCGCCTTGTGAGGCACTACCAGCATCTCCAGCATTGGGTTGAGTACCTCCTCCTGGTTGTGCACCACCTCCACTGGCAGCGTACATCTCTTGCGAGGCGGCTTGCCATGCAGCATTGAGCACATTCATCGCGTTGTCAATAGCAGTCAGGTCTTTACTGGTGTGTGCTTCTTTCAGTTTGGCAAGCGCATTGTTTATTGCCGTTTTATTTCCATCCGAAAGTTTGTCGCCAAATTCTTTCAACTGCTTTTCAGTTTGGAATACCAGTGAATCCGCTTGATTTATTTTTTCAACTTTTTCTTTTTCTTTTTTATCGTTTTCGGCATTGGCTTGTGCTTCCTGTTTCATCTTTTGGATTTCAGCATCAGTCAATCCACTTGAAGCTTCGATACGGATTTTCTGTTCTTTGCCGGTGCCTTTATCTTTTGCAGAAACATGAAGGATACCGTTCGCATCAATGTCAAAGATAACTTCAATTTGAGGGACACCGCGTGGAGCCGGAGGGATGCCATCCAAATGGAATCTTCCGATTGTGCGATTGTCTTTTGCCATCGGGCGCTCACCTTGCAGCACATGTATTTCTACCGAAGGCTGGCTGTCGGACGCAGTCGAGAATGTTTCTGATTTCTTTGAAGGGATCGTAGTGTTCGATTCGATCAGCTTCGTCATCACACCGCCCATCGTTTCTATACCCAAAGAAAGCGGAGTAACATCCAACAACAATACATCTTTCACTTCACCCGTCAACACACCACCTTGAATGGCTGCACCCACGGCTACTACTTCATCCGGGTTTACGCCCTTCGAAGGTTTCTTGCCAAAAAATTTCTCCACTTCCTCCACAATTCTTGGAATGCGTGTTGATCCTCCTACTAATATCACTTCATCAATTTGCGCAATGGAAACACCTGAGTCAGCAATCGCTTTGCGGCAAGGTTCCAATGTTCTTTTGATCAAATCATCGCAGAGTTGCTCAAACTTAGCGCGGCTCAATTTTTTCACTAAGTGTTCGGGCACGCCATCTACTGAAGTGATGTAAGGCAAATTTATTTCCGTTTCATTGGAGCTTGATAATTCGATCTTTGCTTTTTCAGACGCTTCCTTCAAGCGTTGAAGTGCCATAGGGTCTTTGCGCAGGTCAATGTTTTTATCGGCTTTGAATTCATCTGCAAGCCAGTTCATAATGCGCATGTCAAAGTCATCGCCACCGAGGTGCACATCACCGTTGGTCGATTTCACTTCAAACACACCATCACCCAGTTCCAAAACAGACACATCAAAAGTACCACCGCCTAAGTCGTACACAGCGATTTTCATGTCTTTGTTTTTCTTGTCCATACCGTACGCTAACGCAGCGGCTGTCGGCTCGTTGATGATACGCTTTACTTCAAGACCAGCGATCTGTCCGGCTTCTTTCGTTGCCTGACGTTCTGCATCGTTGAAGTAAGCAGGCACGGTGATGATCGCCTCTGTCACCGTAGTGCCAAGATAATCTTCGGCAGTAGTTTTCATCTTCTGCAAAATCATTGCAGAAATTTCTTGAGCCGTATAAAGCCTGTCGCCAATGCGTACACGCACGGTGTCGTTGCTGCCACTTTCCACTTCATACGAAACCATT
>JAYVMP010000099.1:0-5036 GCA_043758895.1 Bacteroidota bacterium
TTTTTGAAATGGTGCTTTCCGGTAAGCAATCCCTGACTGTTAACCACTCGATGGGCGGGTATATTTTTTTCTTTGTGTGCGCCATTCATAGCCCAGCCCACCATGCGTGCACTCATGGCTGTGCCGAGGTAACGCGCAATTGCTCCATAACTTGTTACCCTACCTTTTGGCACAAGCGGAACAACGGCATACACATCTTCAAAGAAGTTATGCTTTTTTTTTGAGGAAGTTTTCAAGGGATGAGCTGTTTAAAGAATATAGATTTTAAAAAACATTCAAACGATTACCTTTGCACCTCAAATTTATAGAAATGCCGTTTCGCTTTCTGGTACTTTTTGTTTTGGCTCCCGTCTTATCACCTGCCCAACAGTTGCTTTTCCCTACTACTGAAAACTGGAACCAAGTGAAGGAAGGCCAGGAGCTTTCATTTCAGGTGAAAGCGAGCGATCCCCTCATACCCAAATTTTCATTAGAAGGAATCAATGGCTATGGGATCCTGTTTGATACACTCGGAAATTTTTCGTGGAAGCCTTCTTATGATTTGGTCGATCGGGTAGAAAAGCAAAAGGAAATCAACCTCATCTTTCAGGCCGAGTGGAAAGATGGGCACAAAGCTCGCGCACCGATCAATCTCACTGTGCTGCATCAAAATCGCCCGCCCGAAGTGGACGAACTTCCCGTTTTTTATGTAAAGCAGTCCACACTCAATCGCTACCAGATTTCGTCCGACTATGTTCGTGACCCGGATGGCGATCCACTGACCTTCAGGATTTCGCCCTCGCAGTTATCGGAAGGCATGAATCTATCTTCACTCGGATTACTTACCTGGACTCCCTCGCGCAATCAATTCAATAGTTTAAAGAACAGCCCACTTACGATTGAATTTACGGTGCAAGATCAGCCGGAAAAAATGGAGGCCATAGGCAAAATAAAAATTGCACAAACCCAGTTGGATTTGCCGCCCGAAATGCTGCTTGTGCCGAGTGACACCAGTTTTATCATTAAAGAAAACGAACGGATTAATTTTAAAATTTATGTGACTGACCCCAACGGTGACGATGAAGTACTAAGTGCAGGGGTTTTAAGCTCGGATGAGCGCGTGCCAAAAACCTGCTTTAAGGAAAATACAAATGTTCAATATGAATTTACTTGGTCACCGGGCTATGGGTTTACTGATGACTTGGAGAAATTAAAAAATGTGGACTTTATTTTTTTCGCGGTAGATAAATCGAACAATCGGGTGCAGCGAAAGGTAAAAGTAAAAGTGTTGGATACCGAAAACGTAGAAGAAAAAGACAAATTTCTTTACCAGAAATACCGCGCTACTTTGGTGCAAGCCAAAGCCTTGTTGGAGCTGCTGCATGAAAAGCACCTAGCGTTAGAGAAAGCCTACAAACAGGCAAAAAAAGGAAAGAAGAACAGATCGATATTTGGAGCATCGCTGGGTGCCACATCGGCTGTTTCCTCTGCGGTGGTGTCCACTCCTAATGACCTGAGAGCGATAACCGTGATCGGGGGATCCACCACGGCAACTCTGGGAACGTTGGAGGCTGCCGAAGTGTTGGGCAAATCCAAGAACGATATTATGGATTTAATCAAAACAGAAACGGAAATCCGAAATCAATTACAATTGGAGGGCGATATTTTTGCTCGGAAATATGCACTCAAATCAAACCGGAGGTCCGTGGAGTTTGATAATGACCGCGATAAGTTTCTCCCCATCCTGAACCATCAAAAGCTTCCCACCCTTGAACTTGATGCATCAAAACCCTTGGATACAAAATACGATGCCAAGGAAATGAAAAAAACATTTACCGATTTTAGCGAGGAGTAACCGGATTCAAAATTGAAAGATTCAAAATTTAATAGGAAGACCTAATGTCATTATTAATAGTTTAGTGAAATGGTAAGGATAGATTTGATCGAAGCCTTTTGGAACCGCAGAGGGCGCGAAGGCACGCAAAATAAAAAAAAGGATCTCTCTGCGAACGCGCCCTCTGCGGTTATTGTAGTGGGTTTGTTTTTGGTCATGACGTAAGGTAATGTATTCAAACCTTACTATATTTTGCTCCCATTAATAAGTTAAGCCCTTTCTTGTTACCTCACCTCGTTCCGCTCCCTAAGCGAGGAGGTTAACTTAACGACATTGATTGAAGACCTCTAATCTTGAATCTTGAATTTGTAACTAAAGCCACCAGGTTTTGTTGGGAAAGGAAGAATTCAAAATTACCGGTTCGCCAATCATTGGTGTAGTTATAGGCTGATTGTTTTCTGCTGCCCCTTTGGTCACCCGCTTGATCGAGTCATCCCACGAGTGAAAGGCAAGTTCAAATTTTGCCCAATGCACGGGCATCAAAACCTTTGCCTTCAAATCTTTTGCTGCGATAACCGTTTCTTCGGGGAGCATGTGGATGTATGGCCAGTTTTTTCCATACTGGCCACATTCTAAAATCGCAATTTCAAATGGGCCATACTTCAACCCAATTTCTTTAAAATGGCTTTCATAGCCCGAGTCACCGCCAAGGAATAAAGTGTGTCCGTGAAGTTTCAAAACGAAAGAGCTCCACAGGGTTGTTCCGCGCTTGAAAGTGCGGCCCGAAAAGTGACGGGCAGGTGTGGCTATCAATTCGATTTCGGGCAGTACCAGTTTTGCATCCCACCAGTCGAACTCTGTAATTTTTTCAGGGGCTACCCCCCAATGCTCCAGGTGCGAGGCAACACCGAGCGAGACGCAAAAATATTTTGCCGATACGGCAAGTTGTTTGACGGATGAGTAATGCAAATGATCATAATGATCATGGGTGAGCAAAACCAAGTCGATGGGAGGCAAATCGTGCACTGAGTAAACATCTGATCCATCAAAAGGTTTTCCGAAAAAGGAGACAGGCGAAGCATGACCGTTGAGAACCGGATCAACAAGAATCGCAACGCCCCTGGACTTGATCAGGTACGAGGAGTGTCCAAACCAAATGATGGTTGGGTTTTCATCTGGAAGATTTTTTAGATCGGTTTTGATGGAAGGCAAGGTTTGGGGAGGCCTTACCGAGGCCGGTTTGTTGAACGACTCCCAAATCAATTTGGGATAAGAAGTATCTTTCAACATCATCTCGGTAGGCGTGAGGTTTTGAAAAGCATGGTTACGATAGTTGGGGGATTTAATCACCCGTGCCAACCTTGTGCCAAACGGATCCTTGCCGAATTCCTTTTGCTGCATGAAAAGAAAAAAGACGACAACCAACGCGATAACAAAAATCGAAATTGATAGAAAAATTATCATGATTAAAAATTGGGATGTGCTATTGTTAGTCGGCAACAGACCGAAAATATTGTGCGGATCGATCAGGATTCTGTGATTTTTTTCAAATCCTCAGGTGTGTCAAGGTCAACTTCTCCTTCCGGAAATTCAACAAAGCTTACAGAAGCAGGATGGTCTTTTACAATTCCTTTTGCCCCTTGCCCATCACCCACATCAAGAAGTTTTGCAAACATCGATCGCTGCAACAAGACGGGCACCCCCGGTGAACCAGAATAATAAGAGGAAACAATCGCGCTCTCCTTTGAATGATAAGTGCTGATTAATTTTTTTATATGTTCGGAGGTAAGCATCGGCTGATCGCAAACCAGGAGAACTGCCAAATCAATATCGGGAAAAGTCTCCATTACAAAACGAATTCCACACTTTAACGATGAGCCTATTCCCTTTTCCCAATTCGGATTGAAAGCAATTAGCGCTGGCAGGTCAGCAATTTCTTGTTGATGTTTTTCATGGCCTGCACCTAACACTACCACAATTTTATCGATGCCAGCAGCTGAGGTCGTTAGGACAACTTTTCGCAATAAACTCTCCTTTCCAATTTTCAACAGTTGTTTGGATTGCCCCAAACGGGAAGAGGAGCCGGCCGCCAAAATGATGGCGGCTATTTTTATTTTGGATTTGTAGCCGGCAGACATTGTTCAATTAGCAACTAACCATGAGGGCTGAAGTCATAAACATTCATTTTCTCAATAGGCCATTATCCGTTGCATATTGGATCTTACGAAAGATACATCTTCTTGTAATATTCGTCCGCCATGCGTGAAGAATCGAAATAAGGCAATACCTCTTTCATCGAAGTCTTCACCATCTTTGTCCACTTGGCTGGGGCATTGTAGTACATGGGGATTATCTCGTTCTCCAATACTTCATACAGTTTTTTTGCTTCAAGTTTATCTTTCTCTTCCAGTGAGAGTGAGCCCTTTGCCGTTTCGATAACAAAGGAATTTTTTCCATGCTTGGCAAACTCGGGCACCCAGCCATCGGGGATTGATAAATTCAAACTGGCGTTCATCGCAGCCGTCATGCCAGAAGTACCAGAGGCCTCATGATACAAACGGGGATTGTTGAGCCACACATCCGATCCCTTTTTCAAATGCCCCGACAGCCACAACTCATAACCGGTGAGTACGGTGCAAGCAGGTATATCTTTTACTTTCCAATAAATCTCGTTGAAGATATTGATGGCCGCGTAGTCTTCCGGATACGGCTTGCCCGCCCAAATAATTTGAACCGGATATTTTTCATTCTTCACGATTTTTAAAAACCGATCAAAATCCGAAAGCAAGAGGTTAGCCCGTTTGTAGGCAGCAAACCTGCGTGCCCACACAATGGTGAGTACGTTAGGATCAAATAGTTTCCCGGTCTGGTTGGCCACCGCGCGAAAGAGTTTGTACTTCAATTCCTTTTTGCGCTCTGTCAATGCGTTGTCTTTGTCTTTGGCCAATGCTTTTTCCAACTCTTTGTCCAACCAATAACTTTTATTCTGGGCATTAGTGATGGCATCGATTTTGCAAATGCCTTCATATTTTTCCCACATCTTTCTAGCTACATCGCCATGCAATTGCGAAACGCCATTGGCACGTTTGGCCAAGCGCAAAGCGGTAAGCGTATAATTAAGCGACCCATTTTCGGGCTTCACATAATCCTCCACCTGTTTGACGGTGAGCCCATTGAAAAAACTCATTCCATTAAGCAACGGAATGCTGTGCTCTTCATTGCC
>JAYVMP010000100.1:0-2909 GCA_043758895.1 Bacteroidota bacterium
TTAAGGGGGGGTTACTTTTTGAAATCCTGAAAAAGTGCCCTCCGTTTAATGCATAGCCCGTTTTATACCATTTTATTAGTTTCCTCGGACAACAGTGATAAAATTTCACTTTTATTGCCTAATGACTCTGCTTGGGCATTTTTTAAATTAGCGAAATGATAAAAGCCTTGCCCATTGTATTGTCAGCCGTAGTGATGGCCTTCGGCTTGTTTTTCTGTAAAAAAACTTCAGAAAAAAATGGGAAGGCAGATATACAACAAGCTGTACCCACACCTGAAATCAATGAGTACCCTTACCTGAGGCTGATCATGACGGACGGATCAGTTCGCACCGCTCGTGAGCTGCCCACCAAAAGTGTGCTTCTTATTTACTTTCCCGACTGCGATCATTGCCAGCGCGAAGCCAAAGAAATAAGTAGTCACGCAGCGGCATTTGAGAGCTATCAAGTGTACTTTATTTCCACGGCACCTTTTACTGATATTGAAAGGTTTGCGAAAGACTATAAACTCACGGGCTATGCCAACATTCATTTTGTGCGCACGGAGATGCCCGATGTGGTCAATAATTTTGGGGCAATACCAACACCATCCGTCTATGTCTATTCCTCGGAGAAGAAACTTATAAAAGCATTTAAAGGAGAGACAAAGATCGAGGAGATCATAGTGCATTTATAAATCCTTCATAGTACGTATTCCGAAACAGGAAGCCGTAATTATAAAGGACTCAGAAAACAACCAATGAAACAAATAGTAAAATTGACAATTTTCCTGCTTTGTTCAATGACTTTTGCTCAAGCTGACGGCACTATTTCAATGATAAAAGCTTCAACGCAAAGCGGTATGGAATTTGGTGTTCTTCCCCAACATGCATTTTCAAATCTCAGATCGGCCATCACCAAATGGATTACCCCGCCCACCCTTCTCTGTCCAAACTCCGGTATTGAATCGCCTCCGCCAAATGTTCAATTTTAATTTCTTCGGAGGCTCCGAGGTCGGCAATGGTGCGCGCGACTTTTAATATGCGGTCGTAGGCACGGGCAGAAAGCCCAAGTCGTTCCATGGCCGTTTTTAATAATGTTCTTCCGGCATCGTTGATTGAGCAAATGTCTTTTACGGTATTGCTCGGCATCATGGCGTTGCAATAAATTTCTTTTTGGTGCTTGAAGCGCTCCGATTGGATTTGCCGTGCCTTCACCACGCGCTCGCGGATCTGGGTGCTCGATTCTGATTGGCGCGTGGCGGTCATCTGGTCAAAACTTACGGGCACAACTTCCACATGCAAGTCGATGCGGTCGAGCAGCGGGCCGCTCACTTTGCTCAAGTAGCGCTGCACCACACCGGGCGCGCACACACATTCTTTTTCGGGATGGTTGTAGTAGCCGCATGGGCACGGGTTCATACTGGCGATGAGCATGAAGTTGGCCGGAAACTCGATGGAAAGCTTTGCGCGTGCAATCGTCACGCGCCTTTCTTCCATCGGCTGACGCATTACTTCAAGCACGGTGCGCTTGAATTCGGGCAGTTCGTCCAAAAACAAAACGCCATTATGCGAAAGTGAAATCTCTCCCGGTTGGGGGTTGCCACCACCGCCCACCAGGGCCACATCCGAAATGGTGTGGTGAGGCGACCGGAACGGGCGCGTAGTAATGAGTGACCCTTCGGCTCCCACTTTTCCGGCCACGGAATGAATCTTGGTGGTCTCGAGAGCTTCGTTTAGCGTAAGCGGTGGCAAGATGGTAGGGAGTCGTTTTGCCAACATCGTTTTCCCTGCACCTGGAGGGCCGATCAAAATAGCGTTATGCCCACCTGCTGCTGCGATCTCCAACGCACGCTTGATGTTCTCCTGCCCTTGTACATCTTTGAAGTCGGTTTCGTAGGTGTTGAGTTTGTTTTGAAAAACCTCGCGCGTGTCGATCACGAGGGGCTCAATTTTTTTCTTTCCTTCTACAAAAGCAATTGCCTCCGCCAAATTTTCAACGCCAATGATTTCAAGATTATTAACGATGGCCGCTTCTTTGGCATTGGACTTCGGCAAAATAAAACCTTTGAACTCTTCCCTCCTCGATTGTATGGCAATGGGCAGCACGCCTTTGATCGGGCGCAGTTCGCCATCCAATGAAAGCTCGCCCATGATTACGTATTTCTCCAATAGCTCCGTTGTGATTTGTGCCGAAGCGGATAGAATACACAGCGCAATGGGCAAGTCGTAAGCCGATCCTTCTTTGCGAATGTCGGCAGGCGCGAGGTTCACCACTACTTTGTTGCGCGGCATGAAGTAGCCCAAACTTTTCACGGAAGACTCCACCCGGTGCTCGCTCTCTTTTACGGCCGTATCGGGCAGACCGCTCATGTGAAAATGTTTGCCTTGCGTCACGTTCACCTCCACCGTGATCGTGCGGGCATCCACACCGTGCACTGCACCTCCAAAAGTTTTTGCTACCATTTTTAAAATTAGCAAAAGCAAATTACTAAGTATTTTGGACTCAGTCTGTTACTTTCATTGTAATTTGGCGTGAACGTAAATTTTTGTTGAAAGAAGAAGATATATAGCAAAGGTCTTTTCTAAAAAATAAAAACTTGTATCCGGTAGATTCTAAGACAAACATAAAGTGAGGAAAGAAAAAATTTATAGCGCACAGTTTTGGCTATTGTGCGCATCGGCCTTATTATTTTTTGCAAGCTTCAACATGATCATTCCTGAGCTGCCGGAATTTTTGACCAAACTGGGTGGGGCGGATTACAAGGGGTTGATCATTTCGTTGTTCACCATCACTGCCATGATTTCCCGTCCGTTCAGCGGTAAGCTTGCCGACCGACTTGGGCGCAAACCCGTAATAATTTTTGGCGGGATGGTTTGCCTCATCTGCAGTTTGTTTTACCCATGGCTCACTACCCTCTACGGTTTTTTTA
>JAYVMP010000101.1:0-9210 GCA_043758895.1 Bacteroidota bacterium
AACCTCCACTAAACAAGGAATTAAAGGTAAACGCCTAAAAGCCGGCTGGGACATTGAATATCTTGAAACCGTGCTTAAAATTTAGATGCGTCAGCCCTGATAAGATAAGCCGCGAGTTGCTAAGGTGAGAGCGTTGAGCAGTGACAGCAGGCCGAAACTTGTGGATCGGGACTCGAAGCCACTAAGCCTTAACTTGCAAAATTTTAAATTTATTAGATTTCGTAACCAAAAAGATTGCCATTCGCGTTAAAACCCCATGCTCACCCTTCGATTAATTGCCGAAAGCCTTGGCTTTGCCTGGAAGGCCCTCAAGTCAAACTTACTGCGAACAATTCTTTCACTCTTGGGCGTTACGATCGGTATTTTTTCCATCATTGCTGTGCTCACCTTAGTCGATTCGTTGGAACGGAATATCCGCGACAGCTTTAATTTTCTTGGCTCAGACATTATCTACCTCGATAAATGGCCTTTTACTGGGGGCAACTCCCGCGATTGGTGGAAGGATTTCATCAGACGACCCAACGTTTCGTACAACGAATACAGGTTTCTGAAGGCCAACCTAAAAACGGGAACACACGTGTCCATCTATGCTTTCTCCAATCAGATAACGGTAAAAGCCGGCAGCAATGGAATCAATAAAATTTTATTGCGTGGGGTGGCCCTTGATTATGAATACATGCGGGAGGTGAACATTGAAAAGGGACGCTACCTAACCACTGATGAAATTGAGGGCGGCAGAAATGTGGTGATCCTCGGCTACGAAGTGGCGAGGGCACTGTTCCCCAAAACCGATCCTATTGGTCAGTTCGTTAAAATAAAAAACCTTCGGTTCAAAGTAGTGGGAACAAATTCAAAGCAAGGTGAAAGTTTTATCGGGTTTGCCAGTGGCGATTATGAATGCATCATTCCGTACGATTCGTTTCGCAAATTATACCAAACGGGCACAGGCCGGTGGGATGAACTGGGTTCGCACATTGGCCTGAAAGGCAATGAAGAAGACTTGGGCCTAGTGCTTCTTGAAAACGAAATCCGTGGCTCCATGCGTGTGAAGCGCGGGCTAAAGCCTTCGCAAAAAGATAATTTTTCGATCAACCGCCCGGAGGCAATTGCCAATGCGCTCAGTAGCGTGTTTGATGTATTGAGCATTGCAGGTTGGATCATCGGTGGTTTCTCCATGTTGGTGGGTGGATTTGGGATCGCCAACATTATGTTTGTGTCTGTAAAAGAACGCACCGGCATTATCGGGTTGCAAAAATCACTGGGCGCAAAAAATTATTTTGTCCTTTTCCAGTTTTTATTTGAATCTATTTTATTGAGCCTGATCGGAGGGTTTACCGGGCTGCTGTTGGTTTGGTTGCTTACTTTTGCACCGTTTGGAAGTTTGCAGGTAGTGCTTTCAACTTCTAACATTATTTTGGGGCTGGGCGTATCCTCCATCATTGGCCTGGTTGCTGGCATTGTGCCAGCGGCTGTGGCTGCGCGGCTTGATCCGGTAATTGCAATCCGGGCAACTTAAAATGCGCCAACGAATATTTCGAATTAGAGTAAAGAACTTGTTTTGAATTGAAAATAATGTATTCTCAAAAATTATTGTAATGCTTGCACTTCGATTGATCGCAGAAAGCCTTGGTTTTGCCTGGCGGGCCCTCAAGTCAAATATTTTGCGCACCATTCTTTCGTTACTCGGTGTAACGATTGGGATTTTTTCCATCATCGCGGTCCTCACGTTAGTCGATTCATTGCAAAAAAATATTATTGACAGTTTAAATTTTCTTGGCACAAATGTGATCTATGTAGAGAAATGGCCCTACACCGGTGGAAACAGTCGGGATTGGTGGAAGGACTACATCAGGCGGCCCAACGTTTCTTATGATGAGTACCGGTTTTTAAAAACGAACTTAAAAACAGGTCAGACCATTTCCATCTTTGCCGATGCACAGCCCATCACGGTAAAAGCCGGGAGCAACGGCATCAATAAAATTACCCTGAATGGGGTGGCTGCCGAATACGACAAGCTTTTTGAGATCAACATCGAAAACGGAAGGTATTTTACCGCTGCCGAACTGGAAGGGGGAAGAAACGTGGTGATCATCGGCAACGAAATCGCGAAAGCGCTTTTTCAAAAATCCAATCCGATTGGTCAATATGTGAAAATCAAAAACCTGAAATTCAATGTGGTGGGTGTCATCAAAAAAGAAGGTGAAAGTTTTATGGGCTGGGTGAGCAAAGATTACGGATGCTATATTCCCTATGATTCGTTCAGGAAACTTTATCAAACCGGGACTGGTCGGTGGAACGAACTCGGGTCAACCATCGGGTTGAAGGGGTATGAAAACGATGTCGGATTGGTCGAATTAGAAAACGAAGCACGAGGATACCTGCGTGTGAAACGAGGCTTGAAGCCCGTCAAGAAAGATAATTTTACCATGAACCGACCTGAAGCATTGGTAAAAGTTATTTCAGGTTTATTCGATGTGCTCGGTGTTGCAGGCTGGATTATCGGGGGGTTCTCAATGCTCGTGGGTGGGTTTGGAATTGCCAACATCATGTTCGTATCCGTGAAAGAGCGAACCAGTATTATTGGGCTTCAGAAATCATTGGGGGCGAAGAATTATTTTATTCTCTTTCAATTTTTATTTGAATCCATTTTCCTCAGCATGATTGGTGGCCTCACAGGACTTCTTTTGGTATGGCTTCTCACTTTCGCGCCATTTGGCACCTTGCAGGTAGTGCTGTCTGCAAAAAATATTGTATTGGGTTTGGGGGTGTCTTCCATTATTGGGTTGGTAGCGGGGATCGTGCCCGCTGCCGTGGCCGCAAGGATGGATCCAGTGATTGCCATCCGGGCAAACTAAGCACTCTTCACTTCGATACGGAACGTTGTGCCTGAATTTTCTTCCGATGATTTCACGAAGATTTTTCCTTCGTGGTACATTTCGATAATGCGTTTAGCCAAGGTAAGGCCAAGCCCCCAACCACGCTTTTTGGTGGTGAAGCCTGGCTTAAAAACATTGGCGATCATCAGTTTTGGAATTCCCTTTCCGGTATCAGAGATATCAATGAGTACTTTGTTCTCGTTGCCACGCAAAATTTTGATGGCAATAGTACCTGTGCTTCCCATTGCATCCACGGCATTTTTACAAAGATTTTCGAGCACCCATTCAAACAATGGGGGGTGTACTTTCGCTACTATATTTTCTGAAAGTGTATAGACTTCAAAATTTATTTTTGAAGAAACGCGCGATTGCAAATACCCCACAACACGGTTTACCAATTGAAAAATATTCTCCTCCTTCAAAACTGGTGCCGAGCCGATGCTGGAGAACCGCTCCGTAACCACTTGAAGTTTCAGCACATCTTTTTCCAACTCTTCAACGATTCCTTTATTGCGGATGTAGGGATCATCGCGCAATACTTCGATCCAGGCCATCAATGAGGAAAGTGGCGTGCCCAATTGATGGGCCGTTTCCTTTGTGAGCCCGACCCAAACCTGATTTTGCTCGGCCGTGCGCGAATAATTAAATGCCAGGTAAGAGATAAACCCAAAAATGGTTAAGACAAAAATCTGGATGTAAGGGTAGGCGATAAGCTCGGTGAGCAGAAATGAATTTTTATAATAGATATATTGCCGGTCAAAGACTTCTTGTGTTTTTGGATCTTTCAGCAATATCTCAATAGGTTGAAAACTGTCTTTCATTTCGTTCAATTCAAGGCGCAGGCGTTCTTCCTTTTTCTGCGCACTCCAAGAAGGGTTGATGGCAATATTTTTATAGGTATCGATGAGGCCCTTACTGTTAACCAAAATTGTGGGTATTGAATTGTTTTTATTGATAATTTCCTCAGTGATAAAAAGGATATCGTTTTGCGTATCATTGATGGTGTACTCCAGCGCACGGGCAAATAGTTGCACTTGATCTTTTTCACGTTCTTTCAGCTGATCGACCAAAACATTGGTAAAATAAATGGAACCAATGCTGATCAGGACAGAGACCCCCAAAATGATCCACTTTAGGTTGGTGTTATTCTTATAAAAATCCATGGAAGACGGAAGCAATGGTTTCTTGTCCATCGTCTAAAAGTACAAATTCAAAATTCAAGATTAAAAATTGAAACCTGGGTGTTTAATAACATTGAATCAATTCTTCTGGAGAGGAACGAGGCGAGGTGATTAAAAATGGCTTAAGGAAAAGATATTGAATGTTGAATCTTAGAATTTGGATTTTACGGTTCATTCCCGCATCATAAACCATTTCGTCATCACTCTCCAGTTCACTTTGGTGCCCGTCATCAAAATACCAACTCGGTAAATCCGGCCTGCAACCCAGGTTGTAAAAATGAAACCCCCAATCAACAAAACCATGGAAAGAATGAGCTGCCAGGTGGGCACATCAAACGCAATGCGGCCAACCATAGCCACTGGGGAGGTGAACGGAATAATCGAAAGCCAAAAACTTACAGGCCCATGCGGATCGCGAAGGATAAACAGGAATAGGCCCAAGTAACCAATGAGCAAGGGCAGGGTAATTGGAAACTGAAATTGCTGTGATTCTTGCATGGACTCTACGGCTGAGCCGACCGCGGCAAAAAGTGCACCATACAAGAGGTATCCTCCGATAAAATAAAAGACAAAAACAAAGGCAATTTTGGTAAAGGGTATTTCGCCAAGGTTATTGAGCAACTCGTTCACCTTCACATTTTGCTGGTCCATGGCCTGCTTCACGTCTTCATCCTTTTGCATCTTTTTTGTCACCTGCTCCATGGCTTGCTTTTGAGGCATCTTTAAACCAAAGTAACCGAGCACACCGGAAGAAAGGAAAGTAATCAGCACAATCCAGATTAAAAACTGCAATACACCCACCGCGGCAATCCCAATAATCTTCCCGAGCATAAGTTGAAAGGGCTTGACCGATGAAACAATCACCTCCACCACTTTGGAAGTTTTTTCGTCAATCACACCCTGCATGATCTGAATGCCGTAAACTAAAACAAAGACATAAATCATAATGCCGAGCGCAAAGCCAAGTCCGTAAAGGAGGCCTGAGTTGCTCGATTTTTCTTCCCCGGTTTTGGTGAGGTTGATCTGTTTGAGGCTGATCTTTGTTTTTAAATTTTTGAGTATCGCTTTATCAATTTTATACTCTTGGAGTTTTAGGTCGCGCACCCGTTCCTCCAAAATGGATTCCAAGTCTCCTATTTTTTCAATGCTTGGGTTTTCTTGGGTGTAGATCACCATACCTTCCGGTGTGGCGATATTGAATTTTGGCACATAGAGCAAAGCAAAATCTTTGGTTTCATTATAAACTTTCTTGGCCTGCTCCACAGGTAATTGCAACGGCACGAAAATAAAACGCTTGGTATTCTTGGTGCTGTCGAGGTTGAACTGGCCGCTTTCGTCCACGATCATCACGGTATCGGGTTTAGCCGATTCAGCTTCTTTCATCATGATGTAAATCAACCCTCCGATGATGGCCGGAATGATCAGCGGCACAATTACGGTGGCAATCAGAAAAGACCTTTTTCGCACCCGTATCAAAAACTCGCGCTGGATGATTAACCAAACTTTATTCATAGTGCAACTTTAACTTGTAACCCCGTAGCTTAGTACTTTTCACGCTTCCCTCAAGTGTTTTGTCAACGCATCGTCACCTTCACCTTTTACCAAACTGATGAAGATATCGGCCATGCTCGGCAATTTTTCCTGAAAGCTGTACACCTCTGTAATGTCGATCAAGTCGCGAATCAATTGATTCCCTTTGATCCCTTCTTTTGCTTGAATGGTAGAGGAGTACAAACCCTCTTCCATCACGGCTTGCTTTTTCAATTCATATTTTTCGGCAGGCAACGAAAAATGATTGCCCCGATGCTCCACCAAAAAAGTATTGGTCCGAAACTGGTCTTTTACTTGCTTTTTTGGACCTTCCAATATTTTCTTCGATTTGTTAATGAGCGCAATGTGATCGCAAAGGCTTTCTACGGTTTCCATCCGATGGGTAGAGAAAATGATGGTGCTTCCATTGGCTTTGAGCTCTAAAATCATTTCGGTGATCAGCTCCGCATTCACCGGGTCAAATCCCGAAAAGGGTTCATCCAAAATAATCAACTTTGGTTCGTGTAAGACAGTGCTGATGAACTGCACTTTTTGCGCCATCCCCTTGCTGAGGTCTTCTACTTTTTTGTGCCACCAGTCTTTGATTTCAAATTTTTCAAGCCAGGTTTTGATTCTTGCCAACGCATCTTTGCGGCTAAGACCTTTGAGCTGTGCCAAATAGAGTAGTTGGTCGCCCACTTTCATTTTTTTGTAAAGCCCTCGTTCTTCAGGCAGATAGCCGATCATCTCCACATGCTTTGGCTTCAACTTTTCTCCAAAAATGGTGATCTCCCCAGTATCTGAATTGATGATTTGGTTGATAATCCGAATAAGAGTGGTCTTGCCTGCTCCATTTGGTCCGAGCAAACCAAAAATAGTTTGTTCGGGGATAGAGACACTTACTTTGTCCAAGGCAGTATGCGCTGCATAATGTTTGGATACTTCTTTTGCTACTAATGCTTCCACAGGATTGGTTTGTGTGAAACAAAAATAGGAATTGAATTACAATCAAATAGATTTTTTTGAAAGAAAACAGTAAGAAAGCGGTCGCTATTCCTTTTCCTTGAAAATGATTTTGCCCATGGATACATCCAAGTCGAAGGTGAGGGCATCTTTTGAGCTCTTATTGTAGGCTGCATTAGCAAAAGTATTTTCGCCTATTTTTTTCAAGCTATGGCAGAGGCTCACACTGCACAACCATGAATCGGTGATTCGAACAATGACGGGCACTTCGCTTCCCGGCAAGTGGATAATAAGATTGCCTGCGCCAACGGTGCCCTTGATGTGGTGAGCCATGTCAGATTTGTCGCTGAAATCAAGAAACATATTGCCGAAACCAACATCTGCCAGCACAAATTTTGAGCGCGTCAGGTTGAGCTGCCGCGCGGTGAGCGACCCCATGTCCACTTTGATGAAGAAGGTGTCCATGTCCACTTTGTTTTTGGTATCCGAGCTGTAGGAAACATTGACATCGGCACTGCCCGTATTTATTTTTAATCTGCTAATCGCCAAGCCAGCTAAATCTACATTGGCATTGCCCAATCCATAATCAAGATCGAGGGAATAGGGCATATCTTCAGCCAAGTAAACTTTCCAGAATTTTTCATTGCCCCGCTCTTCATTGCCAAATACCCGGTAGGAGATCTTGCGGCCAACACCACGCTGCGTTTCTTGTTCAAGCGAAAGATTGACCATGCAGGTCTTACCCTTAACTTCATTGCTAAAGGAGTGGGTGTATTCTTCAATGTCTTGATTGCTGTAAATATTGAGCAATTCGTTGCCTGGATTTGGCCGTATAAAACAATTGCCTGTCTTAGCTTTAAGGGTAAGTTCGACTTTGTCGCACTGTTCATTTTTTTCAACCGTGAATTGCTTCTTCACTTGCCCCCAACTCTCTAAATCCAGGACGCTCCCCACAAAAACCAAAATGATAATCTTCCACATGTAGCGATCTTACGTTAGGCGATGGTTTAAGTTGCTAAGATGTAAGGAAGGTTAAATTTTTGTTAAAAAATAACCTGTAACAACGCTTATACGGAGGAAAAGAAGTGAAAGTTTTAAAAAAAATTGAAGAAACGGAATTATTTAAGAGCGGTCAGGCCTAACTTTTAAAAAAATTTATTCTAAAAAATTAGGGGTTCAGGTGCGGGCATCCTTGTTAGCGTATTATCCAAAGTACTCTTTCATCCTTTCAAAGAATCCTTTTTCGTTGTGGTCTGGATGGGGCTGAAAGTTGGGGGAGCCCCGAAAAGCTTCCAGCTTAGTTTTTTCCTCTGGGCTCAGTTTTTTTGGTGTCCACACATTAATATAGATAAGTTGATCGCCAGAGCCGTAGCCATTGATATCTTTGACACCTTTTCCGCGCAGGCGTAAAATTTTGCCGCTCTGGGTGCCAGGCTCAATCTTCAACCGCACTTTTCCACCCACGGACGGAACTTCCACCGATGTGCCAAGTGCTGCATCGATAAAGCTGATATGAAGGTCGTAAACCAAATTATTCCCATCACGTTTCAATTCCTTGTCTTCCATCTCTTCAATCACAATTAGCAAATCTCCCGGAATACCACCACCGGGTGCTTCATTGCCCTTGCCCGACATGGACAATTGCATTCCATCGGCTACACCTGCCGGGATTTTTACAGAGATCAAATCTTCTTTGGAAACCAACCCCGAACTGTCCACTCCGGGCGGACGCTTGTCGATGGTTTGGCCTGCTCCATTGCAGGCAGGGCAGGCAGTAGTGGACACCATTTGGCCAAGCATGGTGTTTACCACTTTGCGCACCTGGCCTTGGCCATTGCAGGTTGTACAGTTTTTGAACGTAACGCCATCGGCATGGATGAGGCGGTTAACTTTTATTTTCTTTTCAACACCTTGAGAGATTTCTTCGAGGTTCAATTTTAATTTGATGCGCAAGTTCGAGCCTTTGCGCTGGCGGGAACGGCCACCACCGCCACCAAAAAAGCTATCGAACCCACCGCCACCAAAGATATCGCCAAACTGACTGAAGATGTCTTCCATATTCATGTCGTGGCCTTGGAAGCCACCACCTCCACCCGGGCGAGAATGGCCAAAGCGGTCGTATTGAGCACGCTTCGTTTCATCACTCAGCACTTCGTAAGCTTCGGCCGCTTCCTTGAATTTCTCTTCCGCCTCTTTGTTGCCCTGGTTTTTATCGGGATGAAATTGAATAGCCGTTTTTCGATAAGCTTTTTTTATTTCTTCTGCAGTAGCCGATTTGCTTACCCCTAATATTTCGTAATAGTCTCTTTTGGTCATGTGCGGATTAGCTTATGTGCGGATTGGGTTTTGAGATTTTAATTAATGGGCAGGCACATTGAATTAAGTTAGGTCTTGCGAATAGTTAGCTGCCTACAATCACTTTGGCAAATCGGATAACCTTATCATTGAGCAAGTAACCCTTTTCAACAACATCCATAATTTTGCCTTTCAGTTTTTCTTCCGTTGCCGGGATTTGGGTAATGGCTTCGTGCAGGTCTGGATTAAACTCCGATCCGTGTGCCACGTCCATCGGTTTTACGCTGTACTGCTCCAATATTTTTCTGAACTTATTTTGGATCAGAAAGAAACCTTCCGATTCTTTATCACTTTTTTCCTTGAAC
>JAYVMP010000102.1:0-18682 GCA_043758895.1 Bacteroidota bacterium
GGTGAACACCCCTAACAATGGGTAAGGGAAGTTATATCCATAAGTAAAAAAATAGAACGAAAAACAAAGAAAACCAAACAAAGAAATACACATGAAAAAGTGGGTTGTACTATTTGTCTCTGCTTTAATCATTCTGAGCTCCTGTGCTTCGCCAAAACCTTACTATGAAACCAAAGTGGGCAAAAAGAAGCAGAAATATTACAATGCGATTCAATTTGGGCAGAAGGTGAGGCCGAAGATGGAATTTTAATGCCGTTTTTCAATCACTAACTGAGCGAAGGAAAACCAAACGCCATGACCACAAGGCCTTTAAAGGCCGCAGATTCTGACGAAACCGAATTTTCCATAGGTGAAGCCACAGGATTCTTGTTTTATGCACCTCGATTTAACAAATCCAATATTGATTGGGTGTTTGCCACAGACAAGGAAAAAGAGGCCGGACGAAAGACACATGAAGGAATTGTTGCCGGGTATCAATTTTAAAAGCTGCCAGACCCACTATGGAAGAATTTCGCTTGGTTCTTTTCTGATCACTGGAGTAGTCGGTGCTTAATTATAATCAATCGGATAGACTGGTTACGTCACCTGATTTTGATTGTGTTCAATTTAATTTTCATCAACAATTACAGCCGGATTTTGGCTGGCACAGGCCCTGACTTATCTTTATGCAATCCGATAAACCACAAATCATTGCCAATAGGAAAAGTATGCAGGTATCATTTCAAAAGGAATAAAGTAAAATAATCCCCTATGCTGAACCTTTTCCTCCCAAGCGGCAGTTCCAAAAATCCATCCACGTCTTTTAGGTTGGCAAAATCTCCCGAGCCCCCTCCCTTGTGAGGGTGTGCCATCAATGTTCCATTTTCATTTTTGATTTTAACTTGAAGGAAATACGTGAGTTGAGGCTCAAAGTGAAAATCTTCAATTAACACGGCAAACTGCGAGTTCAGGGTCTGGTGAAAACTTTTCATCAACCAAGGTTTTACATATCGGTGAAAGCACAGCAGTGTGGAAACCGGGTTGCCTGGCAATGCGAACACAAAATTTTTCGGTGACACGCCAAACCACAGGGGCTTGCCCGGGCGTTGGCTTATTCCGTGAAATAATTTCTCCACCCGAAGGGATTCTAAAACCGCAGGAACATAGTCATGTTTGCCTTTGGAAACCCCACCTGTTAAAATAATCAATTCATAGTTTTCCAGGATCAATTTTAGTTTTTCCTCTATCTCAACCGGGTCGTCATTTAAATGAAAGGAGTCGGCTTGCACATTCATTTCTTGCAAGGCGGCCATCAATGCATAGCTATTTGATTTGCGGACCTGGTGGGGCAGGGGAGTTTGCTCAATAGCTACGAGTTCATCGCCCGTTGAAATGATAGCCGTCATTGGATTTTTGTAAACTGAAACATAACTTTTCCCAACGGAAGCGAGTAACGCAATTTCAGCAGCAGAAAGTTTTTGCCCGGGATGTAGCAATACTTCACCTTTCTTTGCGTCTGCCCCCTGCCGATGCACGTTTTGGTTTTTAGAAACTACTTCCTTAATGGCTGCAATATTGTTATTGAGTTCAATTGCCTCATAAGGCACCACTGTATCCGTTCCGATGGGGAGTGATGCGCCAGTCATGATTTCCAGGGATTGAGTTGGGTCATTCAATGTTTTCTGTGTCTGGCCCGCAGCTTGTTCGCCAACCACGTCAAACTTGTGCTGTCTATTTTGATACGCACGGTAGGCGATGCAGATGCCGTCCATGGTGGCGCGGTCAAACGGGGGAAGGTCGCGGTCGGCCTTGATTTCTTCGGCCAGAATCCTTCCATTGCCGAGTTCAAGAGCCACACTTTCAATTTTAGGAAGGAACGGATGCCCAAGAATAATTTTTTCTGCTTCGGCCACGCTCACCATCGAATTTGTATTTTTGTTTAAAGCAAGGTAAGACAAAGACGCTAAAAGAAATACGACATCCCAAAAGGATGTGTTCGCCAAAAAAGCAATTTACTGTCGCAGGCAACTTTATTTGAGTCCGTAATTGGTGTCAAAAAGCTTTTGAGACAGTGCCTTAAACTAGGTTAGAATGAAAATGTTGATGAAAGGTAAGTTAAGCCATGTTGATCCGTACGACCTTCCCACGATGGTGGATGTTTCAGAGAAAAGAATTACGGTCCGAATCGCTCGCGCCAAGGCCATCGTGGTTTTGCCAGCAGAAGTTCTGGAGGCCGTCAAAGACGAAGAATTGATCACTAAAAAAGGCCCCGTATTTCAAACCGCAATTCTCGCAGGCGTGATGGCCGCCAAAAAAACATTCGAACTTATTCCTTTATGCCACCCTCTTGCTTTGGAAGATTGCCAAGTAAAAATATCCCTCCAAAAAGGTCAGGTAATGATCGATACGATGATTAAAGTTAGGGCCAAGACAGGTGCTGAGATGGAGGCATTGACTGCTGCCTCGGTTGCAGCCTTGACTATTTACGATATGTGCAAGGCATTGTCTCACTTTATTGTGATAAAAGAGGTACGACTGGTTGCCAAGACCGGAGGGAAGGAAGATTTTAAAGAGGAATAGTCCTTTTGCCTTTAAAAGGATTTGCTTTACCTGACGATTGAAAATTCGTATGGCTTTGCATATTTCTGGGATAAACATAGATTTTTTTGTGGGTCTCCAGTTTTTTTTTCGTCTCCACTTGTTACCTATACTTTAGTTCCTATATTTGCAGTCCTTTTTGCGGTAGGAAACCCGCAATTCGGTTTAGAATCAAGCAAAATAGGTTTCAATTATGCCTGGAATATTAGGACGTAAAGTAGGGATGACAAGCGTTTTCGGCCAAGATGGTCAGAATTTGGCTGTCACTGTCATTGAGGCTGGCCCTTGTGTTGTCACCCAGGTGAAGACCAAGGAAACTGATGGGTATGTAGCCGTTCAGATCGCCTTTGGCGAGAAGAAAGAAAAAAATACACCTAACCCAATGCTTGGCCATTTCAAAAAGGCCAATACTACTCCCAAAAGGCATGTGGTTGAATTCCGCGACTACGGGGATGAGTTTATGAACCTTGCCGAGTTGGGCAAAGAAATTAAGATAACCGATATTTTTGTAGAAGGCGACTTTTTAGATGCCGTTGGCACTTCCAAAGGGAAAGGTTTCCAAGGTGTGGTAAAGCGTTATGGTTTTGCAGGAGTGGGTGGCCAGACCCACGGTCAGCACAATCGCCTTCGTGCACCCGGCTCAATGGGTAACGCTTCGTTTGCTTCCAGGGTAATAAAAGGAAAACGTTTGCCTGGCCGAATGGGTGGCGATCGTGTAAAGAATACCAACCTGAAAGTGGTTAAGATTTTAGCGGAACAAAACTTGATCCTTGTGAGCGGTTCTGTTCCTGGCGCAAAAAATTCAATGATAATCCTTCAAAAGTAATGGACTTAGCTGTTGTAAAATATAGTGGAGAAAAGACTGGCCGAAACATCAGCCTCGCCACAGAGGTTTTTGGCATCGAGCCCAATGACCACGCCATCTATTTAGATGTGAAGAGCTATTTGGCTAACCAACGCCAAGGCACACACAAGGCCAAACAGAGAAACGAAATCTCAGGATCTTCCAAAAAGATCAAAAAACAAAAAGGAACAGGTGGAGCCCGTGCGGGTAACATCAAGAACCCTCAGTTCAAGGGCGGTGGTCGTGTTTTCGGTCCTCAGCCAAGAGACTATTCTTTTAAATTAAATAAGAAGGTAAAGGACTTGGCTCGCAAGTCAGCATTAACTTACAAAGCAAAAGACAACGCGATAGCGGTGGTGGAAGACTTCAATTTTGAAGTACCCAAGACCAAGGAGTTTTTAAGCATGCTCAAGTCGTTGGCTCTGGGCGACAAAAAAACACTACTTGTTCTGCCCGGTGTCGAGAAGCACGTTGTTCTCTCAGGCCGTAATGTGAAGAACACAAAAGTCATTACCGCTTCGCAGATCAACACTTACGATGTGCTCCATGCAGAGCATTTGATATTAGCGGAAAGCTCCGTAGAGAAAATCAGCAACCTCTTAAACCATCAATGACCATGAGTATTTTAAAAAGCCCATTGGTTACCGAAAAAGTTTCCGCTCTTAACGAAAAAGGAAAGTACGGATTTATTGTGGATGCTACTGCCAACAAAATTGAGATCAAAAATGCCGTAGAAAAAATGTACGGTGTGAATGTGGCGCGCGTGAACACCATGAATGTTTTGGGCAAAAAGAAAACCCGCTTTAGCAAAGCAGGTACGTTGTCCGGACGCAGGCCTGATTACAAAAAAGCAATTGTAACCCTGGCGCAAGGCGAAGTAATTGATTTTTATAGCAACGTATAATAGAATGGATAAGGCAATCCTTAATTAAGGTCAGTCATGGCAATGAAGAAATTAAAACCAGTAACCCCGGGCACGCGTCACAGGCTATCCCCTGGGTTTGATGATATCACGGAGACACGCCCGGAGAAATCGCTGGTGCAGACCATAAAGAAAACCGGTGGCCGCAATAATGTGGGTCACATGACCATGCGCTATATTGGTGGTGGCCACAAACAAAAACTGCGCGTGATTGACTTCAAGCGCGACAAATTTGGAATTCCCGCAGTGGTTCAGTCGGTAGAGTACGATCCTACACGCACGGCTCGTGTGGCCAAGTTGTACTATAAGGATGGTTCTAAAACATACATCATTGCTCCTCAAGGGATTAAGGTAGGTCAGACATTGGTTTCAGGGGCAGACGTTGCCCCCGAAGTAGGAAATGCATTACCACTTTCAAAGATTCCGGTTGGTACTATTGTTCACAATGTAGAAATAAAGCCAGGCAATGGCGCATCGATTGCGCGCAGTGCGGGTTCGTTTGTTCAGTTAGTGGCTCGCGAAGGGGAGTATGCAACATTACGTATGCCTTCAGGGGAGATGAGGAATGTGTTAGTGAAATGCATGGCCGTGGTTGGAGCAGTATCCAATGCCGAGCACATGAACGAAAAAGTAGGTAAAGCGGGTCGCTCCCGGTGGAGAGGTATTAGGCCCCGCACGCGCGGTGTGGCGATGAACCCCGTTGATCACCCGATGGGTGGTGGTGAAGGTCGTGCATCGGGTGGACACCCGCGTTCGCGCAATGGCCTGTTGGCGAAGGGTAAGAAGACACGCCACCCGAAAAAATATTCTGATGGATTAATCATAGCAAGGAGGAAGAAATAATGGGAAGGTCAATAAAAAAAGGTCCGTACCTCGATAGTCGCTTGCTCAAGAAAGTGCAAGTGATGGAGCAAGCTGGAAAAAAATCGGTGATCAAAACTTGGTCACGCAGGAGCACGATTACTCCCGATTTGATAGGGTTTACATTTGCCGTGCATAACGGCAACAAGTTTATTCCAGTCTATGTAACCGAGAATATGGTCGGGCACAAGTTGGGCGAATTTGCCCCCACCCGCACGTTCAAAGGCCACTCGGGCAACAACAAAATGGAGGCTGCAAAATAATCAGGCGTAAATTATAGCTACCTGAAACATGGAAACTGAAAAGAAAAAGAAAAGGTCTGTTGTAAAACGGGAAAAACTGGAAGCCGTCAAGTTAGCCGCCAAAAGTGGCCCCGCCACAGCTTACCTCAACAATGCCCCTACCTCTCCTCGCAAAATGAGGCTTATCGCGGATTTGATCCGAGGTGAACGGGTGAGCAACGCGTTGAACATTTTGAAGTATGATGCCAAACATCCTTCTTCTAAAATGGAAAAACTACTGCTCTCAGCGATTAACAACTGGGAGTTGAAGAACACCGATGTGAAATTAGAGGAAGCAGATCTTTTTGTGAAAGAAATATTTGTGGGTGGCGGAAGAATACTGAAGCGTTTGCGGCCAGCTCCTCAAGGTCGGGCTCACCGCGTGAGAAAACGTTCCAATCATGTTACGTTGGTGATTGACCGCATGCCTGCTAAAGCAGGGAAAGAAGAAACAACAACAGTTAACGAAACTAAAGAATAATGGGACAGAAGATTAACCCGGTAGGCCTTCGTTTAGGAATTGTCCGCGGATGGGATTCCAGTTGGTTTGGTGGCAGAACTTTTTCTGATAAGTTGGTGGAGGATCACAAGATCAGAAAGTACGTAGATGCCCGCATCCAAAAAGGTGGCATATCCAAAGTTGTTATTGAACGTACCTTGAAGCGCATCACGCTTACCATTCACACCGCCCGCCCAGGTGTTGTGATTGGCAAAGGCGGAACGGAAGTAGATAAAATCAAAGAAGAGTTAAAGAAACTCACCAATAAAGATGTGAACATCAACATCTTTGAAATTAAGCGCCCCGAAATGGATGCGAAATTGGTTGGCGAGTCGATCGCTCAGCAACTGGAAGCTCGTATTTCTTACCGCAGGGCCATGAAGCAAGCGATTGCCTCTACCATGAGGGTTGGTGCAGAAGGAATTAAAGTTAAATTATCCGGTCGATTGGCAGGTGCCGATATGGCACGTACAGAACAGTACAAAGAAGGACGGATTCCATTGCATACGCTTCGAGCTGATATTGATTACGCGATATCAGAAGCACAAACGGTGTATGGAAAAATCGGAATCAAGGTTTGGATATTTAAAGGTGAAGTGTATGGCAAGCGCGACTTATCTCCTAATATCGGAGTGGTAAGCAACGCCCCAGGCGAAAACAAAGGTGGTGCACCAAACGCAGGTGGCGACAGGAGAAGAGGTGGCGGAGGCCGTGGCGACCGTAGGGACGACCGCGGTGGAAGAGGCGAAAGGCAAGATCGGGGAGGCGACCGTGGTGGAGATAGCCGTAGAGGAAGAAAATAATTTATTTTGAAGATTTAAGGTAGCAACCATGTTACAACCCAAGCGAACGAAATTCAGGAAAATGCAGAAGGGCAAAGTGAAAGGCATGGCCACACGTGGTCATCAGATTTCCTTTGGTTCATTTGCATTGAAGGCATTGGAGCCAGGATGGATCACCGCCCGCCAATTAGAAGCAGCCCGTGTAGCGGTAACCCGCGCCATGAAGCGCGAAGGCCAAGTGTGGATCCGTATTTTCCCGGATAAACCAATTACCCGCAAACCTGCTGAGGTGCGGATGGGTAAAGGTAAAGGTGCCCCTGAGTATTGGGTAGCGGTGATCAAGCCGGGAACGATTTTGTTCGAAGCCGGTGGCGTTACGATGGCCACTGCAAAAGAAGCATTGGCTTTGGCCGATGGTAAGTTACCGATCAAGACCCGGTTCACGGTGCGCAGGGATTATGTAGAACAGACAGCCGTTAAAGCTTAATAGAAATGAAGAACGCTGAAATAAAGGGATTGACCATTGCAGAATTGACCGAAAAAATCGGCAGCGAAATGGAAACTATGCGCAAAATGAAATTTGCCCATCAGGTTTCGGCTATTGAAAACCCGATGAAGATCCGCGAAACACGCCAGCTCATCGCCAGGTTAAAAACAGAATTATCAGCGAAAGAACGCCAAAAATAGTTTTCGTTATGGAAGAAAGAAACAGCAGGAAAGAAAGGGTAGGAAAAGTGGTGAGCAACAAAATGCAAAAATCCATTTCCGTGGCTATGGACAGGAAGGTAAAGCATCCGATCTATGGGAAGTTCATGACCAAGACCACTAAGTTCATGGCGCATGACGAAAAGAACGAAGCGAATATTGGGGATACCGTGCGGATCATGGAGACTCGCCCGCTCAGCAAGAATAAGAGATGGAGATTGGTAGAAATAATTGAAAAAGCGAAGTAATCATGATATCAACAGAAAGCAGGCTTACCGTAGCAGACAACAGCGGTGCTAAAGAAGTGCTTTGCCTTCATGTGCTGGGCGGCACCCACAGACGCTCTGCAAGCGTGGGCGACAAAATCGTGGTGACAGTAAAGTCCGCATTGCCTACCAGCCAAATCAAGAAGGGCACTGTAAGTAAGGCCGTGATTGTACGCACCAAGAAAGAAGTTCGCAGGAAAGACGGCTCCTACATCCGCTTTGAAGACAATGCAGCCGTACTTCTCACAGCACAAGATGAACCCCGCGGCACACGCATTTTTGGACCTGTGGCCCGTGAACTCCGTGAGAAGCAGTTCATGAAAATCATTTCGTTGGCACCAGAAGTATTGTAACTATGGAAAGGAAATATAACAAACAACAAAAACTGCATATCCGCAAAGGCGATACAGTAAAGGTGCTATCAGGCGATGATAAGAACAAGACGGGAAAGGTATTGGAGATAGTAACGGCCAAGAACCGTGCATTGGTGGAAGGCATCAACATCATCACCAAACATCAAAAGCCATCGGCTGGCAAACCGGAAGGCGGCATTAAAAAAATGGAAGGTGGTGTACACATCAGCAACTTGATGTTGGTTGACCAGGCCTCCGGAAAACCAACCCGCACTGGCCGTAAACTGAACGAAAAAGGGAAACTACAACGGTATTCGAAGAAATCAGGAGAATTTATAAAGTAATAGAGCCATGGCAACGCCACGTTTAAAGGAAAAATATTTAAAAGAGATCGTTCCAGGACTGAAAGAAAAATTTCAGTACAAGTCGATCATGCAAGTGCCCAAGATCGAGAAGATATGCATCAACAAGGGTATTGGGGCAGCCGTTGCGGACAAGAAACTGATCGATGTCGGCATTGAGGAAATCTCCACGATCGCGGGTCAAAAGGCAGTACCCACTAAATCTAAAAAAGACATTTCTAATTTTAAATTGAGAAATGGTCAAGCAATTGGGGTGCGTGTTACCTTGCGCGGAGACCGCATGTACGAATTCATGGATCGCCTCATCAGTGTTTCGCTCCCACGCGTACGCGACTTCAAAGGTGTAAACGACAAAGGATTTGATGGCCGTGGCAATTATACTTTGGGTGTGAAAGAGCAGATCATATTTCCTGAAATTTCGATTGACAAAGTGGCCAAGATCAATGGCATGGACATCACCTTTGTGACCAACGCCCCCACAGACGAAGAAAGTTATGCGCTCCTGAAAGCCTTTGGGATGCCGTTCGTAAATAAAAATTAATTATGGCAAAATTATCCGTCATTGCGAGAGACAATAAAAAAGAAGCTTTGGTGAAGCGTTATGCTGAAAAGCGCAAGGCATTGAAAGCCGCTGGCAATTATGCCGCGTTGGACAAACTGCCCCGGAGTTCTTCTGCCGTGCGTTTGCACAGCCGTTGTAAGCTCACCGGACGGCCTCGCGGCTATATGAGCAAGTTTGGCTTATGCCGTAATCAGTTTCGCCAATTGGCTCATGAAGGGAAAATCCCCGGTGTGACCAAGGCAAGCTGGTGACTTGCAGTAAAATTTTAGGTTGCTGAGTATCCAAGGTCGCGCGGATAAATATCCAAGCGAAACCAGGTAACAGTTTGGAGAACCAAATTTGTTAATTATCTTTGCAGCCCGTTTCATAAAACGGGTTTGCTTTTTTTAAAAGTAGGGAATATGAAAATTACGGATCCAATTGCAGATTACTTGACCCGCGTGCGCAACGCCATTAAAGCCCGTCACCGGGTGGTGGAGGTGCCTGCTTCCAATCTTAAAAAAGAAGTGACGAAAGTCCTTTTCGACAAAGGGTACATCCTCAATTATAAATTTGAAGATACCGACAACAAACAAGGCAACATTAAAATTGCCTTGAAGTATAACCCGGAAACGAAGGAATCTGCGATCACCAAGCTACATCGCGTGAGCACACCTGGTCTTCGTCAGTATAAACCTGCCGCAGAATTGCCAAAAGTATTGAACGGGTTGGGCATCGCTATTCTGTCTACATCGAAAGGTGTAATCACAGACAAGGAGGCCAAAGCATTGAATGTAGGTGGTGAAGTTTTGTGTTACGTTTATTAATCGAGTAAGATCATGTCACGAATAGGAAGATTACCGATAAGCCTGCCGAAAGGGGTTACGTGCACCTTTGCGGAAGCAGAACATAATGTGGTGGTGAAAGGCCCCAAAGGCGAGCTAAACCAAAAATTGGATCGTGATTTCAAAATTACTTTGGAAGAAGGATCAGTTCATGTGCACCGTCCCACCGAACAAAAAAGGCATAAGGCCATGCATGGCTTGTACCGCTCACTGATCGCCAATATGGTCGAGGGCGTGAGCAAAGGGTACCGAAGGGATTTGGAATTAGTGGGAGTAGGTTATAAGGCCACTGCGCAAGGCAACGTGTTGGACCTGAGTTTAGGTTATTCGCACAGTGTGGTGCTGGCCGTTCCTTCCGAACTGAAGTTGCAAGCCGTTCAGGAGAAAGGTCAAAACCCAATGATCATTTTAGAAGGAATCGATAAGCAGTTGATCGGCCAGATAGCAGCAAAAATAAAATCGCTCCGTCCGGTGGAGCCTTACAAAGGAAAAGGTATCCGGTACGTGGGTGAATTTGTACGCAGAAAAGCTGGTAAGGCAGCCGCTAAATAATAAACGATATGCCGAACATTAAAGACAGAAGACAACGGATCAAATTCAGCATCCGTCACAAAATTGAAGGCACCCCAGCAAGGCCAAGGCTTTCTGTGTTCAAGAGCAACAAGGCAATCTATGCCCAAGTGATTGACGACTCCAAAGGCCACACACTTTTGGCTACATCTTCTAAAGAGCTGGAGTCAAAGGGGGTAAATATAGAGATATCAAAAACGGTAGGAAAGAAGATTGCTGAAAAGGCTATCGCAAGCGGCATTAGTACAATTGTATTTGACCGCAACGGTTATTTATATCACGGTAACATCAAAGCTTTGGCAGAAGGAGCCAGAGAGGGAGGTTTAAAATTTTAACGCATGACACAAAGTAACGTCAGCACGGTAAAGGCCAGCGAGATCGACTTGAAAGAGAAGGTAGTTGCTATCCAACGCGTAGCCAAAGTAGTAAAAGGAGGTCGCAGGTTTAGCTTCGCTGCGATCGTAGTGGTTGGCGATGGCAATGGCGTAGTGGGTTACGGATTGGGCAAAGCCAATGAAGTAACGGACGCCATCACCAAAGGCATCGATGACGCGAAAAAGCATTTGGTGAAAGTGCCGATCATTAAAGGAACCGTTCCACATGAATCCATCGGAAAGTTTGGCGGTGGGTTTGTTTTGTTGAAACCGGCCTCAGCAGGTACGGGGGTTATTGCCGGTGGCGCGATGCGTGCTGTTCTTGAAAGTGCAGGCGTCCACAACGTGCTGGCAAAATCTAAAGGTTCATCGAATCCCCACAATGTGGTGAAGGCCACTTTCAAAGCGTTAACAACCATGCGCGATCCACAAACGATTGCCCGAAACAGGGGCGTTTCATTGTCAAAAGTATTTAACGGATAAGCGTTATGGCAAAAGTTAGAATTACACAAACCCGCAGCACAATAAAAAGACCGGAGACTCAATTGAGAACCATCCAGTCGTTGGGATTGGGAAGAGTAAACAACTCGGTAGAAGTGGAATACACGCCACAGATACAGGGCATGGTAAAAAAAGTAAGTCATTTAGTAAGCGTAACCGAATTATAAGATGAACCTGCATACGCTCAAGCCGGCCTCCGGTTCGACAAAAACAAACAAGCGCCTCGGCCGAGGCCAGGGCAGTGGTGGAAGCACAGCAGGCCGTGGCCATAAAGGTGCACAATCACGTTCCGGATATGCCAAGAAGATTGGCTTTGAAGGTGGTCAGATGCCTTTACAAAGACGCGTCCCAAAGTTTGGCTTCAAGAACAACAATCGCGTTGCCTACAAACCGATCAATCTGGATGTATTGGAGGAGTTGGCAAAGAAAACGAATTCCAGTTCGCTGAATGTGCAATTGATGCGGGATAACGGAATCGTAGGTAAGAAGGATTTGGTAAAAATATTGGGAAGAGGAGAATTAAAATCAAAGTTGTCGGTTGAAGCCCATGCTTTCTCAGAAACGGCAACCAAGGCAATAGAAACGGCTGGCGGCAACGTCACCATCGCAAAATAAAAAATGAAGCGTTTTTTCCTTACCATAAAGAACATTTTTTCGATTGAAGATCTTCGCGTGAGGATTCTCAATACGATCGGTTTCCTGGTTATTTTTAGACTTGGATCGTATATCGTATTGCCGGGTATTGACCCGAATAAGTTGACCGGAAACTCAGGTGGTATTTTTGATTTGCTGAATACATTTTTAGGTGGATCTTTTACCCGAGCATCCATCTTTGCATTGGGTATCATGCCTTATATTTCGGCTTCTATTGTTGTTCAACTATTGACGGTGGCCGTTCCCCATTTCACCAAACTTCAAAAGGAAGGTGAGAGCGGAAGAAAAAAACTAAACCAGTTTACCCGGGTTCTAACAATTGTCATTACGTCAGCTCAGTCATTTGGTTATTTGAAGTCGATTGTGAATCCGGAAGCGATCATTCAGCCCGGTTTGTTTTATGTGATCTCTTCGATGATCATTATTGTATCGGGTACCATGTTTTGCATGTGGTTGGGCGAACGCATTACTGACAAGGGCATCGGCAACGGCATTAGCATGTTGATCATGATCGGAATCGTGTCCCGCTTCCCCGTGGCTATTCTTCAGGAATTAGATTCAAAAGGATTGAATGGGGCTTTACTCTTCATCATCGAAATATTGGCCTTGTTCTTTGTAGTTGTTGGCGTTATCGCATTGACGCAAGCGACCCGTAAAATCCCTATTCAATATGCCAAGCAAGTGGTCGGAAATAAATTGTATGGGGGCAAACGCGATTTCATTCCATTGAAGTTGAATTCGGCAGGCGTAATGCCGATCATCTTTGCACAAGCACTGATGTTCATCCCTCCGTTGATGGCGAGCATTTGGCGAGATAGCGATATCGGTGCTTATGTGGGAACTACGTTTGCCGATTTTACATCATGGCAATACAATTTATTGTTTGCTTCGTTGATTATCATTTTCACTTTCTTTTATACAGCGATCACTGTTCCGTCAAATGACATTGCTGACAACCTGAAAAGAAACGGTGGATTTGTTCCCGGTATTAAACCGGGCAAACAAACCGCTGAATTTATTGATGGTATTTTATCGAAGATTACTTTACCGGGTGCGATTTTTCTGGCGATGGTAGCAATTCTTCCGGCATTTGCCGTGAAGGCTGGTATCACTCAGAATTTTGCATACTTCTACGGTGGCACTTCATTGCTGATTTTGGTTGGGGTTGTGCTTGACACGCTCCAGCAGATTGAAAGCTATTTGTTGATGCGCCACTACGAAGGGATGATGAAGTCAGGCAGGGTGAAAGGGCGTTCTCAATTTGCAGCGGCTTGAGGTGGAATGATTCACTACAAGACGGCACAGGAAGTTCAGCTTATTAAAGAAAGCGCCCAAGTTTTGGCCAAAGCGCATGCAGAAGTAGCCAAGGCCATCAAGCCCGGTGTGAAAACGAAAGAGTTGAATCGGATTGCGGATGAATTTATACAAGACCATGGCGGGTGGCCATCGTTCAAGAACTATCACGGGTTTCCTGCGGCATTATGTATTTCGGTGAATGATGTAGTGGTGCATGGTTTTCCGGGAGAGTACGAATTGCGAGAGACCGATATCATCTCCGTAGATTGCGGGGTGAAGTACAGAGGATACCATAGCGATTCGGCCTATACTTATCCGCTGGAGGGCGTGAGTTCGGAAGTATTGAAATTGTTGGATCGGACCTATGAGTCGCTCTACCTCGGAATTGCCCAGGCAAAAGCAGGCAACCGGATCGGTGATGTAAGTTTTGCCGTTCAACATTTTGTTGAACAATTTGGTTATGGGGTGGTGAGGGAATTGGTAGGCCATGGGGTAGGAAAAGAATTGCACGAAGATCCTGAAGTGCCCAACTATGGCAAGCGGGGCAAAGGGGCAAAGATTGTAGAGGGGATGGTGTTTGCCATCGAGCCCATGATCAATCTGGGAAATAAAAAGGTGGTGCAGGAGAAAGACGGTTGGACGATACGAACGAATGACCGCAAACCGTCCGCTCACTATGAGCACATGGTAGCGATCTTTAAGGATAGAACAGAGATAGTAACAACACACGAGTACATAGAAGAAAGTTATAAGTTCAAGTGGCGAAACAGAAATCGATAGAGCAAGACGGAACAATACAAGAGGCTCTGTCCAATGCAATGTTTAAAGTGCAGTTGGAAAATGGGCACGAAGTGTTGGCTCATATTTCAGGCAAGATGAGGATGCACTACATTCGCATTTTACCGGGTGACAAGGTGAGGTTGGAAATGTCGCCTTATGATTTGACAAAAGGAAGGATAACGTTTAGGTATAAGTAGTAGATAGTTCTGAGTACAAAGTCGCATGACTATGGATTTAGGACTAAAAGAACAAGGACTAAAGACTAAGAAATTATGAAAGTAAGAGCATCCATAAAAAAGCGTAGTGCTGATTGCAAGATTATCAGACGCAAGGGCAAGTTGTATGTGATCAATAAGAAGAATCCACGGTATAAGCAAAGACAAGGATAGTAATCCGTTAATGGTTAAAGGTTAATCGTTGAGGGAGTGAAAACAAAAATGATTAGCGGACTACAATTAACAGATAGGGAATAACACTTAACAAAAAAAAATGGCACGTATAGCAGGCGTTGATATTCCAGACAACAAGCGGGGCGAAATTGGCCTCACCTACATTTTTGGCATTGGCCGCAGGTCAGCACAAAAAATACTTTCTCAGGCTAAAGTAAGTTTGGATAAGAAAGTGAAGGAATGGAATGATGAAGAATCGAATTTGATCCGTTCTATCATTGCCGAGCAGTTCCGCATTGAGGGCTCGCTGAAATCAGAAGTTCAATTGAGCATCAAGCGCTTGATGGATATTGGTTGTTACCGCGGCCTCCGCCATCGCAGAGGCCTCCCGGTGCGTGGCCAGACGACTAAGAACAACGCCCGTACACGCAAAGGCAAACGCAAGACCGTGGCAAACAAGAAGAAAGCAGTGAAAGGATAAAAATAGTCACAAGTCGTTAGTCCTTAGTTTTTGAGATGAAGGACGATGACTCAGGGGATAGCAAATTAAGAACTCTAAAGCTTAACAAAATGGCAACAGCACCAGTAGCTGAAAAGAAAAAGGACAAGAGCAAGAAGCGCACAGTAGTGGTGGAGGCCGCAGGCCACGCCCATATCCAAGCGACCTTCAATAACATCATCATCTCGCTGACGAACAGCACAGGCCAGGTAGTGGCCTGGGCATCGGCTGGAAAGATGGGATTCAAAGGCTCAAAGAAAAATACTCCGTATGCCGCACAGGTTGCTGCGCAGGAGGCGGCTACTAAAGCTTTTGAACAAGGCTTGCGCAAAGTGGAGGTGTTTGTGAAAGGACCCGGTGCGGGTCGTGAATCGGCCATCCGCAGCCTGCAAGCTTCGGGTATTGAGGTGACCACTATCAAAGACATGACACCCATGCCACACAATGGTTGCCGTCCGCCTAAGAAGAGACGGGTTTAGAGAATTAGCGATTTGGGGTTTACTATTTTTGATTTAGGGTAAGTCTCAGGTAAGAAATAGAACAATGAAATTTATAATGATGGAGGAGGACAGAGAAATCTAAAATCTAAAATCTAAAATCTAAAATAGAATTATGGCAAGATACACAGGGCCCAAAGTAAGAATATCCAGAAGGTTTAATGAGCCTGTTATGGGCGAGAGCAAAGTGCTGGCAAAAAAGAACTACGCTCCTGGTCAGCACGGCAAAACCAAAAAGAGAAAACTCTCTGAATATGCTACACAGTTGGCGGAAAAACAAAAAGCAAAATACATCTACGGAGTATTGGAGCGTCAGTTTGAAAACACGTTTGATAAGGCCTCTCGCAAAAAAGGCGTAACGGGAGAAGTGCTGTTGCAATTGTTGGAAGCCCGTCTCGACAACACAGTTTATCGGTTGGGCGTGGCGCCTACCCGCAGAGCGGCACGTCAGTTGGTAGTGCACAAACATATTTTGGTGAATGGCGAGGTGGTCAATATTCCATCGTTCACCCTGAAACCTGGCGATACGGTTGCTGTGCGTGAGAAATCAAAATCACTTGAAACCATTACCACCGCCTTGTCGATTAATGGGGCAAAAAAATACAACTGGTTGGAGTGGGACATCAAAGAATTTGAAGGGAAACTCATCAACCTTCCTCCACGGGAGGACATCCCCGAAAACATCAACGAACAGTTGATTGTTGAATTGTACTCGAAGTAATCCTTGAAACAAAAAATAAAGCGCTTATGTCAATATTAGCATTTCAAATGCCGGATAAAGTGGTGATGGAAAAGTCGGATGATTTCCATGGCCTTTTCACCTTCAAACCGTTGGAAAGAGGATATGGTGTAACCATCGGCAATGCCCTGAGAAGAATTTTGTTGTCATCACTTGAAGGATATGCCATTACTGGAATTAAAATTCCAGGTGTGCTCCACGAATTTTCTACCATTGAAGGGGTAGTAGAAGATGTGGCCGAAATTATTTTGAACCTAAAACAAGTCAGGTTTAGAAAAATTGGTGAGACCAACGATAGCAAAGTGGTGGTAAACATCAAGAAGCAGAAGCAGTTCAAAGCTGGTGATATTGCTAAGTTTACTTCAGGATTTGAAATCTTGAATGCGGATCATGTGATCTGTAATTTGGATGAATCTGCTCATTTTGAAATTGAACTTTCGGTAGAAAAAGGCCGTGGTTATTTGCCAGCGGAAGAAAGTAAGCCGAACGAGCAAGTTTTTGGTTACATTCCCATCGATGCTATTTTCACACCCGTGAAAAATGTAAAATACAGTATTGAGAATACCCGCGTAGAACAAAAGACCGACTATGAAAAGTTGATGGTGGAAATCGAGACGGATGGGTCGATTCATCCCGAAGAAGCATTGGAGGGAGCTGCTTTCATTTTGATCCAGCATTTCCGCTTATTCTCCGATAAATCGATTGAATTGGAGACCACCAAAGACAGTGAAGTGGAGCAAGTGGACGAAGAGATGCTGCATATGCGCAAGTTGTTGAAAACACAATTGCATGATCTTGACCTGTCGGTGCGTGCCTACAACTGCCTCAAAGCTGCCGATGTGAAAACACTGGGAGAATTGGTACAGTTGGATATTTCTGACATGATGAAGTTCAGAAACTTTGGCAAAAAATCCTTGGCCGAATTGGAACAATTAGTATCAGAGAAGAACCTCACCTTTGGGATGGATCTCGCGAAATATAAATTAGACGAAGACTAATCATGAGACACGGTAAAAAAATAAACCACTTGGGGAGGACTGCATCGCACCGTCATGCGTTGCTTTCCAACATGGCTTCTTCGCTGATCCTCAACAAGCGGATCACCACCACGGTGGCCAAAGCGAAAGCGCTTAGAAAATATGTAGAGCCTTTGATCACCAAAGCGAAAACAAATTCCACGCATTCGCGCAGAACGGTTTTTTCCTATTTGCAAAACAAGGAGTCGGTAACCGCTCTTTTTGGTGAGGTGGCTGGCCGCACCTCAGAAAGACCGGGTGGCTACACACGCATTGTGAAACTGAGCGATCCTCGTTTGGGTGATGCGGCAGATATGTGCCTCATGGAGTTGGTTGATTTTAATGATCTTTATAAGAAAGACGGATCTGCTAAAAAGGCCAAGACCCGTAGGGGGCGCAAGAGCAAAAAGGAAGAGAGCGGGATTGAAGATGCTCAAGTAGTAGCAGAAGAAAAAGATGAAAAGCCAAAAAAAGCCGTAAGGAAAGCTAAAACTAAAGAATAAATTGATTCATCTATTGATCACAAAAAGGGGAATGAGCGGAAGTTCAATCCCCTTTTTTATTTGAAAGTACCACAGGATGAAAAGTGTATTATCGCATCTTCTCTTTTTCTAATGGATTTCTAATACCATGAGGAATAAAATAATGGTAAGAATAAACCAAGAATTTCTGTCTAACGAGTATTTTTGTTAACCCTAATTTGAGATGAGCGACAAAGCGTATTTACTTTTGGCCGATGGCTTCCTCATGGAAGGCCGCACTATGGGCAAGCAAGGTACATCGGGCGGTGAAATCTGTTTCAACACCGGCATGACGGGGTATCAGGAAATTTATACTGACCCTTCTTACTACGGTCAAATCATTGTGAACACTACTGCGCATATTGGAAATTATGGCACCGTAAGTGAAGAACAAGAATCGGGGCATCCTCAAATTAGTGGAATAGTTGTAAACGAATTTTCAACCGAATTTAGCCGCAAGACTTCCAAGGAAAGTTTGCAGGCTTATTTGGAAAAAAATAACATCGTTGGAATTACTGATTTGGATACACGCAAACTCGTGCGCCATATCCGTAGCAAGGGCGCAATGAATGCCATTATCTCGTCCGAGTATTCGGCAGACCAACTAAAAGAAGAATTGAAGAAGATTCCTTCGATGGATGGTTTAGAGTTGGCCTCGCTAGTGAGCACCAAGAAAAACTATTTTGTTGGTAATCCTACTGCTTCGATTAAAATAGCTGCCTTAGATTTTGGCATCAAGGCTAATATTTTGAAATGCCTCGCAGCCCGTGGTTGTTATGTTCAGGTTTTTCCTGCCAAAACTTCCGCAAAGGAAATGGAAGCGTGGTCTCCTGATGGATACTTTTTATCCAACGGCCCTGGCGATCCATCGGTGATGGAGTACGCGATTAAAACGGTGAAAGAAATTTTAGCAACGGATAAGCCCGTGTTCGGTATTTGTCTCGGGCATCAGTTGCTTGCGCTTGCCTGCGGACTGTCCACCTATAAAATGCACAACGGCCACCGCGG
>JAYVMP010000103.1:0-11104 GCA_043758895.1 Bacteroidota bacterium
TTGAACCTGCACAAAACATTTTGCATTCCCCACGGTGGCGGTGGCCCTGGCATGGGCCCGATTTGTGTGAACGAAAAATTAAAACCCTTTCTCCCAGGGCACACACTCGTAAAAACCGGTGGTGAAAAAGCAGTTCATGCCGTATCGGCTGCACCCTATGGCAGCGCCAGCATTTTAGCGATCTCGTATGCCTACATCGCGATGATGGGCAGCGAAGGATTGACCAACGCCACGAAGCTCGCCATACTCAATGCCAACTATATGAAAGATCGGCTGAGCGAACATTTTAAAATTCTTTACACTGGCACTAACGGCCGCTGTGCCCATGAGATGATCGTGGATTGCCGCGAGTTCAAGAAAGCCGGTATTGAAGTGGAAGACATTGCCAAGCGGTTGATGGACTATGGGTTCCACGCGCCAACCGTTTCGTTTCCGGTGGCCGGCACCTTGATGATTGAGCCTACCGAAAGCGAACCGAAAGAAGAACTAGACCGCTTCATCGAAGCGTTGATCGAAATCAGAAATGAAATCCGCGAAGTGGAAAACGGGGAGGCGGACAAAGAAAAAAATGTATTGAAAAATGCACCTCACACAGCCACTGTGATCACTTCAGATAGGTGGGAACTACCCTACACCCGTCAGAAGGCTGCTTATCCCCTTCCTTTCGTAAAAGAAAACAAATTCTGGCCTTCGGTGAGCCGCGTTGACAATGCGTATGGCGATCGGAATTTGGTTTGCAGTTGTTTGCCGATGGAGGAGTATTTGAAATCAGCCGTCAACGCATAATTTTTTTTCTGTATAATCTGCCATGCCTGTCTCCAAAAGAACGGATGTCAACGTAGCTTAGGTCTAATGACAATGATTTGATTTTACGATATTATTCCGTTGCAAAATCCTTTGATTTACCTACTTTTGCTTTCCACTATGAAAAGCAAGTCACTTCAACGCTCGTTCTTGCTGGCTTCCGGCCTTTGTGCTGTTGCCGTGATTTTATTGTCACAGGTATTCTACACGGGCAATCCTTCCACCAAGGGGAAAACGGAAAAATCAAAAGATAAGTCAGCGGTAGTTATTCAGGCTCCTTCGGATATGGCGGCACAAGGCCAAGTGGTGGAACTCATTCATTCGCAAGTAGCGACCGTTGAAGAACTGCATTTGTCAAGCAACAAAAACGAGCGTATCGTTTTCATCCAAAAGGTAGCCACCGATTTTTTCAAGACCCTGTTTCGCGTCATCATCTCCCCCAACGCTCCCTAAGTTCGTTAATTCGTTATCGGTTAATTATTAATCACGGGGGTTAATAGTTAATGGTTAATACTGTTTTTATTTTCAAATTATTTCATTTTCAATTTAATAAAGTTATGCGCAACAAAGGAGTAGTGGTAGTGCTCACCATTGTAATCACAGCACTTTGCCTGTATTATCTATCGTTCACGTTAGTGTCAGGCAAAGTCAATCAAGAAGCCATCGCCAAAGCAACCGACAAGGATGGCTCAATCAATTTATCCAAAAAGCAAAATTATTTGGATTCGCTTTGGAACAAACCTGTGTACAATATCTTCGGGGCGGAGTACACCTATAAGGAAGTAAAAGACAACGAGCTAAGCCTAGGCCTCGACTTACAGGGCGGCATGCACGTAGTGTTGGAGATTTCACCCATCGACATAGTGAAAGGCCTGAGCGGCAATAATCAAGACCCCTCTTTTATTGCCGCTTTGCAGAAGGCAAAAGAGCTGGAGAAAACCAGCACCGGAAATTTCACCGACTTATTTTACAAAGCATTTAAAGAAACAAACCCCGGCCGCACACTAGCCTCGCTGTTCACCTCTACGGCCAACAAAGACCGTGTTAAGCTATCCGATAGCGATGATGCCGTTTTGAAATTCTTGGACAAAGAAATTAAAGATGCCATCGACCGTTCGTTCACGATTTTAAAAACCCGGATCGATCAATTCGGAACTTCGCAGCCCAACATTCAGCAATTGCAAGGCTCGGGCCGTATCCAAATCGAAATTCCAGGGGCTGACAATCCACAGCGTGTCCGTAAACTTTTGCAGGGCGTAGCACGACTTGAATTTTGGGAGATCGTAGAACCTTACGATCCGCAAGTCAGCCAATCGTTGATGGCCATTAACCAAATGCTTCTCAAAGAACAAGCCGCAAAAAAATTAGAAGAAAAAAAGAAAAACCCGCCTGTTGAAAATAAAGTCATCCCCACTATTGCGGATAAGTTGGGCGCAAAAACAGATACTACCAAGTCGGCATTGGAAAAACAATTGACGAGCGCCAACCCCAAAGACAGCACTTCCAGTTCGCTGGACTCGTTACGGTCGGCCACCGCGTCTCCCCTTTTTGCGCTAAGCTCGCAAGGCGGATCTTTTCTTTATCCGGTAAAAGATACCGCACAAATCAACGCCATCTTCAAGCGTGCCGAAGTGCGGGCTTTATTGCCCCGAACCGTGGGTTTATTCTGGGACGTGAAATCCGATCCGGACGTTACGCCCGGGGTGGAAGACATCAAGCTGAATTTTGTAAACCTGGGCCGCAGTGGCAAACCCTTATTGACGGGCGATGTGATCAACGATGCCCGATCGGATTTCGATCAATTTGCCAGGCCATCGGTGAGCATGAGCATGAATGCAACAGGTGCACGCACGTGGGCCAAGGTTACAGCCACCGCATCGGCCAAACAACCACAGGGCCGTATCGCCATTGTTCTTGATAATTATGTTTACACCGCCCCCACCGTGCAAGGCGAAATTCCCAACGGCAATTCACAAATCACCGGAAATTTTACAACCGAAGAAGCAAAAGACTTGGCCTTAGTATTAAAGGCAGGATCGTTGCCAGCACCTACACGGATTGTAGAGGAAGCAATTGTTGGGCCTTCGCTCGGCAAGTTGGCGCAAAGCCAAGGTTTGGTTTCCATGGGATGCGGGCTGGTGATCATTGTTTTATTTATGATTGCGTATTATTCCAAAGGTGGTTGGGTAGCTAACCTCGCCTTGATGTTCAATATCTTTTTTATCCTAGGAATTTTAGCCCAGCTTAATGCGGCCCTTACCCTTCCAGGCATTGCCGGCATTGTGCTGACCATGGCAATGGCCGTTGATGCCAACGTGGTGATTTATGAACGCATCAAAGAAGAATTGAAGATGGGGCGCAAGCTGCGCGATGCCATCAAAAAAGGTTATGAGCGTGCCTTCACCACTATCTTCGACTCCAACCTGACCACTTTCCTTACGGGAATGTTCTTATTTATCTTTGGTCAGGGGCCGTTGAAAGGGTTTGCCATTGTGTTGATGATCGGTATCATCACCTCCTTTTTCTCGGCCGTGTACATTTCGCGCGTAGTCATCGAATGGCTGGTGCGCAAAGGCGATGAGGCCAAGCTTTCGTTTGAAACTCCGATCGCCAACCTGGTGCGCAAGCGTGGCGAATTTGACTTCATTGGCAACCGTTACAAAGCCTATGCGTTCTCCGGATCGATCATGATCATTGGCTTCATCATCATTGCCTTCCAAGGATTGAACATGGGCGTTGATTTTAAAGGAGGCCGTTCCTTTGTGGTTTCGTTCAGTAAGCCCGTAGTAGCCACTGATATGAAAGTGGCACTTAGTCAGAGTTTCAATAACTCCAGCACCGAGGTAAAAAATTACGGAAGCGATGACCGGATGAAAGTAACCACCTCGTATTTGATTGATGATGCCTCTGATGAGGCCGATCAAAAAGTGAAATCGGCCCTCATCAGCAGTTTAGAAAAATTCAGTGGGCTGAAACACTCGGAGAACGACACGCAATTGGATGCCGAGCACTTTACCATTTCAAAATCATTTAAAGTTCTTCCGGCCATAGCCGATGACATCAAAGCCTCGGCCTTCAAGGCGAGTATCTATTCGCTCATCGCGATCTTTATTTATATTCTGATCCGCTTCAAGAAATGGCAGTTTAGCACAGGCGCAATCATTGCCACCGCCCACGATGCCTTGTTTGTGATTGCTTCTTTCGGCATCGCCCACGCCTTTGGCTTGTCGTTTGAGATCGACCAGATTTTTGTGGCCGCCTTGCTCACCATTATTGGTTATTCCATCAACGACACGGTTATCATTTTTGACCGGATCCGCGAATACTTGAGCTTTGGAGCCAATCACGACCGGGCAAAAGTATTCAACGATGCCATCAATAGCACCTTAAGCCGCACGTTGATCACCTCAGGAACCGTGTTGGTCGTGGTGATTGTGCTTTTGATCTTTGGAGGCGAAGTCTTGCGCGGGTTCTCTTTTGCCTTGGTTGTGGGTATGCTGATCGGTACGTATTCATCGATCTTCATCGCTTCGCCTGTAGTGCTGGACTTCGACCGCACACCAACCAATGGTAAGGCAGAGAAAGATAAAGCCCCTGCCAAGGCCTTAGCTTAGTCTCTTTTATCGCGCTTAAGGATGCCCTGCGATTCGAAATTGCAGGGCATCCTTTTTACTTGATTCTTACACTCAACATAGGCCGTAACGATTTTCCTATTATCAGGTGGCTTAGTGCCCACGGTGACTAAAAAAAATAAATTTTACCTCTTCACCATCTTCAGTTTCTCCACCGCAAACTTCTCGATCGCCTCTTCCACGGCAGGAATATCTTTAGAAACAATACGCGAGCCGAGCACATGCCCTCCCGCATTGGGGATAGCTGCCATCTCTTTTTGATCGTCAGGTGTACCCAGCTGGCTGTTCATCTCAAGCATAGCACTCACTTTCACGGTGGGGTCTTGCTCGATTTCATTTTTGTAATAATACAAAGTAAGGCTGGGGCATTTTACATTTTTGAATGTGGTTGTATTCATTTTTTCCTCGAGCAGTTCTTCGAGTTGCGTTACAGCTTCCAAGCGGTAAGGATTATTCCAATAGTTGTCTTTGAGGGAGTCTTTGGGAAACGCATTGAACTTGCTTCCTTTCACCAATCGGGCAATCTGCAACCCCCAAGGGTTGTTGAGCAACCACGCATTAGGATCGTTGATGGCCACGTTGGGCGACATGTTGATTAACGCAAAAATAGCCTGCGGATATTGGGCCGCGAGCATCAGTGCCAGTGTGCCACCAGTAGAAGTGCTCATCACAATTACCCTTTCCCCAATTGCTTTGCCGATCATTAGGGCTTCCTTGCTGCTCTCCCACCAGCGGTCGGGCGTGAAGTTGATGAGTTGATCCACGGTATCAATGCCGTGGTCTGCCATGCGTGCAAGATAAATGTTGCACCCAAATTTTTTGGCAAAGTGTTCATGCACGGGGTCGCCTTCTTCTTCGCTGGCGGAAAATCCATGCAGGTAAACAACACTAAAGGCCGTTTTCCTTTTTGAGCTATCACTCCACACAATACGCGCTTCATTGTCAGGCTTGAGGCGGTGCTTACCTTCCTGGTGGGCAATGTATTTCTCCAATTCATCTGGGGCCTGAGGCACGGTGGGCAGCGCTGGATCAAATTTGGCTTCGGGCGGTTCGGGCCCGAGAAAATAAATTGCAATCAAAGAAATGATCGGGAAGGTGATGAACAGGAGTTTTCTTTTCATAAGAAATGAGTGAAGCTAAACCAAAGCTAATTGAATTAATTGGGAAGGGAAACTACTCAGGGGTTTTGGAGATACCGTACCTATTTTTCAAACTTCACCGTCATCTTTCGAATCCGGTCTTCCAATTTTTCGGTCGAAAGTTTCTCACGCATACGATCGACCATGATAGGAAAAGCAAAGGGCGTAGGTTTCGCTGGTTCGGTAATAATAATTTTCTGATGATGGATGCGCTGCAAAGCAATCCGCATCCGTGCTTCTTCCAATTGAAAGTCCATTACTTCCTCAAAGGCTTGCAGCAACAGCAGGTTCGTAGAATCATATTCGTGAAATACATTGAAAAATAATTGCGAGGAAGATTGCAGGTGCTTTTCTTTGATCGGCTTACCAGGAAAACCTTTGAATACCAATCCGGAGATGGCGGCAATGTCGCGGAATTTTCTGCGTGCCATTTCGGTGGAGTTAATACTGGCTTGAATTTCCTTCAGCAGATTTTCTTCGCCAAGTAGATCGGTTTCCACGGCTTCATAAATGGGGATCTCCTGATCCGAAAGTAATTCAAAACCATAATCGTTCATGGCAATGGAAAATGTGATCGGTTTGATCTGTGCCAAACGATACGCCACCAGCGCGGCCATGCCTTCATGCACATTTCGGCCTTCAAAGGGATACATTACCACATGATAGCCTTCATCGGAGTGAAAATATTCGATCAAAAATTCGTTGCGCCTTGGCAAATGCGACCGTTCATTTTGCAGGTGCATCAGCGGCCGGAGAAAAATCATCTCTTCATCGCTTTCGTTTCCATTCGCAGCTTCATCAATTTTCAGGCGGATCATTTCGCTCATTTGCGAAGAGAGCGGCATGCGCCCGCCTTGCCATGAAGGCACTTTGCCAGATTTGCGTTTGGAAAGCCGCACGTGCACTTCCATGTCTTTGATGCGCACCAGTTCTAAGCATTTTCCGGCAAACCAAAACACATCACCAATGTTCAACCGTGAGATAAAATATTCTTCAATTGAGCCAAGGTATTTTCCCGATACATATTTTACCCAAAGGGAATTATCGCCCACAATGGTACCAATGGAAAGGCGATGCCGGTAAGCGATCCGTTTATTTTCAACTTTAAAAAAACCATGATCAACCACTACCTTTCGGTATTCATTATAGGCAGTCAATGCTTCGCCACCGGTAGCAATAAAATTCAAAATCCAAAGCCATTCGTCTTGCGAAATCGAGGAGAAACAAAAAGTGCTCTTAATTTCTTCAAAAATCGGATCGGGATAAAATCCCTCCGATACAGCTAGCGTTACCAGGTATTGAATCAACACATCAAACGAGCGCAGGTACGGAACGCGGTCTTCCACTATTTTCATTTTTATCGCTTCGCGCAAAGCGGCTGCCTCGGTGAGCTCTAAGGAATTGGTGGGCAAAAAATATATACGGCTCACCGCGTTGGGCTGATGGCCACTGCGACCTGCGCGTTGCAAAAAGCGCGTTACCCCTTTTGGGCTTCCCACTTGGATGATCGTTTCCACCGGACGGAAATCAACACCCAAATCCAAACTTGATGTGCAAACAACCGCCTTCAGGTTCCCCTCGTGCAACTGATCTTCCACCCAATGGCGAAGTGGTGCACTGATGGAACCGTGGTGCATGGCAAGGACACCAGAAAGCTCAGGTGCTTTGTCAAGCAATTTTTGGTACCAGATTTCTGCAAAAGACCGGGTGTTTGTGAAGATGAGGGTGCTTTTGCCTTGACGGATAATCGGAATAATTTTTTCGAGCAACGCAATCCCAAGATGCCCCGCCCAGGGCAGCCGCTCCACCTCGTCTGGCAGGATGGAAATAATCTCAATTTCTTTTTCTATGTCTGCGCGAATGATTTTGATTTTCTCTTTTCGTTTGAAATAATCGCCCAGCAAAACCTGCACCGATTGCTCCATGTTGCCAATGGTGGCGGAAATGCCCCATATTTTCAAGTTGGGTGCAAGGGCCTTTAACCGCGAAAGAGCCAGCTCCATCAAGACGCCACGCTTTGAACCCAGCAATTCGTGCCACTCATCCACCACAACGGATTTCAAGTCTTTGAAATAATCTGAATAATTTTTCTGCGCAAGCAGCAAGTGCAAACTTTCGGGTGTGGTAATTAAAAATTGTGGAGGCAGCTCCCACTGCTGTTGCTTTTCTTTCGTTGACGAATCGCCACTGCGCACGCCCACCTTCCAAGATGAACCTAATCCGTTAATGGCTTCCCAGGCAGAATATTCGATTTCATTTCCGAGCGCGCGAATGGGCGTGATCCATATCGACTGCAGGTGATTCGATTTTTGAGGAGCAAGGCCTTCAAGAAGAATCGGCACCAACAACGAATAAGTTTTACCGCTTCCTGTGGGTGCGTTCACCAAACCACTCTGCCCGTTTCCATAACTTTCCCATGCCGCTACTTGAAAACCGAAGGGCGTCCAACCTTTGGAGGCAAACCAGTCAAGGGCATTTTTGAGGTAGGGGGCGGGCATTTTTCAGATAGAAAGAAATTCAAAGCAAACATTTTTATGTTCAGCTTGTTTACCTTTCGAGAATAAATTCAAATGGGGAAGTACTCGATCAAAGAACTAGAGCGGCTCTCGGGCATTCGGGCGCATACGATCCGCATTTGGGAGAAGCGCCACAACTTGGTAAATCCGAAGCGAAGCCAAACCAACATCCGCTTTTATTCCGATGACGACCTGAAGAAAATCATCAACGTGTCGGTGCTGAACAACCATGGCGTAAAAATCTCAAAGATCGCCAGCCTCAGCCTGGAAGAAATCAATAAAAAAGTTGCGGAACTGAGTGAATCCCAAAATAGTGTAGAGATTCATATCGAGCAACTGATCTTGGCCATGATCGATATGGAGGAAGAGCGCTTTGATGAAATCTTGGGAAGCCTTTCATTAAAATTCGGATTTGAGCGCACCCTGCTCGAAATCGTTTATCCCTTCCTTGAAAAAATTGGGGTGCTGTGGCTCACCGACAACATCACCCCGGCCCAAGAACATTTTATCGCCAACCTCATTCGCAACAAGGTGATTGTTGCCACCGATAGCCTTCCCCGGCCAGGAAAAGGGGCGCGGAGCGTGGTCTTGTATTTGCCCGAAAATGAACTGCACGAAATCGGCCTCCTTTTTTATTGCTACCTCTGCAAAAAAGAAGGACTTAGAACCTACTATTTGGGTCAGACAGTTCCTTACCTAAGTTTGAAGTCAGTCTGCGAAGCACATCGGCCTAACTTTATCATCAGCTCATTCACCTCCCAGCCTGCAGCCCATGCCGTTCAAGACTATGTCAACCGGTTGGCGGCCGATTTTTCTGATGTTACCGTGTTGCTTACAGGGCATGCCCTTAAAAAGACAGTGATAAAGCTACCGGCAAATGTCCATCTTTTTACCAAAGTATTGGCTATCAAAGATTTAGTGAGTAAATAATTTTGTTTAAACAATTTAATTTTTTATTAAACAAAATATTGGTTTAACTTTCAATTAAGATAATAATGTTTAATATTTGCATAAAAATATTAAACAATGACATCAACTGATTTCTGCACCAAAGTTGCCAGTTTGCGTCCCGACTTAAAAATTTTTACCCGCAAGTTCACCCACGATCGTGAAGAGTCGCTCGACCTCGTGCAAGACACCATCCTCAAAGCGCTCACGTACCGCAGCAAGTACCGCGAAGACACCAACATGAAAGGTTGGCTGTTCACCATCATGCGCAATACCTACATCAACAACTACCGAAAAAATCAACGCGCCAAAACTTCACACGATAGCTCAAAAGAACTTTATTACCTTAACGTGGAAGATCGCCACACCTTTAACCGCCCTGAAAGCAGTGCCGAGTTCAAAGAAATTTGGCGGCAGGTGATCAGTGTAAAAGACGACTTGCTCATCCCGTTTAAAATGTACACTACCGGCTATAAATATTCTGAAATAGCCAAGCACCTTAAGATTCCGGTGGGCACCGTGAAAAACCGAATCTTTCACGCCCGAAAGGAAATCCAGAAGAAATTGACTGCCTACCGATCGATGTGAGCACCATTTCTGATTTATTGACGAATTTTCCGAAATGAAGAAAGTGTGTGTAATCGGCTCAGGGTTCGCTGGGCTTTCGGCAGCCGCTTGTTTGGCCAAAGACGGTTATTCTGTTACCGTGCTCGAAAAAAATTCTTCCGCTGGTGGCCGTGCCCGAAAATTGGAAGTCAATGGTTTTCTTTTTGACATGGGGCCAAGTTGGTATTGGATGCCCGATGTGTTTGAAGAATTTTTTGCGCGATTTGGCAAACAGCCATCTGATTTTTATCAATTGAAAAGATTGGACCCCTCCTACCGTGTATTCTTTTCAAAGGAAGACGTTTGGGATTTGCCGGCTGGTGAAAATGCCATCATCGATTTTTTTGAATCGAAGGAAATAGGAAGTGGTGCGCATTTGGTTCAATTTCTGAAAGAGGGAAAATACAAATACGAAATTGGGATGCAGGATTTGGTGTACACACCCGGCATTTCCCTTGCTGAATTAATTAGCTGGAAAATAGCAAGGGGAATAGTTGGGCTACACCTTTTTCAATCGGTATCCTCCTATGTCAAAAAACATTTTAAAGACCCTCGGCTTATCCAGTTATTGGAATTTCCGGTACTATTTCTTGGCGCGCCAGCCACCCGCACACCCGCCCTTTACACACTCATGAACTATGCGGATATCGTACTCGGCACATGGTATCCGATGGGCGGCATGCACAAAATCGTGGAAGCGATGGAGGAGGTTGGCAAAAGTCAAGGTGTGCAATTTGAGTTTGAAAGCCCCGTTGAAAAAATCATGACGGAGAAAGCCCATGCAACAGGCGTGGTGGTCAATGGCCGTCAACGGAAATTTGATTTCATTGTGGCCAGTGCCGACTATCATCATGTGGAGCAGCAGCTATTGCCAAAGCAAAGCCGAAAATATACTGAAGACTATTGGCACACCCGAAGGCTCGCCCCCTCGAGTTTGATTTTTTATTTAGGCCTCAATAAAAAAGTAAAAAACCTCCGCCACCACAATTTATTCTTTGATCGCGATTTTGCCCTCCACGCCAAAGAGATTTATGACCATCCCGGATGGCCAACAGATCCGTTGTTCTATGTGTGTGTTCCTTCTTTAACGGATTCATCAGTAGCTCCAGCAGGTCATGAAAATATTTTTATCCTCATGCCCGTTGCCCCCGGACTAACAGATGATGACGTTGTTCGCGAAAAGTATTTTGATTTAATCATGAACCGGTTAGAATCATTGACAGGCGAATCGATGAAAGAGAACATCGTTTTTAAAAGGAGTTATGCGCACAAAGATTTTGTGGCCGACTATAATTCTTTTAAGGGAAATGCGTATGGCTTGGCCAATACGCTTTCGCAGACCGCCCATTTAAAACCTTCCATTCTCAACCCAAAGGTCAAAAACCTTTTTTATGCAGGGCAGCTCACCGTTCCGGGGCCGGGTGTACCGCCATCGCTCATTTCCGGGCAAATTGTAGCC
>JAYVMP010000104.1:0-12798 GCA_043758895.1 Bacteroidota bacterium
CAGGGCAGACGCATCTAATTTTTTTGTGGACATATGACCTCAAAATCGATGATTTAATTTATAGAGTGGCCATACTCGAAAAATCAAAAATGGCCTGCCGCTTTAGAATCAAACTTTTACAATTTTAGATGCGTCTGCCCTGGTCAAAATAGACTACTTCTTTTGATTCATGGATAAAAGCCTTTATTTTGTAGGTTAAAGCTTTATTTATGAACAAACTTAAATCCCTCTTGTTGCCCTGCGCACTGTTTATGGTTTACGGATCAACTGCTCAAAATTATGTGATCCAGGAAACCAATATTGACCCACAAAAAAACCTGTCGCAATTTATTTATGCTGCAAAAAGATGCGAAGCGGTTTTAGAAAAGAGATCACCGGTTACTTCACTTGCATTTTCAAATAACTCAACGATGACTAACAATTTCATAAATGCACTATCGGATAAATTCGTTTCAAATTTTCCGCCTTCAAAAATTGCGGATTACGGACCTGTTATTGAAAGGACTGCTGTCAATGACCGGGATAAAATTGTGAAATTAACGTATGCCCTTTTTGCTGCCGACCAAAGATCTACGGACAAGTACGTACAGGTGGTTGTGTTCTTCGATAAAGCGAGCCCCAGCCCAAAAATCCTGGATATCCAAGTTAAGAATAAAGCCGATATGGGAATGATGAACATTACCGAACGGGAAATTGTAAATCTCAAGAAAAAACCCGAACCCGAAAAAAAAAGCACACCGGCTAAAAAGAAATCTGCGGGAAAAAAGTAATAACGATTTATATAATTGGATTTCTACCTTAGCAAATCTTTCTCCGCTATTGACTCCCTGTGGGTGTGCGTAGTCTAGCTATAATATAATCCGGTTACAAAAAGGGAAATTTTCTAAAATGATAGAGTCGCCCGGTCAAACTAAGTGGCTTGGCGACTGCCCTGGGTGCATTGCACCAACCAATCCCACGGATAAGGCGCATTCATCCACTTGGGTGGTTTGGCAAATTCGGTAGTCCATTTGTATTCGATTTTTTCAATCTTTGAAACGATAATACCGCATTGGCTAAAGACCACCTCGAGCTCTTGTTCTGTGTAATGTTTTGTTGTGATCCCGTTGATGGTGAGGAGGCCTTGGAGGATATCAATTTTTTTTCCAGAAAAACCGCTCCATTCCGAAGTGTCTATCTTTTCTGGATTTACCTTTTCTTTTTTGTACCAGTCGAACAATCGCCACGCAGAAAAGAGCATTGACTCTAAAGAGGGAATGACAACTAGCGCATTTCCATTTGGCTTCAAACTTTTCTGGATATTTTTGAGGATCGCAATATTCCCTTGCACTTCTGGTAGAATCGCCACATTGCAGCAGAAAATAAAATCAGCCCTCGGAAAGCGAATGGATTTAGTAAGGTCAGCTTGTTTTAAATCGACATTAGGATAGGGCAGCTTCTTGGCCTGGGTTAATAGTTTCTGCGAAATATCGATGCCTAAAATAGTTTTGAACCGAGGGGCCAAATAAGAAAAAGATTTTCCGTTGCCACAGCCAAAATCGATAGCGCTATGTTTTGGGTTTGCATACTTTTTAAAATACTTGGATAATATATTTTTAGTGTCGCTTTGAAAGACATCGAATATTTCTTCGTTGTAGGTGGGCGCGATCCGGTTCCAATGGTTTTTTTCATTCATATGAAATGAGCAAGTATGGCCATCAAATATAAATAACCTTCCACACAAATGGATGGATTCGTGCGCGTAAGAAAACAATTGATTAGAAGAGAAGGCTAGTGGTACTGCAAGAATAATTTTTAACGGTTAAGGTAAGCGGCCAATACACCTTCTTTTAAGGAGTAGGATGACACGCGGATCCGGTCAAACGAAAATTGATGGATAACAAATTTTATAAGGCAACAGGCCACAACGATCATCTCCACGCGCATCTCTACCATGCCGGGCATTTGCATTCGCTCGGCACGATTTTTTGCGATGAGATCACCGTATATTTTTTCAAAAGCGGCAAGATCGAATGGGGTTTCGGGAGACGCTTGAAAGTAGCTACCTGTTTGGAGGCAATACATTTCACTTAGCGTATCAAACGTGCCCGAAGAGCCGGCCAGCACCCTCGGTCTGTAAATCTTCATTGGCTCCACCAGTGGGCTCAGTGCTTCCTTAAAATATAAATTCAAGTCTTGGATTTCTGATGGCAGGATCGGGTCATTTTTTTGAAATCGCTCCAGTAACCGCTGTGCCCCAATTTCAAGGCTCTGCTTCCAAAAAATCCCTTTGCCATTTCCGATGATGAACTCCACACTGCCTCCGCCAATGTCCATAATCAGGTTTTTTTCTTCCTTTAAATTCAACGCAAAGTTTACGCCTTCATAAATGTAGTTGGCTTCTTCATCGCCCGAAATAATTTTTGTTTCAATTCCAGTTACTTCTTTGATTTTCAAAACCACTTCGGTTCCGTTTTTTGCATTCCGCAAGGCACTTGTTCCAAAAGCGAATATTTGATCCACCACCAATAGGTCAAGTTTGAGTTTAATTTTTTTCACAGCTTCAACGGCTCGCTCCATTCCAGCCTTTGTGATCATGTTTTGATTAATCCCACCAACACCAATCCGCACTGGCAATCGATCATTGACCATGATTTCAAAACTGTGTAATCCTATTTCGGCAACCAATAAATGGAAGGTATTAGTGCCCATGTCGATGACCGCAATTTTTTTCAATTGGCTATCCGTTAATTGTTGTTTGCTTATGGTGTGTGGCCCGTTAATCAAAAACGATTTAGGGCGATTATCAGGCGACCTCGTAAATATCCTTATATTTCGGCATAGACTATGACTACGATGGAACCGAATGACAAAACTTTGCGAGAAAAATTCAATGAACTGCAGCGTAAAAATGAGGAAGCCCTTTTGGGCGGGGGCGAAAAACGGGTGGCACAGCAGCATGCAAAAGGTAAACTCACTGCGCGCGAGCGGGTAGAACTTTTGGTGGACGAAGGAACGTTTGAAGAGTTGGGAAAGTTTGTGATGCACCGCAGCAAAGATTTTGGCCTCGACAAAGAATATTACCTCGGGGATGGGGTGATCACCGGTTACGGCACTATCACCGGTCGATTGGTGTATGTTTTCTCTCAAGATTTTACAGTGTTTGGCGGATCGCTTTCGGAAACCCATGCCGAAAAAATAGTTAAGATCATGGAGCTCGCCATGAAAAACGGAGCCCCGTTGATTGGGTTGAACGACTCCGGTGGAGCACGCATCCAAGAAGGTGTGGTGTCGCTTGGCGGCTATGCCGATATTTTTTATCGCAATGTGATGGCCTCCGGTGTGGTGCCGCAAATCTCGGCCATCATGGGGCCTTGCGCTGGTGGGGCTGTCTATTCTCCGGCCATGACGGATTTTATCTTCATGGTGGAGAACACCTCGTTCATGTTTGTAACAGGGCCGAACGTGGTAAAGACCGTAACCCATGAAAACGTAACGTCCGAAGAATTGGGAGGGGCCTCCACACACAGTACGAAAAGTGGTGTCACTCATTTTGCTTGCGCCAATGAGGCTGAGTGTATCAATCAAATCAAAACGTTAGTTAGTTACATCCCCCAAAATTGTGAAGACGATGCCCCCCGATTGCCTTACACGTTAGGTGAGGAGAAACGTGATGTATTAAATAATGTCATCCCTGCCAACCCCAACCAGCCGTACGACATGCGTGAGGTCATCAACGGCATTACCGATGAAAACACCTTTTTTGAAGTGCACAAAAACTTTGCTGAAAACATTGTTGTTGGTTTCGCCAGATTGGCCGGAAGAAGCATTGGCATTGTGGGCAATCAACCGGCTTCCTTAGCAGGTGTGTTGGATATTGATTCTAGTGTGAAGGCTGCGCGCTTTGTGCGCTTTTGCGATTCGTTCAATATTCCATTGCTTGTGCTGGAAGATGTTCCTGGGTTTCTCCCCGGCACCGATCAGGAGTGGAACGCCATCATCACCAACGGAGCAAAATTATTGTATGCCTTCAGCGAAGCTACTGTGCCGCGCGTAACCGTGATCACCCGCAAAGCATACGGAGGGGCTTATGATGTGATGAACAGCAAACACATTGGTGCGGATTTGAACTACGCCTGGCCTACGGCTGAGATTGCGGTGATGGGCGCAAAGGGTGCTGCCGAAATAATCTTCAAGAAAGAAATTGCCGAAGCCGAAAACCCCGAAGCCAAACTCAACGAAAAAGTGGATGAATACACCAAAAAATTTGCCAACCCGTACCGCGCAGCCCATCGTGGGTATATTGATGAAGTGATCTTCCCCGATCAGACGCGGGAAAAATTGATCAAAGCCTTTCAAATGTTGGAAAACAAAGTAGCTGTGCTACCAAAGAAGAAGCACGGGAATATTCCGCTGTAAAGTCTCTACTCGCTTTACTGACTTCTCGATTTGAAAATCGGGCTTTTGTTTCGGCCCCTGCGTTATATTCAAAGTCTGATCTAACAACAGATGTTGGAGAAAGAAAAGGAGGAAGCACAAGTTGCAGGATAAGGGTTGGCACAGTTGATTTTGATGGCCTACCCAAAAACCTCAAATCCAAAATCGGGTCAGCTTATTCAAATCACTGTCACTTCTTTTTAAAATCAACCGAAGTCGAGTTAACGCAGTACCGCAGGTGGGTGAGGGTAGGGCCATCGTCAAACAAATGGCCGAGGTGCGAACCACATTTGGCACAAAGGATTTCGGTGCGCATCATACCGTGTGAGGTGTCGGTAATTTTTTTGATTTTTCCCCCTGCAATTTCCTTGTCAAAACTCGGCCAGCCACAATCTGAATCAAACTTCATATCCGAAGAAAACAGTTCGTTGCCACAGGCGGCACAGGTGTACATCCCCTTTTCTTTGTTCAGATAATATTTCCCGGTAAAGGGCGCATCCGTTCCCTTTTGGCGCAAGACATGGTATTGCTCAGGCGTAAGGATTTTCTTCCATTCTTCCTCAGTCCGTTCGATCATTTTGGTGGTGTCGGTCATACTATTCTTTTTATTGGTTTTGCTTTGGCTTTTGCCTGTGCATGAAAATAAAACAAGCACGGCAGAAAATAGGGTGAGCTTTTGCATGGTTGAACAATTTAGTTAAAGTGAATATACGGATAACCGTGGCGAGGGGATTAAGTTTTGTTGGTTTCAACCTTGTTTGTCTTTGAAGAGACAAACTTATGTAGGCTTATCTAAATTCCATTAAATTTGGGGATTAACAAACGCGTCATGGATAAAAAAAGCAAAAAATTCCTTTTCGATTACCTCAACAATTCTTCGCCCACCGGTTTTGAATCTTCAGGCCAGCAGATTTGGCTGGATTACATCAAGCCTTACATCAACGATCGAATGATTGACGTGTATGGCACGGCCGTGGGCATCATTAACCCCAAAGCCCAATACAAAGTAGTCATCGAGGCGCATGCCGATGAGATCAGTTGGTTTGTGAACTACATTACGGACGAAGGCTATATTTATGTGAGGAGAAATGGCGGATCCGATCACCAGATTGCGCCCTCCATGCGCGTGAATATTTATACCGATAAGGGGATAGTTAAAGGCGTATTTGGCTGGCCGGCCATCCACGTGCGCGATGCGGGCAAAGAAGAAGCCCCTTCGCTCAAAAATATTTTTATCGACATCGGTGCAGAATCGAAGAAAGAAGTAGAAGCCATGGGTGTTCATGTAGGCTGTGTGATCACTTTTGTTGATGAATTGATGGAGATGAACAAAAACTACCTTACCGGAAGAGCACTTGACAACCGAATGGGTGGATTTATGATTGCCGAAGTCGCCAGAAGACTCAGCGAAAACAAAAAAAAACTTCCTTTCGGTCTTTATATCGTAAATGCGGTGCAAGAAGAAATCGGGTTGCGTGGTGCAGAGATGATCTCGCGAAGGATCAAGCCCAACTTGGCCATTTGCACGGACGTAACCCACGACACCGGTTCGCCCATGTACAATAAAAAAGAGAGTGGTAACCTCAAGTGCGGTCTGGGGCCTGTGGTTTGCTATGGGCCGGCCGTGCAAAACAACGTACTGAAAATGATCCTTCAGGTAGCGGAAAAGAAAAAAATCCCTTTTCAAAGGCAAGCCGTTTCGCGCTCCACGGGCACGGATACCGATTCTTTCGCCTATTCGGCCGAAGGGGTGGCATCTGCCCTGATTTCATTACCTTTAAAATATATGCACACCACCGTGGAAACCGTGCACAAAGAAGATGTCGAAAACGTTATAAATCTTATCTACGAGGTTTTGGTGCAAGTAAAACCGGGCCATGATTTCCGGTACATCAAATAAAAGTCAGGAAAAACTTACATTAGAAAGGATAAGCCCAAGGTAGGCCGTTCTGCGCAAGCGGGGCGGCCTACTTTTGTATCGTTAACCACAAACAAAAATTAAAACAAGATGAAAACAGTAAAAGTAATTTTAGCAGGCCTAGTGATGATGATTGGCTCGTCTGCCCTCGCGCAAGAGCGCCCAATTCATGAGGTGTATTCGATGATGGTATTCAATTTTGTAAAATATGTACAGTGGCCCACCAATGATAACAGCAAGGAGTTTGTTATTGGTGTGGTTGGCAACAATGAGATATTCACCACGCTGACCACTTGGTATGGCGGCAAGGCCAAAGGCACTAAAACCTATGTGATTAAAAAATTCAACAGTGCCGCGGAAGTTACCGATTGCCAGGTAATCTTTATCGACCGCAGCAAAAGCGGTGAATTTGCAGCTGTAAATGAAAAAGTAAAAGGAAAAGGGACGTTGGTTGTCACCGACCGCAATGGGCTGGGCTCAAAGGGGAGCTGCATTAATTTCAAGACTGTCGATGAGAAGCTCCGCTTTGAATTGAACCAACAAGCGATTGAGGCTTCAAACCTTAAAGTTTCCAGTTCATTGACAAGTATGGCGATACTCATATAACCGGGTTTGTTTGTGTGAAAGAAGGCCCTGGGTAAAACCGGGGTTTTCGCTTCCTTAGAGTTTTCATTAGATTTGAGCGCTTAAATCAATTAAACTATGAAATGCCCACCAGCAAAGCAGACCCAAGGAAATGATAATCAGTTTTGGGCATTCCACGTGACAACTAAAAAATAAATTATTAACGCATGAAAAAAACAGTTGGCGCTATCCTTTTTGTAATGTTCTCAGTGAGTTTGGTGCTTGGCCAAAGCGAAAAACCAATCTACGAGATACATGCGGCCATGATTTATAATTTCATGAAATATATCCAATGGCCGGAGGATGCCGGGAGCGATTTTATTGTAGGGGTTTTGGGAGAAGACGATGTGTTCAACACGCTCAAAAACTATTACGATGGAAAACCTAAAGGAGCCAAGAAGTATTCCATCCGCAGATTGGCGAGTGCCTCTGAAGCGGCAAATTGCCAGGTAGTTTATATCGGCAAAAATAAAAGCAAAGAATTTGACAACGTTAAAAATGCCACTACGGGCAAACCGATTTTAACAATTACAGATAGTTTCAACCTCGGCAAAAAGGGAAGCTGCATCAATTTTAAAGTCATTGATGAAAGACTGAAATTTGAAATTAATCAGTCAGCCATGAGCAGTTCGTCACTCAAAGTGGCCGGCCAGTTGAGCAGCATGGCTATTTTGATTTAACGCAACGTATAACCAACCATTAAGCATTTTTTATTCGACCTTATTTTATCTAACCAACATGTTGAGGCACTTTACCTTCAGTTATGATAAAATCAGGCAATTTCCTTCAGGAACTATTTGAGGACTCTGGAGCTTTCGTTTTCATTACTGACGAAAATTTCAACATCCGCTATTCATCCTCAGCAATTCACTCCATGTTAGGCACAGAACCGATTTCTGTGACAGGGAAAAATATTTTTGATTTTGTTCCCGTTAAAAAAAGGGATAGTTGGCGAGCCTGCTTAACGCAAAACGGCAGTTCGAGCCGAAAAGAAATTTGCCTTGAATCTCCCAAAGGAGAAAATTTTTATTTCGATGTGTCGGTGACCAACCGTATCTCTAACCATGTAATCCAAGGCATGGTCATTATCTTGCACGATGTTACCTACCGCAAGCACAAGCATTTTCAGTTGGTAAAAGAGAATGAGCAACTGGATCAGTTTATTTTTAAAACTACCCACGACCTTCGCTCACCGATCCATTCGGTCATCGGGCTGTTGAATTTATTGGAGCATGCCGATGAACAAGAGCGAGGAAAGTATTTGCAATTGGCGCGCAACAGCCTTGCCAAGCTGGAATCTTTGATTGATGAGGTAAACAAATTATACAGGATTGATAAAATGGCGATTGCACATGAACGGATTGACCTCAAGGATTTGATTGAGGGAGAGATCGCCCTTTTAAAAAATCACCCACGTGCCGATGCAATCAACTTTGAGGTGGAATGTAAAACGGAAACAGAACTTTTTTCTGACAGGCTGCGCCTGAAAACCATTTTAGGGAATATCCTTTCGAATGCGGTAAAATATTCGGACACAAAAAAATCATATTCCTTTATCCGAATTGAAGCAGTTGTGAATCACCAGAGCTTGGATATTAAGATTTCTGATAATGGGATAGGCATTGCCCAGGAGCATATCGGCAGCATTTTTGATATTTTTTTCCGTGCCACATCCGAGGCAAGTGGCACCGGTCTTGGCCTCCATATTGTAAAGGATACGATCGAAAGATTGAACGGCACTATCGAAGTGGAATCTCAATTTGGCATAGAGACACAATTCAGGGTAAATTTGCCCAATCATTTAATCCCAACCTCATCGCTCGCGCTTTCGGACAATGAGAAAAATGCACCCTGATCAGCTAGGCCGTTTGGTAGAATTTAATTTTCCGCCACAGCGAATTATTTCTTTGGTTCCCTCACAAACTGAATTGCTCTTTGATTTAGGCGTTGCCGACCGTGTGGTGGGCATCACTAAGTTTTGTGTTCACCCCGGTGAATGGGCAAATTCAAAGGCAACCGTGGGGGGCACTAAAAATTTAAAATTTGATGTTATCGAAAAGTTAAAGCCGGATTTAATCATTGGCAACAAGGAAGAGAACTACGAAGAGGGCATCGCCCAACTCGCTGCGAAATTCCCCGTGTGGATGAGCAACATTACCGATTGGGAAAGTGCCATGCAGATGATCCGATCCATTGGTGATTTGGTCGGAGAGCACGTACGGGCAAATTCGCTGGTACACGTCATTCAAAATAAATTCAATGTACAAAAGAAATTTTCTCTACTGCCTACACTTTACCTGATTTGGAAAAAACCGTGGATGGCCGCAGGCGGAAACACGTTCATTGATGCGATGCTTTCAAAAATTGGGTTGGCCAATTGTGTTGCACAGGAAAGATACCCTGAGCTTTCCCTTCGTGAAATCGGAGAACTTTCCCCTCAAGCTGTTTTGCTCTCCTCAGAGCCATTTCCTTTCCGGCAAAGGCATGTAGAAGAACTCCAACTCATTTTGCCCGCTGCAAAAATTGTTTTGGTGGATGGCGAAATGTTTTCCTGGTACGGCAGTCGCTTGCTCATGGCACCGGATTATTTTTCTTCGCTTGACCTGGAAACCTGAATGCCAACCGACTCCACATCTTCCCAAAATCCAGGATACGATTTGCTCACCACCTCTGGCGATTTGATGGTAATGTCAGCAAGCGTGGCCCATGGTGCGAAGCCCATCGCCATGCGGTGATCGTGGTACGTTTGGATGGGTTCAGCTAAAGTTGAAATCTTTCCGGGAACAAGTTGCCACTTACCGATTGCCGGTTCGGTCAGTTCCGCACCAATTTTCTTCAATTCATTTTGCAAGGCAGCGATGCGGTCGGTCTCCTTGATGCGGAGGCTCTCAAGCCCTGTAAATTCCCCAGCGATTCCTTTTGCGGCACAAACCGGTAGAACCGTCTGCGCTAAATCGGGGCAGTCCTTAAAGTCCCAAACCAAATGATTGGTGAAATCTTTTTTAATGAGTTCCAACGAATTGTTATTGAATAGCGCAATAACTCCCAGTTTTTCCATTACATCGACCACTACTCGATCTCCTTGCAGCGACTTTTCTGAAACATTAGGCAAAATGACTTTGGCTTCTTCGGCCAAGGCCGTAAATGCAAACCAATAGCTTGCAGCTGACCAGTCTGCTTCGATGGTTATTTTGGAAGGCTTGTAGTTGCCTCGCTGCACATGGATGGTGTTCTTATCAAAATCCAAATCTACTTCGGCACCGAACACTCGCATGAGTGAGGCCGTCATAGTAATGTAAGGCACACTCCCTGTTTCACTTGTTAGGTTAATCGCAAGCCCTTTCGGCAAGGTAGGGGCAACCATCATCAGGGCGGAGATATATTGGCTGCTTATGTTTCCAGGCATGGCGAGCGTGGCTACTTGCTGGGCGTTGAACCCTCTTGTTTTGATGGGTGGAAATCCCTCTTCGCCTTGGTAAACGATATTCGCCCCGATCAACCGGAGGGCATCCACCAACAGCTTTATAGGGCGCTGCTTCATGCGGTCAGTGCCGGTAAGTATTTTTTCCTGGTTCGTTAAAGCAAAAAAGGCGGTGAGAAACCGCATGGTGGTGCCGGCATCCATCACATCAATAATTGGATGTGGGCTGCCGATCAGTGATTGCATCAATTCCGTGTCGCGCGCAGCCGAGAGATTGCTAACTATTGATTGGTTGCCGGAGAGTGCGTTTAAGATTAAGACCCGGTTGCTCATGCTTTTGGAAGACGGCAGTTGATGGAGCGTACCCTCGATCTTTGGGTTACTTTTTAAGGTGACAGACGAATTCAAAATGTTGGTCGTTAGGATGAAGGAAAAATAATTTTAGAAAATATTTTTTTAAAAAGAAGTGAAACTATTTATTTTGAAACAAAGTTAAAAGTGGTATGAATACAACACGTAAAATAGCGATCGGCCTCGGTGTGGCTGGAGGTGCGCTGCTCGCAGCCTGGCTGCTGACGGGAGACCGCAAAAAGAAAACCAAGGATTTTGTGGCAAAAAAGGCAACTGACATTAAGAAAGCATTTGCCAAGAGTACAGATACCGAAGATCAAGACGTCCATTACGTTTAGAGCGACCGGTAATAATCGAATGACTTCTCCAGTTCATCCTCGCTGACGGTTACATCCCACCGGGCTTTGCCAATCCCTTGCGGCAAGGCCATTCGAATTTCGTTGCCCCTATTTTTTTTGTCCTGTTTGGTAAGTTGAATCAGGGCGGAATCGCCCCAGGGCATCTCCTGCTTTTCAAAAACCCGGAGCAGGTAGCCAGTGATTTCGGCCAGCTCCTTTTCATTGATTAGTCCCTTCTCTTGGGCGATAAAGGCTTCCATCACCATGCCCATGGCAATGGCCTCGCCATGGAAAATGCGGTTACCTTCGGCCAAAAAATAGCTTTCCAAGGCGTGGCCGATGGTGTGCCCGAAGTTTAAAATTTTGCGAAGGCCATTTTCCTTAGGGTCTTTTTCGGTTACTGACTTTTTGAAATGAACCGAATGCCGCACCAATGTTTTCCAATCTTGTCCGTGCAAATTTTTTGAACTGACGGTTTGCCACATCCCTGCATCCGAGATCAGGCAATGCTTGACCACTTCGGCAAATCCGCTCCGCAGTTCGCGTTCCGGCAAGGTATTCAGAAAAAAAGTGTCGATAATCGTGGCTTTCGGTTCGCAAAAAACACCGATGTGATTTTTAAAATGCAGGAAGTCGATGCCGAGCTTGCCGCCCACGCTCGCATCTACTTGCGCCAACAGGGTGGTGGGCAGGATGACAAAATCAATTCCTCGCTTGAAGGTGGCCGCGCAAAATCCGCCCATATCGCCCAGCACACCACCGCCCAGAATAAGCAACAGCGAATACCGGTCGAAATTCAGTTCGGTGAGTTGCTGCCAGATCAATTTGCACGTGTCAATGTTTTTGTGGCCTTCCCCGGCAGGCACTACAATGAGTTGGTGTTCGGGCAAGGAATTTTTTATCAGGGGATAGCAATGGGCGTGTGTATTGGGGTCGGTGAGCACAGCGAGTTGAGAATATTCATTGCCTTTGCAAAAGACAATGAAGTCCTGTAAATCGTGACTGAATAAAATTGATCCCTGATTCATAGCTGAAGCTAAATAACAAAGTAAGCTAAAATTTATTACCAGAATAAAAAACCCTTCCGTTCTTATATTTGCGCCCAAAATTTATTGCCATGGAAACTGCCCCGATTCACTTTGACGATACCCAAGTAGCTTTTTCCTATAAACGTGATGCTGAATTAAAAAATGCAAATCTCATTTTTACATTAGTCAACAACCCAACGATTTCTGCAGTTGCCACCGGTCTTGCCAAGGCAAGCCTCGCCTTGAGGCTTCCCGTGAAGGGACTAATCCGCGCCACGGTGTTCAAGCATTTTTGTGGAGGGGAAACATTAGATCAAAGCGACAAAACCATAAAGAACCTTTATGATTTTGGCGTAGGCACTATTTTGGATTATTCCGTGGAAGGAGAAAAAAATGAAGCGGGCTTTGAAAAGACGGATCAGGAGATCATCAACACCATCGCGAAAGCAAAAAACAATCCTGCCATTCCGTTTTCGGTATTTAAACCCACTGGCCTTGCAGCATTTGATCTTCTTGAAAAGGTGCATGCCAAAGAAAAGCTCTCGGTGGAGGAATCGGCTGCCTGGGAGCGTGTGCGGCTTCGGGTGGACAGCATTTGCAAAAAGGCGTTTGATTGCAACGTGCCCGTGCTGATCGATGCGGAAGACAGTTGGATACAAAACCCGATTGATGACCTGGCTTATGAAATGATGGCCAAATACA
>JAYVMP010000105.1:0-1550 GCA_043758895.1 Bacteroidota bacterium
CAGCGGCAAAGAGGACAAGAAAGCCCCGGAGGATTTTAGCAATGGACCAAGTTACATCAGCGTGATCCCAACGGATGCGCGCTTCAATGGCGAGTTTCAAAATAAAATTGACGATAAGGCCGTGATCACCAAATTGGAAAATAAAAATTTATATGAAATCACCCTTTCCAACAAGGGCGGCTTGGTGATGCCTGTCATTATCGAGTGGACATTTAAAGACGGCACCAAAGAGACGGATCGTATCCCGGCCGAAATTTGGCGGGTGAACGAAACTAAGGTGACCAAGGTCTTTGCCAAGGAAAAGGAAGTGGCCAGTGTAACCATAGATCCCCAAAAAGAAACATCGGACATCAGCCCGGATGACAACGCCTTTCCACGCGTGGTTCAACCCTCCAAGTTTGACGAGCTGAAAAAGAAGACGAATTGATTTTTATAGTATCTAAAATGCTGTACTCAAAAGGTACGGCATTTTTTGTTTTTGAATTTTTACTTTTGCACTCCTTATAATTAAACAGACTCATGAAAAACAGTTTAGCATCGCTTTTACTATTTCTTTCAGTCACCATGCTGGCGCAAGACAAAAAATGGTCGGGCAAGTTTGAGCAATTGGATCAAACATTGCCTACACCAAATACCTACCGAGCCGCATCAGGTGCACCGGGCGCCAACTACTGGCAGCAACGTGCCGATTATGATATCGATGTAGAGCTTAATGATGAGACACAACTTATCACTGCAAAAGAAACGATTACCTATTTCAACAATGCACCAGAAATCATGAAGTACGTGTGGTTGCAGTTGGATCAGAATAATCTTTCGAAGGCCAACATGACGGATAAAACAGAAACGAACCGCCTGCGCGACTCGATACCCGCGCGTTGGTTTCCTTTGGCAAGCGATACGTACGATTATCAGGGCGGATTCAAAATTAAATCGGTAAGAGATGCAGCCACGGGCAAAGACCTTTCTTTTCTTGTTAATTACACCATGCTGAGAATAGATTTGCCCGCCACCTTAAAATCCGGTGATAAATACAGTTTCAAAATTGAATGGAGCTACACGGAAAAAGACCGCTTGAAATTTAGTGAACGCGGAGGCTACGAATATTTTCCATCGGATGGAAATTATTTATACACGGTAGCCCAATGGTTTCCACGCATGTGCGTATTTGACGACTATGAGGGTTGGCAAAATAAACAGTTCCTCGGCCAGGGTGAGTTTGCATTGACGTTTGGCAATTATCGTGTTCGCATCACCGTGCCGTCCGATCATATTGTTGGTGCGAGCGGGGTCCTTCAAAACCCAAAATCAGTTTTAACACCAACACAAATCGAGCGATTTGAAAAAGCAAAGAAAACATTTGATCAACCCGTGCTGATTGTTACCCAGGAGGAAGCCATCGCAAAAGAGAAAGAGCATTCCAAGAAAAAGAGTACATGGGAATTTTATGCCGAGAATGTGCGCGACTTCGCTTTCGCCACATCGCGCAAGTTTATTTGGGATGCAATGGCCGTAAAAATAAATGACAAGACCCCACTGGCGCAATCGCT
>JAYVMP010000106.1:0-8652 GCA_043758895.1 Bacteroidota bacterium
TGAACAGCCATCTGATCTCCGTCAAAGTCAGCGTTGAACGCAGTACAAACGAGTGGGTGCAACTGAATTGCTTTTCCTTCGATCAGCTTAGGCTGAAAGGCTTGGATACCTAATCTGTGAAGCGTTGGGGCGCGGTTCAAGAGAACAGGATGTCCCTTCAAAACGTTTTCCAAAATATCCCACACTACCGGATCCTTGCGGTCCACAATTTTTTTAGCCGACTTCACCGTCTTCACAATGCCTCTTTCGATGAGCTTGCGGATGATAAATGGTTTGAATAATTCAGCGGCCATATCTTTTGGCAAACCGCACTCATGCAATTTTAATTCAGGACCGACCACAATTACCGAACGGCCTGAATAGTCAACCCGTTTACCCAACAAGTTTTGACGGAAACGACCTTGCTTGCCTTTGAGCATATCACTCAATGATTTCAACGCACGGTTTCCGTCTGCACGCACCGCATTCACTTTGCGTGAATTGTCAAACAATGAATCCACAGCCTCTTGCAACATGCGTTTTTCGTTACGCAAAATCACTTCTGGCGCTTTAATATCAATCAAACGTTTCAGCCGGTTGTTGCGAATAATTACCCTACGGTAAAGATCATTCAAATCAGAAGTAGCAAAACGGCCACCATCGAGGGGCACTAATGGGCGCAATTCGGGAGGAATCACGGGCACCATTTTGATCGTCATCCACTGTGGCCTGTTTTCCACGCGCGTATTGGCTTCGCGGAAAGCCTCCACCACTTTCAGACGTTTCAAAGCTTCTGCCTTGCGCTGTTGTGAGGTATCAGTTGCAGCTTGGTGACGCAATTCGTAAGAAAGTTCATCGAGTTTCAGGCGACTCAATAACATCTCGAGTGCATCGGCACCCATCTTGGCGATGAATTTCTTAGGATCGTTGTCGTCAAGCAATTGGTTTTCACGTGGCAACTTGTCCACGATTTCCAAATACTCTTCTTCCGTTAAGAAGTCAAGACGGTTTACACCATCTTCTTCTTTAATACCAGACTGAATTACTACGAATCTTTCGTAATAAATAATCTGATCCAACTTCTTTGTAGGAAGCCCGAGCAAATATCCAATCTTATTAGGCAGTGAACGGAAGTACCAGATGTGAGCAACCGGCACCACCAATTCGATGTGGCCCATGCGCTCACGTCTTACTTTCTTTTCAGTCACCTCCACACCGCACCGATCGCAGATAATGCCCTTGTAACGAATGCGTTTGTATTTTCCGCAATGACATTCCCAGTCCTTTACAGGACCGAAAATACGTTCGCAGAACAAGCCACCCATTTCAGGCTTGTACGTCCTGTAGTTGATGGTTTCAGGTTGAGTAATCTCGCCATGTGAGCTTTCCAGAATCGACTCTGGAGAAGCTAAGCTAATGGTGATCTTGGAGAAGTCGTTGTTGATCTTTTTATTTTTTCTGAAAGACATGTGTTGTGTTATTTCAGTTAACTAAATCATTTATAATTCTATGAACGATAGTCTACAGATGACTGTAGACTATCGACTATTAATCTATTAATCCATAGTAATCTCTAATGCGAGACCACGTAGTTCATGCACTAATACGTTGAACGATTCGGGGATATTCGGCTTGCGCATGTTCTCCCCTTTCACAATTGATTCGTAGGCTTTCGCACGACCAATCACATCGTCAGACTTGATGGTAAGAATTTCTTGTAGGATATGCGAAGCACCAAATGCCTCGATCGCCCACACTTCCATCTCCCCAAAACGCTGACCACCGAATTGTGCTTTACCGCCCAATGGCTGTTGTGTGATGAGCGAGTACGGTCCGATTGAACGGGCGTGCATCTTGTCATCAACCAGGTGACCTAATTTGAGCATGTAAGCTATACCTACTGTTACAGGCTGATCGAATTTTTGTCCTGTCAATCCATCAAACAAATAAGTACGTCCAAATTCAGGAAGACCCGCTTCTTTCAATTCTGCGGAAACCTGATCCAATGATGCTCCATCAAAAATCGGTGTTGCATACTTGCGATTGAGTTTCTTACCGGCCCATGCTAGCACAGTTTCAAAAATCTGACCCAAGTTCATACGTGAAGGCACACCGAGCGGATTCAAACAAATATCAACGGGTGTTCCGTCTTCAAGGAATGGCATATCTTCATCGCGAACGATACGCGCCACTACACCTTTGTTCCCATGTCGGCCGGCCATCTTATCACCAACTTTTAGTTTGCGCTTCTTGGCCACGTAAACTTTGGCTAATTGTACAATACCTGCAGGTAGCTCATCACCAACTTCTAACGTGAAACGTTCCCGTTTAAACTCGCCTGAAATAACATTGCGTCTGTTCAAATAATTCTTCACCAGCTCCGCTACGGAATCGTTAGTAGCATCCTCAGTTGACCAGCTTTCTAAACTGATGTCGGCAATCAAGTTCACTTCTTCGGGAACATTGTAATTACTTTCATCACGATAAATATTCTTATCCGGAAACAAGTTGCTCTCAATTACTTTGGAAGAGAACTTCACACCTTTGCTAATCAGTTCATCACCAAACTTGTGTTTCACACCTTGGCTGGTTTTGCCCGTAAGCAGCGATGTCAATTTTTTGATCATCTCACTGCGCAGCTCGCTGAGGCTCTTACTGTAACGGTTCTTCAACGCATCCAATTCCTTCTTGGACTTGCTGCGAACATCTTTATCGCGCTTGGGGCGAGAGAAAAGTTTTGTTTCGATAACCACACCTTTCAATGATGGAGGCGCCTTCATCGAAGCATCTTTCACATCGCCTGCTTTATCACCAAAGATGGCACGCAATAATTTTTCCTCTGGTGTTGGATCGGTTTCTCCTTTTGGAGTAATCTTTCCGATCAGGATATCGCCTTCTTTTACTTCTGCACCGATACGAATAATTCCATTTTCGTCAAGGTGCTTTACTGCTTCCTCGCTTACATTCGGAATTTCAGAAGTTAATTCTTCTTCACCCCTTTTGGTGTCGCGTACTTCCAATTCAAATTCTTCAACGTGGATAGAGGTGTAAACATCATCGCGCACTACACGTTCTGAAATCACAATAGCATCCTCAAAGTTGTAGCCCTGCCATGGCATGTAGGCCACGAGCAAGTTTCTGCCAAGGGCTAACTCACCATTGGCTGTTCCATAACCTTGGCAAAGCGGCTGACCTTTATAAACTTTCTCTCCCTTTTTAACCAACGGGGTAAGGTTGATACACGTGTCCTGGTTGGTCCTGCGGAATTTAATTAGGCTATAGGTCTTGTATTCATCCTCAAAGCGAACCTGTTGTTCCTCTTCCGATACATCGTATTTCACGGTGATCTTCTTGGCGTCAACATACTCCACTACTCCATTTGCTTCTGCCAAAATCAATGAACGGGAGTCGATCGCGATGCGTGTCTCCAGCCCTGTGCCTACCACCGGGGCTTCCGGCCTCATCAGCGGGACAGCTTGACGTTGCATGTTTGATCCCATCAGGGCGCGGTTGGCATCATCATGTTCTAAGAACGGAATCAACGAAGCCGCAATCGACACGATTTGGTTGGGGGCAATGTCCATGTAGCGAATGTCTTTTGGATCCACCACGGGGAAGTCACCTTCAAAACGTGCCTTTACTTTTTCGTTTTCTAATTCACCGCCTGATTTTATTTTCACATTCGCTTGCGCAATGTTGTGCGTATCTTCTTCTTCGGCTGTCAGGAAGATCACATCCTTTCCTTTCACTTTGCCGTTCTCCACTTTGCGGTAAGGGGTTTCAATGAAACCCATCTTGTTCACTTTTGCATGAACGCAAAGCGATGAAATCAAGCCGATATTTGGTCCTTCCGGAGTTTCGATCGTGCACAACCGACCGTAGTGCGTATAATGTACATCACGTACCTCGAAGCCTGCACGCTCACGTGAAAGACCTCCCGGCCCGAGTGCCGACATCCTTCTCTTATGCGTGATCTCGGCCAATGGATTGGTTTGATCCATGAACTGCGATAATTGATTCGTGCCAAAGAAGGAGTTGATCACAGAAGAGAGTGTCCTCGCATTGATCAAATCCACTGGCTTGAAATCTTCGTTGTCGCGCACATTCATCCGTTCTTTGATGGTCCGCGCCATGCGTGCAAGGCCAACACCAAATTGCGAATACAACTGCTCACCCACTGTTCTTACGCGTCTGTTGCTCAAGTGGTCAATATCATCCACTACCGCTTTGGAGTTGATCAATCCGATCAAATATTTTACGATGAGGATGATGTCCTGCGTAGTCAATACACGCTGATCAGCACTTAAATCAAGGCCGAGTTTTTTGTTGATCCGATAACGGCCGACCTCGCCCAAATCATAACGTTTTTCGCTGAAGAACAAGCTTTGGATAACATCACGAGCGGTTTGTTCGTCAGGAGCTTCCGTATTTCTTAATTGACGGTAGATTTGCTCTACTGCTTCTTTTTCAGAATTAGAGTTGTCTTTTGCTAATGTATTGAAGATGATTTGGAAATCAGCCACGTTCACATCTTCGCGGTGTACGATGATGGACTTGGAGCCCGATTCTAAAATGGTATCCGCATCTTCGGTGGTGATCAGGTGGTCACGCTCCAACAAAACTTCGTTACGGTCGATGGAAACCACTTCACCTGTATCTTCATCCACAAAGTCTTCCGTCCAGGTTTTCAAAACCCGAGCGGCCAACTTGCGACCTACCATTTTCTTTAATGTGGCTTTGCTGGCTTCCACTTCCTCGCTCAAGCCAAACAAATCCAAAATATCTTTATCCGTGCCGTAACCGATAGCACGAAGCAATGTGGTAACCGGGAATTTTTTCTTCCGGTCAATGTAGGCATACATCACCGAGTTCACATCTGTGGCAAACTCAATCCACGAACCTTTGAACGGAATGATCCTTGCCGAATACAACTTCGTTCCATTGGTGTGTTTGCTCATGGCGAAAAACACACCTGGTGAACGGTGCAACTGCGACACAATCACGCGCTCGGCCCCATTGATCACAAACGAGCCTTTCTCGGTCATGTAAGGAATGTTGCCCAAGAAAACTTCTTGCTCAATCGTCTGGAAATCTTCATTGTCCTCATCGTTGCAGGTAAGGCGCAACTTGGCTTTCAGCGGAACTGAAAATGTGAGACCACGGTCGATACATTCATCTACGCTATACTTGGGCGGATCAATGGTATAGTCCACAAATTCGAGCACGAAATTCTCGCGCGAATCAGAGATGGGGAAGTTTTCTGCAAACACTTTGAAGAGCCCTTCGTTCTGCCGTTTCTCGGCAGGCGTCTCGATCTGCAAAAAGTCTTTGAACGATTGAAGTTGAATGTCCAGAAAGTCTGGGTACTCCAGCACTTTGTCGATGGACGAAAAATCAATTCGGTTGTTTGTTGTTTTCTTTGCCAAGGTACTTAGCGGTTAAAATTTTCCCGAACCAGAATTATTCTAAAACTTTTGGATACTGAAGCTTTGCATCCTAAAATAGGAATAGACCCCAATTCTCTGCTCAAGGAATGGGGCCAGAACTTTCAGACGGTATCTGCGTCTTTCAAGAATTATTTCAACTCTACATCAGCACCAGCCTCAGTAAGTTGTTTCTTGAGGTTTTCAGCTTCGTCTTTAGGTAAGCCTTCTTTGATAGTTTTGGGAGCGCCATCTACTAAGTCCTTTGCTTCTTTCAAGCCAAGACCGGTCAATTCTTTCACCAATTTCACGATTTGAAGTTTGTTTGCACCGGCTGCCTTCAGCACCACATCGAAGTTGGTTTTCTCGGCTGCTGCCGCACCGCCAGTAACGCCACCGGCTGCTGGGCCTGCAACCATCGCTGCGGCAGCTGGCTCGATGCCATGTGTTTCTTTTAGGTAGGAAGCAAGTTCATTTACTTCTTTTACGGTCAATTCTACTAACTGGTCTCCGATTGCTTTGATATCTGCCATAATTGATAATTGTTTAAAATTTTAAATTCGTTTAGTTAATTTTTTCTTTCCTCTAAGGCTTTCACCAAGCCGGCAACCGTGTTCTTGCCGCTCAATAAAGCAGACAATACATTCTTAGCTGGGGATTGCAACAGAGAAATGATTTCGCCAAGAAGTTCGTTTTTAGACTTCAACTCGCTGAGTGTTGATAAATGTTCTTCGCCAATAAAGAGGGCCGACTCGATGGAAGCCGCTTTTAAACCGGGCTTGCCCTCTTGTTTCTTGCGGTACTCCTTGATCACTTTAGCAGGTGCGTTCCCGGATTCTTTGGAGAACATCACACCTGAAAATCCGCGGAGTATCTTATAAATTTCTTCGTAGTTGCCCGATTGTTTTTCCAACGCCTTGCGGATCAATGTGTTTTTGTAAACCACATACTCCACACCCGCATGGAAGCACAACCTGCGAAACGCATTCACCTGAGCCACCGTTAAACCCGAAGCATCGGTGATATAAAAATGACTGTTCTGAGAAAACTTCTCGGCCAGTTCATCAATGATTTGTCCTTTTTCTTCCTTGGTCATGACTTTTAATTATTAAACCCCCAACGAACCTGAATCAATCCGGATACCGGGGCTCATGGTAGTGGAGAGCGCAACACTTTGCAAATAACTACCCTTCGAGGAGGCCGGTTTCAGTTTTACAACCATATTGATAAGTTCAGACGCATTATCTTTGATCATGTCTACGGTGAAAGAAGCCTTACCTATACTTGCGTGAATGATTCCTTGTTTGTCAACTTTGAAGTCCACTTTACCCGCCTTCACCTCTTTTACAGCTTTCGCTACATCAAGAGTAACGGTTCCAGATTTCGGGTTGGGCATTAGGCCACGTGGCCCAAGCACTTTACCTAACTTACCTACTTTCGCCATTACGGTAGGCATAGTGATAATCACATCGATATCTGTCCAGCCACCTTCAATTTTTTGGATAAATTCATCAAGACCAGCATATTCTGCGCCTGCGTCTTTCGCCTCCTGAACTTTATCCGGTGTGCACAGCACCAACACACGAACGACCTTACCCAGGCCGTGGGGCAAAGAAACCACACCACGCACCATTTGATCTGACTTTTTGGGGTCAATACCTAAGCGGATGTCCACATCTACCGAAGCATCAAATTTGGTAAACGTAATGTCTTTCAACATTTTCGCAGCATCGGTAAGGGAATATTCCTTTTCCAAGTTGAACTTGGCCAGTACTGCTTTTCTATTTTTTGAAATTCGTGCCATTTTCTTGTTAGTTAATCGTTATTGGTTAATTGTTAACAGTTGGGATGATTTTGGAAGCTTCACTTTCGCTATTAACTTTTAACTTTTAACTAATTTTTTATTTTTCCCAAGGGGCGGATCCACTTACTGTAACACCCATGCTGCGTGCTGTGCCGGCCACCATTTTCATGGCCGACTCCACTTTAAAGGCATTGAGGTCGGGCATTTTTAGCTGAGCAATTTTTTTGATTTGGTCCCAGGAGATTGATCCCACCTTTAAGCGGTTTGGCTCTTTGGAACCCTTCTGGATTTTGATCGCCTCCATGATAAGTACTGCGGCAGGAGGAGTTTTAATAACAAAGTCAAACGACTTGTCATTATACATGGTGATCAGTACCGGCAATACTTGGCCGGGTTTGTCTTGCGAGCGCGCATTGAACTGCTTGCAAAAATCCATGATGTTCAAACCTTTTGAACCCAAGGCAGGCCCGATCGGGGGCGCAGGGTTGGCTGCTCCGCCTTTCACCTGTAATTTCAAATAACCTGTTATTTCCTTAGCCATGATATTCTTAGTCTAACTTTTCTACCTGCATATAACTCAGTTCAACAGGGGTGTTCCTGCCGAAAATTTTCACCATCACGTTCAGCTTCTTCTTGTCTTCAAAAATCTCCTCCACATTTCCTGTAAAGCCGCTGAATGGCCCATCCATTACCTTCACCGATTCTCCTTTTATAAAGGGGGTTTCCAATTTCTCTTCAAACTGATCTACCTCATCTACCTTTCCGAGAATCCGATTCACTTCGGATTGCCGTAATGCTACTGGTTCCTTGTTGGTGGCACTTGATCCGTTGGAACCCAAGAAGCCGATCACCCCGGGGATATTGTTCACTTTGTGATAGGCTTCGCCATTAGAAAGGTCGGCCGATACCAACACGTAGCCGGGGAAAAAATTTCTTTCGCGCACACGCTTTTTGCCGTTGCGCATTTCATATACTTTTTCCGAAGGGATAAGCACTTGCGGGATAAATTCTGTCAGTTTAGAACGTTCGATCTCTGTTTCCAGGTAAGATTTTATTTTCTTTTCCTGACCGCTGATCACGCGCAACACATACCACTTTAGCTCTGCCATGTCTTAAAATTCCCTGTAAAACCAATGCAAAGCATTATTGAAACCAAAATCGATAAAGCCGATCACGAGCGCGAAAATCACCGATGCTACCAACACCAGAATGGCACTGCTTTGCAGTTCGCTGAATTTCGACCAAGAAACCTTGTTGCGGATCTCATCAATCGAATCGAGGATATAGTTCTTCAATTTTTCCATTTCACAACTATCCGTGAGGCTTAAGCGTGTTTTTTTCTTTTGCACGGGTGGAGAGACTCGAACTCCCAGCCAACGGTTTTGGAGACCGCTACTCTACCAATTGAGCTACACCCGTATTACCAGTTGGCTACCTCATTGAACT
>JAYVMP010000107.1:0-16504 GCA_043758895.1 Bacteroidota bacterium
CATCCACCATCTGTATTACCGTGCCCCCAAAAAGTTATTCATTGTTAGCTAAGAAAATTATTCAATTGTATCAGGCACGCAACCAGCAGCAACAACTCATTTCGCGGGCACGAGCGTGGGCAGAGGCACACGATCATCTGTGGACGGCACATCAATATGAAATCTTATTCGAAACGATAACTAAAAAGAAAATTGTTTCCCATTGAGCTAAAAAACTGGATCCCTTCGAATTCCTTCCAGGATGCAATCAAGCAGAATTGTGATGACCGACATTTTGTTTTGCCAGGTCTTACCAATTCCCACGATCACCTTGAGTTCAATCTCTTTCCAAAGTTGAGGCATCGAATCTATGAAGACTATGTAGATTGGGGAAATGATATTCATAGTAAAGACAGCACCGTTATTAAAAAAATATCAACCATTCCCTTGCTCCTTCGCATTCAGTTGGGAGTGCTCAAAAATCTGTTGCAGGGGATAACCACGGTGGTTCATCATGGGGTTCATCATCCGCTGATCAAGCAAGTTCCCTTTCGTGTGTTCCTAGACTATCACTATGTTCATTCCCTTCGAACGGATAAATGGTGGCGTTTAAAAATGCTAAAGGCACCCTTTCAAAAACCAATCTTATTGCATTTGGCAGAAGGCGTAAGCCCGCAAATGCATAAGGAAGTTGACCTGCTGCAACGGGCTAATCTATTGAACAGGCCAATTATTGCAATTCATGGCATCGGGGTGGAAGATGAAGATCAACTAAAAAAGTTATACGCACTGGTTTGGTGCCCTGACAGTAACTTTTTCCTTTATGGAAAAACAGCGCCCGTGGAAAAATTCAAACGTGTCCCGGTCTTATTTGGCACCGACTCAAATGTCTCTTCCTCGATTTCGTTTTGGGAACAACTTCGGGTGGCGCGTGCTACCAAAAAATTAAGCGATGAGGCTCTTTTCAATGCCATTGCTTTCCTCCCAAAAAATATTTTCAAAATAAAGAACGAAGATGATTTCGTCTTGGTAAAAAGAACAAAAAACAATATTTGGGATTCAATCTATTCAATTCAAGAAGAAGACATCGACTTAGTGGTCTGTAACCATCAAATTGTGCTTGCCGATGATTCCGTTGTGGGGAAACACGCCAATCAATTGCTCCCGGTGATTTTCAAAGGGCGAAAAAAATGGTTGCTCCCGTATTGGCATGAAGTGGTTCGTCAATTGGAAAAACTACCAATTGATTTACCATTTGAATTAAAGAGCCTGCCTTGATTTATTAAATCTTTTTTTTGGCAAAGAAGAAAATCCTTCATTCGTAATCAATATCCAGTGAAAGGTTATTTGAGGAATCCTTAGAATTTTTCTTTTGAACATTGACGCAGGTCTATTCGGATCGAATAAAATTTTGAGGTTGAAATTTTTTAAGTCGAGCAAAGTGTGATGATAGTACCCATTGGCCATGGCCGGCATCCCTTGCGATTCAAAATAACTTCTGCTTCTTTCTTTGGCGCGGTTCGATTCATTTTTGCACGAATAAAATGGTGTATCTATAATATGAATTTCACCGGCAGGTTTTAGCAATTCAAGAAGCCGATAAATCAATTGGTTCATGTCTGGGAAATAGTGAACACTGCTCGCCAGAATAATGGTGTCAAAGGTTGCCTTATTAATTTCAGCTTTAAAAATATCAGCATAAACGAAAGTCAGGTTTTTATCCGCCATGAAAAGCCGGGCACCCTGCACCAATTCTGTTTCGTTGACATCAAGTGCACAAATTTCGGCATTCACCGAAATGGTTAGGTTATGGGCGAGCCAGCCGTTGCCACAGCCAAGCTCCAAAATAGAGCCACTGATTTTCTTTTGGTTTAGGTATGAAATCAATTTGTTCATGGAGATTTTCCGTACTTTCCATTCTTTCGCTAACGAAACAGATTTCGGAATGTCAGGGAGGTTTTGCACGATTTCATCGGAATAAAGCCGGCCCTCCTTTTCTCGCAGTTTAATATAATCCTTTTCAAATCTGATCTGCCGCTCCATTCCTTTCTGATAAAAAATATTTCTCTCGAAGGAGAAAGAAGGATTATTTAAAAATGAATTCCGCAAGTCCATTAAAAATTGAATCGAAAGGAAACGACAATATGATCTCCGCATCGGTTGAACGGAAAATTTTTGTGGAATAGTTGATCCAAACGATTTAAAAATTGCGTCACCATGGGGTGATCCTTAACAAAATTGGCTGCAGCCGGTGGTGGTGAAAAAATACCAAGCCCTTCAGCCATCAGCAACATGAACCTTGGCCCCAGCGCGCTTTTGACATCGCGCAAGGAATGGTAATAGGTTGTAAAAAATTCACTTTCCAAGTGGGCCGTGGTTTTTCCCTTCAGCCTCCGAAATGCTTTTTTGAACTGCCCTTTCAAAATCCAGGATAATTCCCACGGGCAAACGGGCGGCATAATTACCCACGTCAAATAAGCACCTGGGTTGAGAAGCCGGGGCAACTCGTGCGCTACTTTTGTTAAATCGTCAGCGCAGTTCAATCCGCCAAAGTTGGAAAAAACGAAATCAAATTTTCCGTTTACCTCGCTCAAGTTTTGAAATGAAATTTGCTGCACGGTAATTTTTTCACTCCATGCAATTGCCATTTTTTCGAGTTGAGCGATCATCCCGTCAGATAGATCGGTAGCGTGAACACGGTGTCCGCGACTTGCCAATCGAACGGCATCGATGCCTGTGCCCGCATTCAATTCAAGGATGGTTGAATTTGGCTTTAGGAATTGGTCAATGTGTGCATAGATTTTTTTTCGCCACTGCTGAAGGACTGAATTAGTGCAATCATCTTCATCAAAATGAGAGGATTGTTTGCTGAAGGCGGCATTGATATTATCTTCAGACGGCATCTTGCAACTGATTTAATCGCCAACCTTGCGCCACCGAAACTGGCGCGTGGTAAATCATGGACGCCAATGTGCGAAGTTTAAAATTTCGCTTTTTGATTTGTGTCCATCCACGCTGGATGCGGTAGCGGCTGTGAACGTAGCGGTGCAGCAACTTATAAAAGGCGGGCGAAAAGGTGGCCGGGTACATCATCGCCAAATCATCTGAGTCGGTCCAGTTTTGCTTTGCTTTCAATTGATCTTTTACCTTTTCATAAAACTTGGTACCGGGCAGCGGATACGAAACGGAAATGCCAATTTCGTCAGGCACCAAATCAAGAACCATTTTTAGTGAGGCGTCAATGTCTTGTTTTCTCTCGCCCGAATAACCGAACTGAAGGAAGAAGGCGACTTTAATTTGATGTTTTTTTAATAGCCGGGTTGCCGCTTCAATTTGCTCCACCGTAATACCTTTGTCCATGGCATCCAATATTTTCTGTGAACCCGATTCGGCACCCACCCAAACCGTCTCTGCTCCTGACATCGCCAACGCTTCAACTACATTTTCTTCCAACAGCAGGTCCACTCGCGATTGGATTTTGTATTTGAACTTTAGGTTTCTTTCCTTGACCACTTCGGCAAACCGGTTTACCCAGCCTGGCTTCAAGCCAAAAATATCATCACACATCCAAAAATGATCGGGCTGAAATCTGTTGAGCAAGAATTCGATTTCATCGCCCACCTGTTCTGGCGATCGGGAATGATAGCGGTTGCCGTAAATCGGTTTGGCGCACCAGTTGCATTTGTAAGGACAGCCACGCGTGGTGGCGAGGTTCAACGAGAAATAACCATGACACCGATTCCAGATTTTTCGATACGGCTCAAGGTCAATCAAATCCCAGGCCGGTGTGGGCAAAGCATCCAAATTGCGCCTGATGGAACGCGGTGGGGTGACAATGGTTTCCTCTCCCGATCGGTAGGCTAAACCTTTCACATTGATCGGATCTTCCTTTCTTTCCAAACAGTGCAATAGCTCTGTCACCGTTTCTTCTCCTTCTCCACGAACCACATAATCCACCCTGTTCAACAAATACTTTTCATAATGATCGGACGAGTCGGAACTGCACACGATCACTTTAGCTCCTGACTGATTTGCCAATTTAGCCATGCACAGTGCAGCATTGCGCATCACCGTGAGGCACATTTTAGTGAGGTAATTAAATCCATCATCGTAAATGACAAGATAATCGGGGCAGTTCTTTTTTAATTCGCCTGAAATTTCATCGGGGGATTTTTTAAGTGCAACATCAAAAAAAATCACCTCAAACCCTTCCTTGCGAACAACGGCTGCAGCTTGCAAGGTTCCAAGCGGGGGATACGGTTGTTTGAACCTCCATTGTTTGGAATCGAGTTTATAAAAATAGGAATGGGTGAACAGTAACCGACTCATAATGAAAGATCAATTCCATATTGAATTTCAAACTCCCGGATCTTTTGATCGTAGCGAGTCAAAATTTTTTTCTGAAAAAATTGCGGGTGGCTTCTCGAAATCCCCGGTGTGGACCGAAATGCAATTCTAAAATCGGTGGCATCCATTTCATAGCCGTATCGTTGCTTCCAGTAAGAAAAAATTTTGTTCATCAACCATTGATTGAAACGGTCAATAGCAGATGAAGAGAAAAAATTTTCAATCACGGCTTTTAGTAAATGGTTGGTATCGGTTGGGCTTGCTTTTTCTTCTGGGATATTGGGCAAAAAAGAAAATGCCCAAGGGTTAGCCATTCGAAACTTCAAAATTTCCGAAGACCCGCACATTGGCTTGAGGGTAACCAATTCGATGGCTGTAAAAATATTTTTCTCCTGGATTTCCAAATTTTGAGTGTCGATAAAATAGTTGGTGCACAAATTCTTGCCAGAATTGAAAAGGAAGACCCTTCGGAAGAGTGCGAGTGCTGTTCGCACAAGCCAAAGCCTATTTTTTTCGGTGATAATAAAATAATCAATGTCGCTTTTCTCGTCCATGTACCCCTTGGAGATAGAGCCCGAAAGCATCACTGCCCGCACAAATGGTAGGCAGTACACCAGCCGTGAAAAAATTTTTGCTGTTTTTATTTTTTTCTCTGCCAGCGCATTTCCCCTCAGCCGCCTGAGCACCAATGCAGGGTCATTTTGCAGTGAATAAAAATTTTGAAATTGAAAAAGCATCTTTTGAGAAATCAAATTTTGAAGTACCCGATCGGGCGGAAAATAGGTAAGGCCTGAAGAATATTGAATGATTTCGTCAGCTGTGAGCGGGTAGTTGAACAGATCAAAATACAGCAAGGTTTTGAGGAAGTTTTTCTCCTCGTCCATGAGGTACACAAATTGCCGAGCTGCATTCATTTAGCGCTTTTTATAAGTCCCAAAAACAAAACCTGAAACAGCATAAAAAAAACAATCCCTTTTTGACGTTCGCCTATTGATTCCGTCAGGCACATTAAACTAAAGATGAGAATAAAGGAAACGTAACCCAGATTGTTGCCCAACTTGAAAAGCCCAATCGTCAGGCAAAGTAAGAATGTTAGTGCACCGAGCAATCCCGATTCCATCCAAGTCTGTAAATATTGATTGTGGGCATTGAGCCCAAGGTCCACGGTGCTGCTGTTGTAATGCGCATAAAAATTATCCAACGCATTTTTGCCGCCACCCTTCCCCACTCCTGCAAACCAATGTGCCCGGATCACCGACCAACTTCCCTGCCACTCCAGCAGCCGGAAGCTGACGGAATTCCAGTTCGTGATGCCTCGGTCAAGGTGATAGGTTGTGCCCATCGGCTCCTCGATCAAGCGAAATTTTGCCACTGGGTTGAGCCACGCCAAAATAATCCCGATCAGGACGACAGAAAGAAGAGGCAGGATCGCTTTTATCTGTTTCTCCTGTGTTTTTTTAATGCTGAGGTAAACAGATGAACAAATAAAGGCAACGATTGCCATGCGCGTAGCCAATAAAATGAGGAATCCAACAATTACTAATCCGATGAAGACGTGAATCCTTTGCTCCATTCTGCTGTGATAGCTTTCTGTGAAAAGAATGACCAAACAAAAGACCAAGTACATCGATAGATAGCCCGGATGAATCCCCATCCAGCTTGCCAATTGAATATAGGAGAAATACATCCAGGCAGGCGAAACACCTGGATGAAGTGACATAAAATTAGCATTCGAGCGAATGTCGAAATTTGCAATGGGGTTACTGAGAAAATAGGAATAGGAAGCTCCAGCGAGGCAAAGGAGAACGACTATGCTGCACGAGTAAACAAAGCTCCTTTTCAGTATCCCGCCAAATTTTTCGTCCACCTGCCTTCCTGTGGCTGCGATGACAGGCAGCATAAAAATGGTAATTTTTTTTTCGAGCATAAAAAATCCATTCTCCGCATCCTGGGTGTAGAGTATGCCCGCCATCAAAAGAAAATAATAGAAAAGAAATGGCCATGACCAGGTAGCTGCTTTCAGCCGTTGCCATTTCAATTTAAAATCACCTTCAGCGATCCACACGATAGTCAACAAAACGAGGCAAGCTGTGTTCACCTGATCTGCCCACGGCAGGGTGACCACACAAAGCCACCACGCAATCCGGTGCCAGTTTTCGCATTTTCCTTTGGTCTGCCAAATCATGCTACTCGTATTTTTTCCACTGCCGTATTTTCAAAAGCGATGAACTTGTTAACCGAAAGCGCCCGCTGGTTGATGTCCTTCCGCTCTGCATCAAAAAACCATCCCCATTTATTAAAATATTGAATGGCGCTTTTCAGGTTTTGCATCGTCAGGAAAAAATCTTTGTACGAACCGCGGGCGTGGAGGTGGGTGATTTCCGCTCCTGGAAAAAACAGGGTTTCAAATTGAAGGTGCACCCTGCGCGAAAGATCGGTGTCCTCGGCATAGAGAAAAAAGCGTTGGTCAAAAAGCCCGGTTTGTTTCAGTGCCTCCGTGCGCAGGAACATGAAACATCCGGAGAGAAAGGGGACATTCATAATCCGGTCATACCCACTTTCTTTCATTTCATACTGGTCGATAAATTTTGAGAACCATTGCTTGAATGGAAAAAACCTGCGGATGGCCAAATCCAAAGGAGTTGGCAATAGTTTACAGAGCATTTGCACCTGGTCATAAGCGCTGAGAACTTTTGGCATCGCCAGCCCGGCTTGTGGCTGCCCTTCCATAAAATCAAAAATCTTTTCCACCGTCAATGAATCAAAATAAACATCCGGATTCAATACCAAATGATACTTTGAGCGGTCAAGGTTTTGTTGCAGTGCAATGTTGTGGGCTGTTCCGTATCCCAAGTTTTTATTGTTAAAAATATAGGTTACCCCAGGAATTGCGCTGTACTTCCGAAGATGGTCATTGGGCGAGTTATCAATAATGGTAAGCTTACCGGTGAGTGAGCCATTCAAAAAACTGTTCATGGCCCTTTTCAATAGGAAGGGATCGGTTTTATAAACAACAATAGAGGCGGTAATCTTTTCCATGTTATGGATTAATAAGTGCTTTGACCAACCGAAATCTTGAAATTACTTTTTTACCCCATGAATTTTGGCTTTGACTTCCTGTGGACGAATAGTTTCCACCATGTTTTCGGTGATCGACCAAAATTATCGGTAAGAAGCTCACGTTGAAATAGCGTAAGGCAACCAGGCCAATCCATTGATCGTGTATTGAAACCGTTGCCGGGAAGGGCAGTATCTTTTTTAGCAGCTTGCGATGGAAGGCCATGCAACAACCAACGAACGAATTTTTGACGATATTCTTTACCACCCCGCGCTGCGATCCGTTCCATTCAAAAAAAGAGGGCAGCTTCACTTTGCCAGCCTGATCAATCAATCGGCAATCACAAAGGGCAAGGTCGCAGGAGGCAAGTTCATCGGTCATGATTTGGATTTTATGGCTGTGCCAAATGTCGTCTTGGTCCGCCAGGAAAATAATCTCATTGTGGCAATGACTAAGCGCGTACTCAAAATTGCCGTTGGGATTGCCAAAGATTTTGGTGGGCAACACCCGGATCCGTGGGTCGCAGTAGGATTTTATTATTTCTAAGGTTTGGTCAGTTGATCCGTCATCTGAAATAACCATTTCATCGGCCGTGTTCAATTGAGGCAATATGGAATCGAGTTGCTCCCGCAAGAACAGCTCGCCATTGTAAACAGCCATGCAGACGGATATTCTTTTCACTTTCTTAATTTATTTAAACCTACCCAAGAAAGTAAAAGCATCGACATCCCGATCGGATTGTTGATGTATTGGTTGGTGAACGATTCCACAAAAATAAACACTGCGCTAAAGAAAAAAGCATGAGTTGAAGGTGAAGGTAAGGCCTGGCGATATTGCCTGAAAATGGAAGCGGCAAAGCTTGCCCAGAAGGCAAGGCCAATCAGCCCTTGTTTATGCAGAATCTCGAGGTAGGCGATTTCCATGTGTATCGGCCGTGATGGGATCCCATTTCCAAAGCCATGACCAACCATGGCCGAAGAAATGGAAAATCTTTGCTTTACTTCTTTGATCTGGGTGATCCGCCCATTATCAGAATAGTTGCGGTCCCCTAACAAATTGGGATTGGCCTCATGGTAACTTTTGCTTGTTTGCCCCGCATCGAGCCAGCGGCTTCCAGCTACAATTAGTGCGGAGCCCCAAATAAATATTAAGCAAGCAAACGCAAACCACAACGCGCTTTTTAAATTGGATTTTGTGAGGAGGAAATAGGACGAAAATGTTAGTCCCAGGGAAAGCAAGAGCCCACGGGTTGCGCTTACCATAATCGCTAAAACCAAAAAGGTGAAGATCAAATAGCTCCACTTAGAAGTTTCAGTAAAATAATAAAAAATGGCACCTATCCCAAAAAACAAAAATCCTTTGTAAAAAAAAGTTATTTCTCCGCGATAGAATAACTCCCCTGATGCAAGGGTGGCTTTATAGAAGGAAAGAAAAGGTATAAGGCCTGAATTGATTAGCACGACAAGGATTACAAACACGAGGGCCATGGAAAGTGAGGTGACCCTAATCAATTTTTCTATGGCCGGAATCTCCTCCTTGTGGATGGACCAATAAAAAAAGGGGAGAGCAAGAAAGTAGGCAAGGGGCTTAACATCTTCAACCAAATTGTTAAGGTTGCCTCCCCTCGCTATCCCCACGATTATTCCGAGGCAAACCATCACGGCAAAACCAACAATGAGTTTCATTATTTCGATGGGGAGGATAACTTTCTGTCTAATTAAGAGATCGGCACACACGATCAAGGCCAGCGCAAATAAAACCATTCGAAGTGAAACCCATCCCATAGCGGTAAATCGGCCACCACCACCCAAGCATAGCTCGGTTATCATCAACATCACTAACAACCGGCCCGATTTACCGCTCATTTTGTATAAGCTATGGTTATAAATCGTATGTCTAAGTACTTCAACCCCAATATTGCAGCGCGAATGTATTTCCAACCGTTCACCCAAAAGTTTCCACCCCTTTCACTGAACGTGTTGGAGGCTTGGCAGAAGAGCTGGAATCGGGCAAGGGTTTCATCAATAGAATGCCGTTCATCAGACGACAACGAATGCCGGCCAGTTGAATCGATCACAAAAAAACTACTTTTATGTGGACTGATTTTTTGAATAAAAGCAAGGTCGCTGAAGTCCAACCCAAACTGTTCGTCAAAACCGCCCGACTGCTCAAATAAACTGAGTGATATCATCAAGCCACTATTGATGACTTTTTTTTTCGATAACCAATGTATTCCCGGTTCAATCCGGTTTAAACGGAAGCCTCTTCCCAAGTAAAAATGGAAAGGCGAGACAATACCGCCAGTATCCTTCATTACAGGCACTAAAAGTTGAATGTCCGGATTTTTGTCGATACCCATTTTATATTTAAAAAAAATATCTTCTTCAAATTCAGTGTCTTGGTCTGCCAGCAACACCCATTTTTTGTTTTCAGATTTGGCAATAAGAAAACCTTCGTTGTAGGCTTTGCTCACTCCCGGGTTGGCAGGATCGTTTCGATAAATGGTTTTCCAATTTTCATTCCGTTCATAAGCCTGCGGCTGTGGGGAGTTGTCATAAATAAAAAGGGTACCCGATTGATTATTAAGTTGCAATGCCTTTGTCAATGATTTGAATGCAAGTGATTCACCAATCTTCATTTTATAAATTACCAATACCACCAAAATACTTTCAGAAAATTGATCGGCATCAACTCCCTTCCACTGCGTTATGCCTTTTTTGATCATCATCAATTACAAGTCAAGTTTAATCACGAAGTTGACGCCCAAAGAGTTGGTACGCCAAAAAAAATTGTATCGCCAGCCATGTTATTAGGAAAGCCTTCTTATTCCCCCTCCTCCCCAAAATGGGGGAGGAAGAGTGCTTAAGTTAGCGACAATCATTTTATCTTTACAATCAAAAACCTCCGCGCTTGTTTTTGGTATTCTCGCAGGTAGGTAACTAAATTTTTTACTTTTAAATCTCATGAAGATCATCCATAGTCAATCTGAATACTTGGAAACCTACCAAGAAAGCATAGCAGATCCGGAAAAATTTTGGTCGGATGTGGCAGAAGATTTTGCCTGGCGAAAAAAATGGAGCAAAACCTTAGTCTGGGATTTTCATAAGCCCGAAGTGAAATGGTTTGTCGGGGGAAAATTAAATATTACCGAAAATTGCATCGATCGGCATTTGCCAAAACGAGCAAAGCAAACGGCCATTTTATGGGAGTCCAACGATCCTACGGAGCCTTCGCGAAAGGTCAGCTATCAGGAATTGCACGATCAGGTTTGCCAAGTGGGCAATATGCTCAAAGCCCATGGTGTGAAAAAAGGAGATCGTGTTTGCATTTATATGCCCATGGTTCCGGAAGCAGCCTTCGCTATGCTTGGTTGCGCGCGCATTGGCGCTGTTCATTCTGTCGTGTTTGCAGGATTTTCTGCCGGTTCATTAGTGGACCGAATCAACGACTCGCAGTGCAAACTTGTGCTCACCGCGGATGGAGCCATACGTGGCGATAAGAGAACGGATTTAAAATCCATTGTGGACACAGCCGTTGACAAATGCCATTCGGTAGAAAAAATCATTGTGCTTGCACGCACGGCCTCTCATCCAATGATGAAGCCCGGTCGCGATTTTTGGTGGCACAAGGAGATGGAAAAAATGGAGCCGGTTTGTGTGGCTGAAGAAATGGATGCTGAAGATTTGCTTTATATTCTTTACACTTCGGGCAGCACCGGCAAACCCAAAGGCATGGTGCACTCCATTGGCGGGTACTTGGTTTACGTGAACTACACTTTCCGCACTGCCTTTCAATACAAAGAAGGACAAGTCTATTGGTGCACTGCCGATATCGGCTGGGTCACAGGCCATTCTTACATCCTCTATGGACCACTTTCAGCCGGGGCAACCACGCTTATGTTTGAAGGGATTCCTTCCTGGCCAGACATGGGCCGCTTCTGGCACGTGGTGGAAAAACACCGGGTTAACATTTTCTATACGGCACCCACGGCAATCCGTTCATTGCAAACCGCACCCATTGACTTGGTGGAAAAATATGATCTCACTTCGCTCCAGGTGATTGGCAGTGTGGGCGAACCTATCAACGAGGAGGCGTGGCAGTGGTACCATAAAAATATTGGTAAAGGAAAATGCCCAGTCATTGACACCTGGTGGCAAACCGAAACCGGAGGGTTTATGATTTCGCCCATTGCCAACGTTACGAAATTAAAACCAGCCTTCGCTTCATTTCCTCTGCCTGGTGTGCAACTGGCCATCATGGATGAAAAAGGGAACGAACTCATTGGAAATAACCTCGAAGGCAGGCTCACCATTAAATTTCCGTGGCCGGCCATGGCACGAACGATCTTTGGCAACCACCAGCGCTTCAAGGAAACCTATTTTTCAACATTCCCCGGAAAATATTTTACGGGTGATGGATGCAAGCGCGATGATGAAGGTTATTACCGAATCACCGGCCGCGTGGACGATGTGCTGATTGTGTCGGGTCATAATTTGGGAACAGCCGAAATTGAAAGCGCCATTGATGAACATGCTGCGGTGGCAGAATCGGCCGTGGTCGGTTATCCGCACGACATCAAAGGGCAAGGTGTTTATGCCTTTGTGATCTGCTATGTAAAACCAAACGAAGAGGAAAAAACCCGTACAGAAATCCGTGATACGGTTTCAAAAATTATCGGCCCCATCGCCAAGCCAGACAAAATCCAGTTTGTGACCGGCCTACCCAAAACCCGCTCGGGAAAAATCATGAGGCGAATACTGCGCAAAATAGCAGAGGGTGAAACTTCTAATTTGGGCGATATCACCACGCTGCTTGACCCGAATGTGGTAGAAGAAATTAAGAAAGGCGCATTGTAAAGAGAAAGGTATGATTACCAAAGCAACATTGGCGGATGTGCCCGCGCTGAACAAGCTCGTCAACTCCGCCTACCGTGGCGATTCTTCGCGAAAGGGCTGGACTACCGAAGCTGATCTACTCGATGGCACGCGCACAGATGAAGATTATATCAAAGACATTATTGAAGCCCCCAAATCGGTGGTGCTGAAATATGTTGAGCATGGAGAAATACTAGGCTGCGTGCGGCTTCAAAACCAAGGAAAAAAAATGTATCTAGGGATGTTCGCTGTAGATCCGGAGGCACAAGGCAAGGGCATCGGAAAGAAGTTTTTGAAAGCCTCGGAAGAGGAGGCACGAAAACAAAATTGCTGGCTCATCGAAATGACTGTAATTTCAGTTCGTCATGATATCATCGCCTGGTACATTCGTCACGGATATCGCAATACTGGAATTCTTAAACCGATGAAGTTTGATAATCCAAGCGCAGGTATTCCAAAAAAGGAATTAGAGTTTGTTGTGTTAGAAAAGTCATTGCTATAAATTTACAGCATGGAAATAAGTGGAGCAGTAATCAATCTTTTGCCCCTCGCCAGCGGGCAAGGAAAAAATGGCACATGGAAGAAGCAGGAATTTATTCTTGAAATCCCCGGGCAATACCCAAAAAAAGTTTGCCTTCACCTTTGGGGCGAAAAAGTGGATGAATACAAATTATCCATAGGCGATAAAATCACGGCTTCGATAAATGTGGAAAGCCGCGAATACAATGGCCGCTGGTACACGGATGTGCGGGCATGGAAAATCCAGAAGGAGTCAGGAAATCAAGGGAGCAATGATGCACCACCCCCTCCCGAAGAGAATTTTGTTCCCGATTCAGGCGGGAAGGATGATCTGCCGTTTTAATTCGAAGGTGCAGTTGCAAACCAACTAATTCACTTCGCCTTCAGCGAACCCAAGTACTCTACCAAATCCACCAACTCCTGCTCACTCATGGACGATTGAAGGTTGGAGGGCATGAGGGAGTTATCCAATTTGGTTTTCATTGCGATATCGGCCTTGGCCAATGTTTGCTGGGCGCTCATGTACTGCACCACAATTTTGTCGTCCGTTTCGGACGCGATCCGGCCAATCGCGGAGGAACCATCTTTTAGTTTGATGCGATAGCCTTCAAACCCAAAACTTATTCCTTGATCAGGAAAAAGGATAGCTGTGTAAAGGGCTTCTTTCGGCAGCTTCGAGCCGATCTCGCTCAGGGCAGGCCCAAAATTTACACCTTCGCTATTTATTTGATGGCAGGTACTGCAAAGCGTTTTGAATATTGCTTTTCCCTTTAGCGCATCCCCGGTTTTTTCTTCCAGCACAGAAATAGCCGGCAAGGCACTTCCCGCTTTGCTTCCCGGAAGTTTCAGGTATTTCGCACCTTCCATGCGTAGGGTTGAACGCCAAGCGGTTTGAAATACTCCCGCTGCCGTAGTATGGAGATCCGTTGGGATTTTATTTTCTTTGGCGAGCAGCAGCAGCCGATCTTCTGATTCCCAAGGCCCTCCGAAAGATTTTACGGCTTGCTTACGAAGGTCAATGTCCTTGGTGCGGTCCACCATAATGCCTTCCATAATGGCCATCGTCTTGGGTTTCCACATGGTTGGCCTAAGGGCCTTCACTAAGGCTTGCGCTTCGTTGTCATTTTTGGAATTAAAAACTTTTTGAAATAGATCGGTTCTGTTCCAATCAACAAGTACCTGAATGGCTTCTTTTCCTACCGTGCTGTCGGGGACCTGTAGCCCAAGGGTGAGCAGGTCGCCAGCTTTATTTTCAATTTTAAAAGACGACACTAATTCTACAAAATCGCTTTTCCCTTTTTGCTCATCCAATACTTGGTTTAATGCTGTGCGGATTGGGGGTGTCATTTTTAAGTGAGCGGCATCAATGTGCTTGAGTGCATACAATACTTTTTTTCCTTGCGTTTGCTGAACTAATTGCGCCAGCACTTGCTGCTTGGAAGGATCGGTTTGAAAATCGAAAGCCCGGTAATAGCGCAGCATCTCTTGCTCGTTGGATGATTTAATCAATTCGGCAAGAAGGGGCATGGCTGCTTTGCTGCGGCTTCGCCACACGATGTCGCGGTTGGCGGGCGTGTTCCAGTCTTTTCCAACTTTCTCTTTCCAGGTTGCAAAAAAAGTCTCGTCATTTCCGTGTGCACCAATTCCTAAGGCTTCAAGGTACCATCGGTCTTTGCCCTCGTAGTGAAGGGCAAGTTGTGTCCAGAGCTCGGCTGCTTTTGGTGATTTATTTTCGCGAAGGGCAATGGCTACTTCGCGCCTCACTTGAGCCGAGGAGTCGTTAACAAGGTGGGTGGCCACCGCTATAATATTTTTTTCTAATAGCCTGGATACCCGGATACCGGTGATCCGAATGTTTGGATCTTTGTCTCTTAATGATTGATCAATGTATAGATCGCCTTTCGGCAAACGAGCCAGCAGCCACAGGGCGCGGGCACGGTGCCTCATATTTGAAGAGCCCCAGATTTTTTGAAGCGCGGTTGATGCTTTTTCTCCAACGGATGATAGCCCCGCCCAACCGAGGTAGCGTGTTGCTCCATTGGGACTGAGCAACGCCTTTGCAGCACCTTCCGGTGAGGTGATATCAACAGCCGGAATTTTGTAATCACTTTTGGGTGGTGCTACTCTATAAATTCTTCCGCGCTCAAGGTCACCTACCTGATGGCCGCCCACACCGGGATCATACCAATCCGCTACGATCAGCGAGCCATCAGGGGCAACACAAACATCGGAGGGACGAAACCATTGGTCTTTCTGCCCTTGCAGGAGGGGAACGATCCGTGCTTTATATCCAGCCCCATCATTTTGCACCGGATACGAGCGAACCACATTCGGCCCGGCATCGCTGTGGATTATTTGTCCGCTAAAAACTTCAGGCAATAGTGTGCCGTCATAAATTGTAATTCCGGTGGGTGAGCCGGCATACGTTTGCAACAAGTTGGGCACAACTCCGGGATCGTTCAAGTGCCAATGCCGCAAGGGGATTTCTTTTTCCATGTTCGTTCTTCGTGTGCCCCAACTTGCGCCTGTCATCTCGTCTTTGTACCCGTAGTTTCCAAACTCCATCACATAGTTGATGCGCGTGCCCTTATTTCCATCGTCATCATTGTCCGATTGCCAAAGTGTTCCGAACGGGTCAATCGTTACTTCGTAGTTGTTCCTGAAATTGTTTCCCAGCACCTCCACCTTCGATCCATCGAGTTCACAGCGTAGCACCAACCCATCGCGAAAAGGTTTTCCGTTAGTCGATACGTTGTGGCCGTGAATATCAATGACAGTGTCCCCATTGGCAGCGACAAGTGTTTTGCCTTCGTTGCCCATGTTGAAGTACAGTCTTCCATCGGGCCCGAAGATGAAGGCATGCATGCCATGATCGTGGTCGATCCCTTGGATGCCTTTGAACAGGATTTCCTTTTTATCGGGAACATCATCACCGTTTTCATCGGTGAACACTAGTACATTGGGGCTGCACGACACCATCACTTTATTTCCTAAAACAGAAATACCCAACGCAGCATTAACGTCTGTGCCTTGATAAAAGACTTTGCTGTTGTCGGCTTTGCCATCGCCATCAGTATCTTCCAAAATGAGAATCCGGTCGCCTTCTTTTTTTACCGGATTTTTTGAATTGTACTGGCTACGATAATTGTAAGCCTCACAAACCCACACCCGGCCACGGGCATCGACATCAATGTTTGTTGGGTTAGTGAGCATCGGCTCTGAAGCAAACAGCGTTACCGCAAGGCCATCATATACTTTTAAGTCGGCCAATGAACTTGCTGTTGAATGCTCATCGGTTTTATGTTGAGAACAAGTAAAGAAGAGGAGCGCAATGATAAAAAGTAAAATTGGTTCAGTTCGGATGGGATTCTTCATAAGGCATGAATGTTTTGAAAGTTACAAAGTCGCTACTACTTTGTCAATTATTTTGCACCCTAGAAAGTGTCTTATGCCTTTTTTGTAGCTTAGCAATCATGAAAAAGATGGTTATTCTTTACGGGCTTGCCTTGGCCGTTTTGATTTTTGTGCTCAAGTACCTGGAGTACCGCTTCTTTGTTCGCGATCTCTCCATAGAATTTTATGTAGGCCTTATCGCGTTCTTGTTTACGGGGCTTGGTATTTGGGCAGGGCTCGAATGACGCGAGGTTTGAACCTACACCTAAGGGGCAAGGGTAGAAGATTTTTCTTTGAGGCCAACCAGTTCTTTTTGCTTCTTCATGATCTCCTC
>JAYVMP010000108.1:0-17334 GCA_043758895.1 Bacteroidota bacterium
ACCATCTGTGATAAACTGATACAACGAGCAATGGCCTGTAAGCCTAGTCCATACGCAAGGCCAACGTTTTGCGAACTATCTACCTAATCCTAAAAAATATTTTGCCAAAATAGCTCAAAAATCCAAAAAACCATCCGGCAGCTCCACTTGGATCAATTTCTTAGCCTTGTTGAGCTTTTTAATAAACGGAGCGTTTACCGGAACTAAAATTTCTTTTGCTCCGCCAGTTATCCGCAGCAAGCGGTTGGCGCCTTGGCTTTGGATTTCTTCCACCGTTCCCAATGGCCCAAGGTTGTTGTCTTCTACGCTGAACCCGATCACTTCATCATTATAAAACTCGCCCCCTTTTAATTTTGGGCGAAAGGATTTTGTGGTGTAGATGACGCGGCCTTTCAGCTCGCTTGCTTGCGCGAGGGTTTGGATGCCTTCCAATTTGATGAATGGTTTTTCGGCCGTGCCCGAAATTTTTTCTACAAAATAGGGAACTAAGCTGCCGTGCGAATCAAGGAACAGCGAAGTGAGTCCATCCCACTCCATTGCCGTTTCAAAAATGGCCGTCACCTCTCCTTTTAGCCCGTGTGTTTTTGAAATATAGCCGATCTTAAAATAATCCATGAAGTTTATTATCTGTTATGGTCACACCCCTCAAAGGTATTCTTACGCTGCTGTTAAATAAAAAATGCCAACGCAAATGTGTTGGCATTTTTTTATTTGAAATTTTATGGTTTACGCCTGGGCTTCAGTCGCAGGGGCTTCAGTGGCCGCCTCACCTTCTGCACCAACAGGAGTTGGCTCAACTACAATTGACTTCTTGCGTATGGCCTCAGTCCGTGCCTCGCGTATTTTCGTTTCTGCTTCTTTGCGCGCCTTTGCTTGGTCGGTTTTTACTTTTGATACGTTATCCATCTTCGATTGGATTTTTGCTTCTTTGGTTTTCAACCACTCTGCTAATTTGGTGTCGGCCTGCTCTTGGGTGATGGCTCCCTTATTTACACCGATCTGTAAATGTCTTTTATATAAAATGCCGCGGTAGGAAAGCACGGCACGAATCGTATCCGAAGGTTGTGCGCCCACCATCAACCAATGAAAAGCACGGTCGTCTTGCAACACGATCGAGGCAGGCACCGTCAACGGATTGTAAGTACCGATTTTCTCAATGAACTTTCCATCTCGTGGTGAGCGGGCATCCGCTACCACTACATCATAGAGGGCTAATTTTTTTCTGCCCCTGCGGGCCAATCTGATTTTTACCATGGGTTAATTTTTAAGGTTGGATCTCGTCCGTTTTTAAAAGGATGGCAAAAGTAAGTCTTTTTTTAAGTCTGACAACCCATTTGAAGAATCTTACCTTGATTTTTGCCAAAAAACACTTTTATATAGCCACTTATTCAGATTAAAGCTGCTTCAAGGGATTTGATACTTAGTATTTGCTTAAACGATTATTAGGTTTTAATAATGGTTTGATTTTTTATAGGTTTGATCTCTTTCCCAAAAAACCATGGATAACTATTCCTACATCTCCAATGCTGACGTGGGCTATATCGATCAGCTTTACCAAAATTACAAAAAGGACCCGGCAGGTGTTGACCCCACCTGGCAAAAGTTTTTTGAAGGCTACGACTTTTCAAGCCAACGGTATGGAGAAAATGGTCATGGCACCCCAGAAGGCGGCAACATTAAGGAGACGTATGTACGAACCCTGATTTTTTCGTACCGCTCTTTTGGTCATTTGAAATCCAACACCAACCCGGTGCGCGAGCGCAGGGATCATGGGGTACAATTGGACCACACCAAATTTGGCCTTACCGATGCCGATCTCGATACCGAGTTTGATGTGGCCTCCGAAATCGGGATGCCCAAATCTTCACTGCGAAAAATCATTGAACGTCTAAAAGTGCTTTATCTTGGACCGATTGGTTTTGAATACAATTTCATCCGCAACGATGAAATACGCAGTTGGTTTTTTCAAAAGATTGAAAAGGAATATTTCAGTTACAACCCAAGCCAGGAAGAAAAGAAACGTATCCTGAGCAAGCTCAACGAAGCGGTTGTTTTTGAGAATTTTCTCCACACTAAATTCTTAGGCCAAAAAAGATTCTCTTTGGAAGGCGGGGAAAATACCATTCCCGCCTTGGATACCATTATTAATAAATCCGCAGAGCTTGGAGTGAAGGAAGCCGTGATTGGCATGGCTCACCGTGGCCGCCTGAATGTGCTCACCAATATCCTCGGCAAAATTTACGAGCAGATTTTCACCGAATTTGAGGGCAACATCAACCCGGACCTTACCATGGGCGATGGCGATGTGAAATACCATTTGGGCTACTCCAGTCATATCGATACACCATCTGGAAATAAAATCTATTTAAAACTTACCCCCAATCCATCGCACCTTGAAGCCGTTGACCCGCTGGTAGTAGGCTATACCCGAGGGCAGATTGATGATGAGTACAAGGGTGACCTGAGCAAAGCCGTGGCCATTTTAATCCATGGCGATGCAGCCGCTGCCGGGCAAGGGATCATGTATGAAGTGATCCAAATGTCTGGCTTGCCAGGCTATACTACGGGTGGAACAATTCACTTTGTAATTAATAATCAAATCGGTTTTACTACGGATTATGATGATGCCCGCACGAGCATTTATTGCACGGACATTTCAAAAATTGTTGATGCCCCGATCCTTCATGTCAATGGCGATGATGCCGAGGCAGTAACTTTTTGCTCGAATTTGGCTGTGGAGTACCGCCAAAAATTTGGAAAAGATATTTTCATCGATATGTTGTGCTACCGCAGGCATGGCCACAACGAAAGCGATGAGCCTAAGTTTACGCAGCCCAAACTTTACAACCTCATTGCCAAGCACCCCAACCCGCGCGAAGTGTATGTGAAAAAATTGGTTGAACGTGCGGATGTGGATGCCACCCTGGCGGACGAATTGGACAAAAGTTTCCGCAACCAACTACAAGACCGGTTGAATGAAGTAAAACAAAAACCTCTTCCTTACAAACCTCAAAAAATAGAAAATGAATGGGAGAAATTGCGCAAGTCTAAACCCGAAGATTTTGATCAATCGCCCGACACAAGCGTAAAGCAGGAGGTGGTCGATAAAGTGGGCAAAGCACTCACTATAGTCCCCGAAGGATTTAAGCCGCTCAAGCAAATCGAAAAACTGTTGAAAGATAGAAAAGCTGCTTTCTTTGATAGTAAAATCCTAGGCTGGGCAGAAGCTGAGCTACTTGCCTATGGTTCGCTGCTTTCGCAAGGAGTGCCTGTGCGCATGTCGGGCCAAGATGTAAAACGGGGCACATTCAGCCATCGTCATGCGTATCTTTTTGATTCCAATACCAACGAGCCGTATTGCAACATTGACCATATCGAAAAAGACCAACTGAAGTTCAGCATCTACAATTCATTGCTTTCTGAATATGGCGTGTTGGGCTTTGAATATGGCTATGCGATGTCAACGCCACACGCGCTCGTTATTTGGGAAGCGCAGTTTGGCGATTTTGCCAACGGTGCCCAAGTGATGATCGATCAATTCATTTCAAGCGCGGAATCAAAGTGGCAACGGATGAATGGGTTGGTGATGCTTTTGCCGCATGGCTACGAAGGGCAGGGACCCGAGCACTCCAACGCCCGGCCAGAACGTTTCTTGCAGCTTTCGGCCGAATACAATATGATCGTTTGCAACCCGACCACTCCGGCCAACATCTTTCACTTGTTGCGCAGGCAAGTAACCTGGGATTTTAGAAAGCCATGTATTGTTTTTTCACCTAAGTCATTGCTCCGTCATCCGTTGGTTGTTTCCCCAGTCAAAGATTTCACGAAGGGTGCTTTCCAGGAAGTGATCGATGATGTGAATGTGGAAGCAAAAAATGTAAAGCGCGTGGTGCTTTGCACCGGAAAAGTTTATTACGATTTGCTGGAAGGCCAACAGAAGAAGAAAACAAAAGAGGTGGCACTTGTGCGAATGGAACAATTACATCCCTTCCCGGAAAAACAATTAAACGCGGTGCTGAAAAAATATAAAGGGGCGAAATTAACATGGGTGCAAGAAGAACCGGCCAACATGGGCTGTTGGAGTTTTATCTTGCGCAACATGCAAGGACTTGATGTGATCTCGCGCAAAGCAAGTGCATCGCCTGCTACGGGCTATTCCAAAGTGCATAAAGCCGAGCAGGAGAAAATTGTAACACAGGCATTTGAGGGTTAACCTTGTAAAGGGATGCCAAAAAATTATGAATACCTGGGTTAAAGTGAAAAGAGTGAAGTATTTAAGTGATTACGTAATTCGAGTCTTGTTTTAAGATAAAGAGAAGAGCTATTGACTTTAAGTCTTTTTTAGGATTGTCAACCCCTCCTTCAATTGCAAAATATTTAAATGAAAATTTATTTTAAAAATTTCAAAATAAGTTCAAGGCAATTTGAACTGAAAGGATTACGAATTAATTTTTTCAATAGATGATTTATACAACGGTAAAATAAGCTAACCCGATGGCGCAACAAGTAAAAGTACCCACCGTAGGTGAATCGATCACCGAAGTGACCATTGCCAACTGGCTAAAAAAAGATGGTGATCCGGTGAAGATGGATGAAGTGATTGCCGAGCTCGAGTCGGACAAGGCAACCTTTGAATTGACTGCCCCGCAGGCGGGCATTTTAAAAATTTCAAAAACTCAAGGCGAAGTAGTGCCAATCGGTACCGTCATCTGCGAAATCGCTGATGGCGCAGCACCAGCGGCCTCCTTGCCAGCACAAAAACCAATTACACCCGCAAGTACAACTACACCAACGTCAACCCCATCCACCAAACCCATGCAAACCACCGGAGCAATCAAAGAAATGAAAGTGCCAGCCGTAGGCGAATCGATTACGGAAGTAACGATCTCTACCTGGATGAAAAAAGAGGGCGACTTTGTTAAGCTTGATGAGATCATTGCCGAAGTGGAATCGGATAAAGCAACCTTTGAGTTGCCCGCTGAAGCAAACGGCATTCTCCGAATTGTAGCCAAAGAAAAAACCACGCTGCCCATAGGTGGACTGATCTGCAAAATCGAAGTGACGGAGGGTGCTCCTGCAGCAAACCCGACCCCTGCTGCGCAAACTTCAACCACTACCGCTCCTGCACCATATTCAGCCTCGTATGCTGCGGGCACTCCTTCACCTGCGGCCGCAAAAATTTTATCCGAAAAAGGAATTCCTTCAGGCGAGGTTTCTGGAACCGGCATAGGAGGAAGAATCACCAAAGAGGATGCGGTGAAAGCGCAAGCCTCAGCTAAAGAATCGAAACCTGCCCCCGTATTGGCTCTCCCGGTAATTACCTCTGGCGGTACACGCAACGAGCGCAGGGAAAAAATGACTTCGCTCCGCAAGACCATTGCCAAACGATTGGTGGCCGTGAAAAACGAAACCGCGATGCTCACTACATTCAACGAGGTGGACATGAAGCCGGTTATGGAGTTGCGCAGCCGGTACAAAGACCAGTTCAAAGAAAAATACGGAGTCGGCCTTGGTTTCATGTCATTCTTCACGAAAGCGATTTGCCTTGCACTAAAAGATTTCCCTGCCGTGAACGCCTCCATCGATAAAGATGAAATTATCTATCATGATTATTGCGATGTTTCCATAGCTGTATCCACACCGAGAGGTTTAGTGGTGCCTGTCATTCGCAATGCCGAATCATTGACCTTTGCCCAAATTGAAAGTGAAGTAATCAGGCTTGCCACCAAAGGCCGTGATGGCAAACTGTCCATTGAAGAAATGACGGGAGGAACATTTTCCATCACCAACGGGGGCGTGTTTGGTTCCATGCTCTCTACACCGATCATCAATCCGCCACAAGCCGCCATTCTTGGCATGCACAATATTGTCGAACGGGCGGTGGTTCAAAAAGGAGAAGTTGTTATTCGCCCCATTATGTACGTGGCCCTTTCCTACGATCATCGGGTTATTGATGGGCGTGAGTCGGTGAGTTTTTTGGTGCGCGTGAAAGAATTGCTCGAAGACCCCGGAAGATTAATTTTGGGGATTTGATGCTCAACTCCTGTTAGGAATGAAATTCTTTTTCGTAGCTCTCTTCTTTGCCGTTGAATTGGCTCAAAATCCGATTGAAAAGGATTACCTGATAGGCCGTTTTGATCCTGCTTCCGATTCGAGGTTCGTTCAACTGACTTCTACTTATGCACAGGGCAGCGCGCTCAATGGCTTTCTTCGTAAAGAAACATTCGAAGCTTTTCAGAAAATGGACGAAGCTGCCAAGAAGGACGGTGTAAAACTTATCATCATTTCCGCTACACGCAATTTTGATTCACAAAAAGGGATATGGGAAAACAAGTGGAACGGAAAAACAAAGGTGGGGGGAAAGGAGTTGGCCACTATTTCTGATTTGAATGAACGCGCCCGCTTGATACTATTGTACAGCTCCATGCCCGGCACATCCCGTCACCATTGGGGAACAGACATGGATTTAAACTCCCTCGACAACAACTATTTTTCAGTTGGCGAAGGCTTGAAAATTTATCGATGGCTTTTTGCTCATGCCTCTGAGTTTGGATTTTGTCAGCCTTATACCCCCAAAGCAAATGGCCGCACAGGGTACGAAGAAGAAAAATGGCATTGGTCTTATCTCCCTCTTTCGCAACCATTCTTAGAGGAATACCAAAAACAAGTTTCGTATTCCGACATCATTGGATTTGAGGGAAGTGAAACAGCGGAGCCTTTGCAAATCATTGATAACTATGTAAGCGGAGTAGCTTGCCATTGAATTTTTTTTTAGCTTCGCTTATGCGAATATCCCTTATCGCGCTGGCCGTTCTGATTTCCCTTTCGTTAAGTCCGGAAAAGCAAAAATTTGATTTAATCCTTCGCCATGGCCTGATTTATGATGGCCTTGGCGGAAAACCTTTTCAGGCCGATGTGGGCATCAATGCCGATACGCTCGCATTCATAGGGGATTTAAAACGGGCAATTGGCAAAAGCGAAATCGAAGCCATCGGGTTGGCCATTGCGCCCGGCTTTATCAATATGCTCAGTTGGGCAGACGGCTCTTTATTGAAAGACGGCCGTTCGATGAGCGACATCAAACAGGGTGTAACCCTTGAAGTATTTGGCGAAGGGTGGAGCCCAGGCCCACGGAAAAAAAAGGATTCAAAAGATTCAACTTGGGAAACCCTTGGTGAATATTTCAACTATCTCGAACAAAAAAAAGTCAGTTCAAATTTTGCCTCGTTTGTGGGGGCTACAACGGTGAGAAATTATGTGCTCGGAAACGAAAACAGGAGACCTAACGCGGATGAGTTAATCAAGATGAAATCCCTGGTAGCATCAGCTATGAAAGAGGGAGCAATGGGAGTTGGTTCGTCCTTGATCTATGCTCCTGCAGATTATGCGTCCACCGAAGAACTCATTGAACTCTGCAAGACCGCCTCTGCGTACGGGGGTATGTACATCACCCACATGCGTAGCGAAAGCGATCATATTTTCAGTGCTTTGAATGAAACTTTTCGTATTGCACAGGAAGCAAAAATCCCGGCCGAAATTTATCATTTGAAAATCAATAACAAATGGAATTGGGGCAAAGTGGACAAGGTCATTTCAAAAATTGACAGTGCGCAAAAAGCGGGACTGAAGATCACGGCCAACATGTACACCTACAACGCCAGTGGCACAGGACTCACTGCCCGGTTGCCCACTTGGGTACAGGAAGGAGGCATTGGCGATATGTGCAAGCGCCTTAAAAATTTGGACACGCGCAATAAAGTTTTGCACGAGCTTGAACTGGGCATTCCTTCAAAAAATTCCGATCCGAAAGACGTAATGGTGCTTGGCTTTAGAAAAGATTCGTTAACTAAACTCTACAAAAATAAACGGTTGAGCGAAATCGCCAAGCTGCACGGAAGAAATGCCAACGAAACAATGCTCGACTTGATCATTGCGGACCGATCATCGGTTCCCTGTATTTTCTTTTTGATCTCCGAAGAAAATATGAAACGGATGTTGCAACTTCCCTACGTGAGTATTTGCTCGGATGCGGCATCAATCCCTTCAGAGAAACCTTTCACGGAAAGCGCAACACACCCCCGTGCCTACGGAAGTTTTGCCCGGCTATTGGGCAAATACGTTCGCGAGGAAAAAATAATGAAACTGGAAGAAGCCGTACGCAAACTCTCGTTTTTGCCTGCTTCTAATTTAAAAATCAAAAAAAGGGGAAGCCTGAAAATCGGAAACTATGCGGATGTGGTTGCCTTTGATCCGGCAAAAATTGAAGATAACGCTACCTTTGAAAGCCCTCACCGCTATGCAACCGGTGTTGCCCACGTTCTTGTCAATGGGGTGTTTGTTTTAAAGAACGGAGTTCACACCAATGCTAAGCCGGGAAAGTGCATAAAAGGAAAAGGTTTTAAACAACAGTAAGCATCGATAGCCGTACTCACACCACTCTTTTCCTGATCTGCTTGGCGTAGGTGCGACTAACCGGAAAACTTTTTCCGGTTAGCATTTTCACTACCATGCCCCCATTAAAGTGGCGTTCAATCTCTTTCAGGAAATTGATATTCACAATAGTTGATCGATGCACACGGATGAACTTTTCAGGGTTCATAATTTCTTCCAGCTTTCCGATCCCGGAAGAACTTACAAACTGATCGTTCTTGGTAGTGATAATCGTGTAATCCCCGGAGGCTTCGAGATGAAGGATTTCTTCCACCGCGAGGCTAAAAAGTTTCTCTGATTTTTGAACAAAAATGTGCGACTCGTAGCTGGCCCGCTCACGTACAGGTCGCATGCTTCCCAGCAAGTCTTCGATGTTCTCCGCTTCCATTTTCCTTCTTTTGAGTGCACGTTCCACGGCCACCCTAAACCGCTCCGCATCGAGTGGTTTTAATAAATAATCAACTGCATTCTTTTCAAAGGCTTGAATTGCGTATTGATCATAGGCTGTCGTGAAAATGACGTAAGGTTCATGATCAATCATGTCCAGCACGTCAAAGCCGGTCATCCCCGGCATTTGCACATCAAGAAAAATCAGATCCGGCTTTAGCCTGTCGATGAGGGCGACCCCGTCTGATCCATTGCTTGCCTCGCCCACCAGCTCAATATCAGGAAAATGCTCCAGGTATTCGTGAAGCAGTTCGCGGGCGAGTTTTTCGTCATCGATAATCAGGCAGGTGGGCTTATTGTTCATGTTTATAATTTTATAATACGTTAGGTTTGATGCAAGGGTCAGTCGAAGTAATCATTAGGTTGGGTTAACGAAACCCTCCATTTCATGTGTTAATAATTGTTTTTTAGTTGCCACCTGGAATGCCCATACCGGATTATCACTCCTATGGGTCTGCTTTGCTGATGGGCATTTCATAGGTTTATTTTTTCAAAAATGGGTGGCTCTGTTTTTTTGAATTTCTCTTTGTCTTCAATAAAAAAATTAACAGAATAACCTTTGTCGTTGGCCCGCACACGCAAGCGAGACTGAACTCCAAAATAGCTCTTGAGGCGGAGATCAGTATTGGCCATCCCGATACCGCTGGAACTCTCATTCATCGCCTTTTTTGCATTGATGCCCATCCCGTTGTCTTTCACTTGAAAAAAAATGATACTGCCCGACCTTCGCACCGTCAGCGAGATGGTGCCTCCTTCCTGCTTAGGGCCGATCCCGTACTTCACCGAGTTCTCCACCAAGGGCTGCAAAATCATGGGTGGCACCTCGAGGTTCAGGCAGGTAGGATCAATTTCCCTTTCAAAATGCAGCCTATCGCCAAACCGCACCTGCTGGATACGCACATAATTTTCTATGAACTCAATCTCTTTGGAAAGTTTGACCAACTCTTCGCTGTGTGCATCCAAGGCATAACGGAATACATCTGAAAGTTGAGTGATCACCTTGCGCGCCTGTTCCTTGCTGCTATGAATCAATGTGCTGATGGAGTTGAGCGTGTTAAAGAGAAAGTGGGGATTAATCTGTGATTTGAGAAGCGAAATTTGCATCTCGCGATTGCGAATAGCCAAATCACTTTTTTCGTGCTCTTGTTTTTGCAGTCCTTGAAAATAACGGATCACGTAATACACCCCAACGGTAATGATGTATTGATCATGAAAGCGCAGTGCTTCCCAGCTCAACTTCTCCAGCATGTATTCCTTCCAATGGTCGAAATAAACCAGGCCATCCATGTAGTCGGTAAAAAAATAAGAGAGTGTGCCCATGCTAAGGAAAAAAATGACAAGCCCGGTTACGTGCCCGATGACTTGAATGACCGGCTTGAAATTCATAAGCCAGTGCGACCATAGAAAAATTAAAATGATAAAAAGGCAAAGCGCCTCGAAAAGAAACAACGCATTCCACAGCACGTAATAGGCCGGGTTTACAATTTGCCACTCCACAATGGCACTGACGGTGAAATTGAGAAAATACCATAAGCAAATCAGGCCATAGGCATGTTTCCAAATCTTAGGTATCCGATCAAGCAGTTTCAAGTCCATAAATTCCCTGTTAAAGTTAATCAAATGAACGCATTGGCGATCAGGCTAAGCTAAAGTCGATGAATGGCATTTTTGGGTGGTCTAAAAAACCGGATAGACTTCACAAAGTCATAACTTTCGGCTGCGATGAAAATTATTTTCTTTTGCTGGCTTATCTTGACCGTGGCCGCCCTCGAGGCGCAGCAACTCACCATTACGGGAAAAGTTGTGGACCTTGAGACAAAAGAGGCACTCACCTTCGCCTCAATTGGCATCATCGGCAAACCCATCGGGTTGATTACCAATCAACAAGGCGAATTCGATTTCCATATTCCGGCTGATATGCGAAACGACATCCTTGTGGTGAGTATGCTGGGGTACAAATCCTATGAAGCTCCGGTATGGTCACTGCTCAGCGACCACCCGATCGTGGTCGAAATGCAGGCCGCCTCCATCTTGCTCAAAGAAGTAGTGGTCACCGATTCATTAAAGCCCGAAGAAATCCTTCGGTTGGCACTTTCGCGGATTGAGGTCAACTACCCGATGGAGCCTTTTCAGATGGATGGGTTTTACCGGGATGTAAAAAAACTTGGTGGCACTTATATTTCGCTGTTGGAAGCTGCTGTTAAAATTTATGACGAAGACTATAGAGCGCCCCGCAACAAGTTTAAACTGAGAGAACGAGTTGCTTTAGTTGAAGTGCGAAGAAGCCTAGGGTACAACAACAAATTCACAGCTTTTTTTGACAAAGACAACTTACTCGAAGATCTCTTGCTTCACAACAACGTGCGTTACCGCCAATTTCCGGACGAGGATATTTTTTTTAATAGCCTGGAATTTGAAGACGGTACCTTGTATAATGGCCGGGAGGTTTTTGTGGTGTCGCACACGCGCGATTATTTGCTCCGGGTTTTTATTGACAAAGCAACCTATGGCATTTTGCACTTGGAGTACGTGAACGAACGCCATTCGGATTTAGAAAAAAAACGTTTGCTGGAAAGCCGGTTTGTTAAAATCAAACGTACGATCGACTTTAAATTTTTTGAGGGGAAACTGTTTTTGAATTACCTCACCGTAACCTCCCAAGTTAATTGGTACGACCGTGAAACCGGGAAATTAAAATTTGAAACGGAATTGCAACGGCAGTTATTGATCAACCATATTTACCCTAAACCATCAGGCCGGATCGGCTTGCGGCAAAAAATGCGCAATTACGGATTGCAATTTCAAGATCAGTCGTACAACAGAACTTTTTGGGACAATTATAATGTGATTAAAGAGAGCCCCTTAGACCGAAAAATTATTGAAGACTTGGAAAAGGAAGCACCATTGGAAAAGCAGTTCAAGGATTGATCACTAAATTTTTTTAGTGGCTTCCATTTTCAATTCATTTTTATCGATTGGCACTACGCCCACATGCTGGCACACCAAACCACCGGCCAAGTTTGAAAGTGCAGCCGTCATTCTGGGATCGAGTTGCAATGCCAGGCAAAGAGCGGCCACACTCACCACCGTATCGCCTGCGCCCGATACATCTGCGATCTCACGCTCGTGAGCGGGAAGTTTAATTTTCTGATTTTCATAATCGATATACACGCCATGTTCGGATAACGTGACCATTACACCTTTCGCTTTCAATTTGTCTTTTAATAAAGCCACAGCTTGCTCCACTTGAAGTTGATTGGCGGCTGACACTTCTATTTTTAGGCCTTCCCGCAGCTCTTTAAGATTGGGTTTGAATAGCGTGATGTTTTTATAAGAAAGGAAATTTCGTTTCTTCGGATCAACCACGGTGGGGATATCATGCATGCCCGCAAGAGCTACTGTCTTTTCGATAATTGATGAATTAATTACCCCTTTGTCATAATCTTCAAAAACAACGACTTGGCACTGTGGCAGTAATTTTTCAATTCGCTCAAGGATTTGCTTTTCTTCGGATGCATTTGCTTCTTGATCCGATTCTTCATCCACACGAACAACATGTTGATGGCTTGCAATCACACGGGTTTTTACAGTTGTAGGTCGGTCTTTTGAAACAACGATTCCTTCTTTGCTTATGCCTTGCTCATCCATTTGCTGGAGGAGTTTTTTTCCCTCATCGTCATGGCCGATCAGCGCGCATAAAAGTGGGGTGGCGCCCAGGGATAAAATGTTCAGGGCAACATTTGCTGCACCACCCAAGCGAAAATCTTTTTTCCTTACGTTGATAATGGGTACTGGTGCTTCGGGCGAAATACGCTCCACCGTGCCCCAGATGTAGCTGTCGAGCATCACATCGCCCACGATCAGCACACGAAGCCCGGAAAACGAATCGAATATTTTTTCAATCATAAAAGATTCAGATTCAAGATTCAGATTCAAGATTACGGTCTATCCAATTTGTAATCTTGAAGCGGAACAGTTGAATCATTTAAGCGTTGCCAATATAGCCTTCATCCTCCTCATCGCTTCTTGCAAATCCTTTTCAGCTGCCGCGTACGAAAGCCGCACACAATGGTCATCACCGAAAGCTCCACCCGGCACCAGCGATACGTTGCCTTTCTCCAACATCCACAGACAAAAATCATCACCGTTGTTGATTTTTCTTTCACCATCGGATTTGCCGAAGAACGAACTCACGTCAGGAAAAAAATAAAATGCGCCTTGGGGATAGTTCGCTTTAACACCTGGGATATCTTTCAATAAATTATAAACGATGTCTCTGCGTTTGTGGTATTCTTCCACCATGTGCTTCGTAGGATTCATGTCGCCCGTGATAGCCGCTAAAGCACCACGCTGAGAAATCGAGCAATTGGCGGAGGTAATTTGTCCTTGCACTTTGTTGCTGCCATCGGCTATCCATTTGGGGGCGGCAATGTAGCCCACACGCCAGCCCGTCATGGCAAAACCTTTGGCAAATCCATTGACCGTGATCGTGCGCTCAAGCATTCCCGGCAAGGAAGCGATACTGGTCTGATCGCCTGTGAAATTAATATGTTCATAGATTTCATCGGCAATCACCAAAAGGTTCGGATGCTTTAAGACAACAGCCGCAATTCTTTCTAGCTCCTTTTTAGAAAAAACAGACCCCGTGGGGTTGCAGGGGGATGAAAAAATGATGGCTTTAGTTTTTGAAGTGATTGCTTTTTCAACTTCGACAGCGGTAACCTTAAAATCATTTTCGATCATTCCCTTCACCAGCACCGGAGTTGCTTCAGTGAGCCTCACCAAGGCATCATAACTTACCCAGTAGGGTGCAAAGATGATCACCTCATCGCCTGGGTTGAGCAAGGCCAACATTACATTGGCAATGGATTGCTTTGCTCCGTTGGACACTACTATATTTTCTGCCTTGTAGGGAACATTATTTTCTTTTTGATACTTAGCTGCTAAGGCTTCGCGCAAATCCTGATAGCCGGCCACAGGAGGATAGGAAAAATATTTTCCTTCATCGATCGCTTTCTTTGCGGCATCGCAAATATGTTGGGGGGTTTTGAAATCCGGTTCGCCCAAACTGAGACTGATCACATCAATGCCTCTGTTTTTAAACTCGCGGGCTTTGGCGGCCATGGCCAGCGTGGCCGATTCTTCAATAGCGTTGATACGGTGAGAGAGGTGATTCATGCTTCTTGGTTATTCCTATCGCAAAGAAACTAAATACAATTGAGACATAACAACTTTGAATTGATAATGTGCTATTTTTAGACCATGCCCTCTTATTCAGATCATCGGTCTGCACGCACTTCGGTGATCAATTTTTTTAGGAATTTATTGCGTTGGCCTGCGGCTGAAACTGTATTGATGGCACCGACCACCGATGGCCTGTTGAAAGACTTGGCTAAGAGAATAATCCCACCTGAATATCTTTATGGCGAAAATGCGGTTCGGCAAATCGGGAGGGACGGGATAAAGTACGAGTTGCACATGAATGACATGATGGATCATCAGTTTTATTTTCGAATAGACAAACCGCATTGGGATGGCTTTCTCAAGCTCATCAAAAGTGATTTTATCGTCTTCGATATTGGAGCTAAAAATGGTTTGATGACCATGCCATTGGCGCTGAAAGCGGCTCACGTGCACAGCTATGAACCTTCACAAAAAAATTTTACCCGCCTTGCCCGCCACATCGCATTAAATGCGTTAACCAATGTATCGCTGCACCGATCTGGCATTGGTGACGGTCACCAAAAAGTGAAACTTTATCAGGCTGAGCTATATAACCTGGGCATGAACCGTATTATGAATGCCCCGGATCAGGCAACAGAATGCGAAGAAATAGAAATCAATACGCTTGATGGTGAAATGGACGAAATGGAATTGACGCGTGTTGACGCCATTAAAATTGATGTGGAAGGTTATGAAATGAATGTTTTGCTTGGTGCGGATAAAACAATTAGCCATTTCAGGCCAGTGCTTTTTATCGAGCTCATCCAAAAAACGTTAGCTCTTTACGGGCATTCCCCGGTTCAGGTAATTGATTTTGTAAAGCAGAAGGGCTATCATTGTTTTGATGCAAAAACACTAAGGGAAATGACCACCCCGCTCGATAGGGTTGAAACGGATATTATTTGCCTCCACAAAACATCGGCTCAGCTCGCTGAATTCTATCACCGCGCTTCATGAAACAGCGACATCCATTTAGAGCATGGAACAAAAACTGGAAACCAAAGCGGATATTAGTTTTGCGGTTTCATGCGTTAGGCGATATAGTAATTACGTTGCCTTATTTGAATAGCCTCAAGAAGCAAATGCCTGAAGCAGCCATCTGTTTGCTCACACGACTTGAATTTAGCGACTTACCTAAAAGCCTAACACTATTTGATGAAGTGATCACCTTTGACGATCACCGAAATGGAAAATTCCAATTTTTGAGGGCGTTAACAAAACTGCCCTTGTTGTGGTCAAGGCGGTATGATATTGTGCTTGACTTACAAACTAACAGAACAAGCAGAACCATCCGCAACTTGCTGTACCCTGCAGCATGGAGTGAATTTGACAAAGTCTCGCATCGCCCGGCAGCCGAACGCACACGTGCTTGCATTAATCAATTGTGTTTGTGCCAAGTTGATTTACAAAATGATTTTGTTCAGCGAGTCGATCCGTTTTCGTTGACACAAAAGCTTCGCCAACAGGGTTGGGACAATGATGATAAAATAGTGACCATAAACCCGTGTGGTGGCTTTGCCACACGCAATTGGCCTATCGAAAACTATGCTCAGTTTTGCAAATTATGGTTGACTCGTTTTCCAAAAACTCAATTCCTCGTTATGGGAACTTCTCCGATGAGAATAAAAGCTGCCTTTCTTAAAGAGATATTAGGCGGCCACATCATTGACCTTACGGGACTCACCTCACAGTCTGAAGCATTTGCCCTGATCCGAATGAATCACTTTGTGGTAACCGAAGATGGAGGACTGATGCACATGGCCTGGGTCCAAAGTGTGCCAACCCTTGCACTCTTCGGATCCACTGCGACTTATTGGTCTGCTCCTCAAGGTGTACGGTCAGTTTGCTTAAATTCATCTGACCTACCTTGCGGAAATTGTATGTTGGAGGTTTGCAGGTATGGCGATAACCGGTGCCTCACTCGCTACACACCTGAATTTGTTTTTGAAAAATCTGTGGGGCTTCTTTCATCGCTCGGACAATGAAAAATAAAATGGCGATATGGACTCCCGGTGGGGTTGGCGCTGGAATTCAATCGCAGGGGTTTCCCTCTATTGTCAAGATCGTTGATCACCTTTCTACCCAATACGAAATTCACGTGTACATGCATGCCCGACCAAACCTGCTCAGCGTATCGGGGTTTGTGCTCCATTCTTCACCCTCGTGGATGATACCTTCAGTGCTACGTTGGCTGTATTTGGTGCTTCTATTTACCCGGTCTGACATCAAAAAAAAGCACAATGCAATCTTGTCTTTTTGGGGATACCCATCGGGCACAATAGCTGTTGTTCTTGGGAAATTATTTCATCGACCCTCTGCTGTTTTTATCCTGGGAGGCGAAGCGGCCAACCTCCCTGAAATTAATTACGGACTCCTCAGAAAATCATTAGTTAAAAAAATTGTTTTATGGACTTGTGCAAAAACTGATTTGCTGTTGGCTATTTCCCATTATCAACTCGATCAATTAAAAATGGCGGGGTTGACACGCTACCCGAGGGTGATCCCGTGGGGCGCAGACAAAAATCTTTTTTTTGCCATAAAAAAAAAGCGCGAGCTTCCTTTAAAAATCATTCATGTGGCAAACCTCAACCCGGTGAAGGATCAACGAACTTTACTCCTTGCCTTCAATTCCATTCGAAAAAAAATTGATGCACGCCTGAGGATCGTTGGCGTAGATGTGATGAACGGAAAAATCCAGGAACTAGTGAAGCAATTAGGTATCGAGCACCTGGTGGAATTTACGGGTGGGCTGCCCTACCATCAGATTCCGGAACAATTTGCCTGGGCGGACTTGTTTATCCTCACCTCGCGTTCAGAAGGGCAAAATAATTCCATCACTGAAGCAATGATGTGCGGCTTATTGGCCGTGAGCACAAGCGTTGGCATCATGGCTGATTTAGGAAACGATAGAGGAATTGTAGTGGACATTGGCGATTATCAAACCCTTGCCGATGAAGTAGTTGCTATTTGGAATAACCCTGAAGCTTGGGGAAAAAAAGTGAGCAACGCACTTCGGTGGAGCAAAACCCATGACCTGACTTGGACACTCCAACAACTTGACCTTTGCTTCGAGCAATTACGCCAACCCAACTGACAGATGGGATCACCTGTGACAAAACCAAAAGAGAGGATCGCGTTCATCGGGGTGGGAATGGTGGGCGTTGGTGAGCATGGCCGCGGCCTCCCGGCATTTTCTCTGCTGCTCAAAAACTTGTCGGTCCATTATGAAATTGT
>JAYVMP010000109.1:0-1546 GCA_043758895.1 Bacteroidota bacterium
GGCGGGAAGATGCGGGCCGACACTACCGTGGGGCCATTTTGTAAAATCGGTGGAGAGGTGAGCAACTCCGTGCTGTTTGGCTCCAGCAACAAAGCCCACGATGGTTTTTTGGGAAATTCAGTTTTGGGCGAGTGGTGCAACCTGGGTGCAGGCACCACTACCTCCAACCTAAAAAATAATTACGATACAGTGAAGCTTTGGAGCTATGCGGAAAATAATTTCATTAGTACGGGCATCCCCAATTGTGGCCTAATCATGGGCGACCACAGCAAGAGCGGTATTAACACCATGTTCAACACCGGCACCGTGGTGGGTGTGAGCAGCAATATTTTCGGTGGAGGGTTTCCATCCAAGCATGTTCCCTCTTTTCAATGGGGCGGAGCTGCTGGTTTTGAAATTTATCATTTTGAAAAGGCGATTGAAACAGCAGCAAGAGTGTTGGGGCGAAGAAATATTACCCTGCAAGAGATTGAAAAAGGGATTTTGAAAAATATATTTGAACAAACTAACTGATGTTGTGCAAGGGTTCAAAGAATTTATGTCCCAGATCAAGTCCAGTACCTAAAATTGACCAAGAAATCTGAAACCTATTTCTAATACCAATGGCATTAACTAATTTTAGTGGATTCAAAACATTTCATCCTATGACTAAAACTAAGAAACTGTTCTTACTAGTCCCTATTTTACTGACAGGGTGTGCTACTGTATCCTATATCCCACGGATAGTTTTGGATGTAAGTCCGACAACCATCGAAAAATCATTGCGTATTGAAAAACTCAAAGATTCTTCCCCACCCGAGGATAGGGAAAATCCCTTCGGTGGATTTTCTGTCACGAACAAAAAAGCACTTAGCAATGATTTAGAAGTTGAGATTACTAATTCTTTAGTATATGATTTTCAAATCAATGGGGTGTTTGAAAAGGTGACTAAATACGATCAAAGCGCAGATTATGTGCTCTCAGGAGAAATCAAGAAATTTTTGGGTAAATCAAAATTAACAACTTATGGAATTGTAAGTCTTGCTTCAATAGTTGGCATCTATACTTGGTATTTTGGTATTCCTATCCGAAAAAATGAAACGGACATCCAACTGATTCTCACGTTGAAAGACAAGCAAGGCAAATTGGTTGGTACCTATAAAGGGATGTTCATCGAAGGCAATAAATCTAACCTTTATCACGATAAGTCCTCATCGTTATATAGCTTAACAAATAATGCGTTGAGTGCCGCAATAGCACAGATCAGATCACAACTACTTGACGATTTCAAAAAGAAGTGACCTTCTCCTCCATCCCCGGCCTTAACGAAGTAAAAGAACAACTCACCGGCTCGGTGCAGGCCAACCACATCGCACACGCGTTATTGTTTGCGGGCAGGCCAGGCGCATTGAATTTACCGTTGGTGCTGGCTTTCGCCAATTATTTGCACTGCCCAAATAAAACCCGCAACGATGCGTGCGGCACGTGCGCGGCTTGCAGCAAAAGCCTGAAGTACGTTCACCCCGACACGCACTTTGTTTTTCCTTTGGGCAATATCAAAGGCGAC
>JAYVMP010000110.1:0-27709 GCA_043758895.1 Bacteroidota bacterium
ATTTCCTTCATCTATAGAGTTCATATAGTTCTTTTTAAACCCGTTTATAGTTTCCTCCACAAGAGAGGATGTCAGAGGAGCTTAAGGAAACGACATTGAATCAGAGAGGGTTAAAATCCTTGCCCACTACAATTTATCAGTTTTTCTTCCCCAACTCAGGCAACACAAAATCATCCAGCGCACTGGGCAGTTTCATCATGGCTTCGATGTCTTTCACCGTGCGGGGTGCCGAAGAGGAAAGGTGGTCATACCCCTCTTTGGTAACGAGGTAGTCATCTTCGATGCGCACCGCAATGCCCCACCACTTTTTGTCGCAGGCCGAGTTATCAGGAATGTAAATTCCAGGTTCAATCGTGATCACCATGTCTTCTTCCAATTTCTCATACATCCCACGATCGTGCACATCCAACCCAATATGATGGCAGCATCCATGGGGGTAATACAGGTGCTTGTCGGTTTCATTCTGTAGGATCCCCAACTCCTTGAGCCCTTTGTTGATCACTGTCCGTGTGGCCAAAGTAAGTTCGCGGAAGGGGGTTCCCGGTTTGCAAATTTTCATCGCTTCTTCCTGCGCCTTGAGTACGAGTTCATAAATTTGTTTTTGCTCAGGCGAGAATTTTCCGTTGACGGGAATCGTGCGGGTAATGTCAGCTGTGTAGCCATGAAACTCAGCGCCTAAATCCATTAGGATCAGTTCACTGTTGGCAACACTTGGCTTGTAGTTTTCTTCATAATGCAAAATACATCCGTTGTGGCCCGCACCCACAATCGATGGATAACCCAAATCTTCTGCTTGGTATTTTTTAAAAACAAATTCATGGATACCTTCAATCTCCCGTTCGCTCATTCCCGGTTTAATCGCCTTCATCACTTCTATTTGGCCGGCACAAGAAATGCGTACTGCCTTGCGAATCATTTCCAGTTCTTCTTGGGTTTTGATACCACGTAGGTTGTCCATGATCACCTCCAACCCACTCACATCCAGGTTGTTTTTTTTAGGCTCCACGGTTAGCGATGATTTACCCTTTTCCTGGTACCCGACTTTCGATTTGAATTGAACTATCAAATTAAAAAGATCGGAAGAATCGCGTGGGTTGTCGCGCACATCATTTAAAAAATCGAAAAACAAAACAGAAGCAAACTTGGAGAAGTCGATGTTGTACCGTTTAAATTCAGAATTGTTAAAGGCCTGCTCAAAACCAAGCATGTCTTTAACCCCTTTTTCACCCAATCTTCTGCCGGTCCACATTTCGCGCAATTCATTGCGAGGCTGCACGAAAAATATTTCGTTGTAGGATGTGCCATTGCCTGAAGTTTGGGTGTCTTTGAAAACCAACAACAAGGCGTCCGGCTCTTTGTATCCGGTGAGGTAATAAAAATCCGGATCCTGATGATACACATATTCCACATCGTTGGCTCGGTTGCGCACCGGGTTGGCAAAGAAAACGGCCACTGAATTGACGGGAAGTTTTTCGCGCAATTTTTCTCTTCGCTCGCGATAGAACGTTTTGCTTAAAAAATCATTGGGCAAATCGGAATTTTGAGCCGACACGAAAAAAAAAGAAAGAACGAAAAAAAAAGTGATCAGGCGTTTCATTATTTTGCAAGTTGTGTTTAAAATAAGATTGACGGGTCAAGTTATAAAAAACCAGCTATTTTTATGGGCTTATACTTTTAATTTATGCCACATATAGCCATTATTTCTGCCAGCGTCCGCACCGGTCGAAAAAGCCACCGGGTTGCCCTGTATTTCAAAAAAATCATCGAAGAAAATAAATTGGCCACGGCCGAAATCCTTGACTTGAACGAATATCAGTTTCCGCTTTTTAACGAACGGTTGAAATATCTTGCCAATCCCACCCCTGCCGTACTTGAGTTTGCCGGCAAAATCAAATCGGCTGACGGTGTGATCATTGTTACTCCGGAATACAACGGTGGCTATCCGGCCAGTTTAAAAAATGTAATCGACTTTTTGTACGAAGAGTGGCACCGCAAGCCCGTTGCTATTTCAACCGTTTCAGACGGAATTTTTGGCGGAACACAAGTGATTACCTCATTGCAATTTGCGCTTTGGAAAATCAGGGCTTGGACTGTGCCCGCCATGTTTCCCGTCCCTAAAGTTCAGGATGCCTTCCAGGAAAATGGTGACCCTAATGACCAAGTTAGTACCGACAAAAGGGCGAAGCTTTTTATTAATGAGTTGTTGTGGTGCATTGAGGCAAACAAGAGAATGGCCAGTAACTGGTTAAGTTCCTAACTTGCTTCTTCATTTGAAAAACAGTGAAGCAATCCTTTATTCAATACATCGAGCAAAAGAAACTTTGCATGTGCAAAGACAAAATCCTTGTGGCCGTGAGTGGCGGATTGGACTCGATGGTGATGCTCCATCTTTTTCGGGTGAGCGGATATGAGATCAGTGTAGCGCACGCCAATTTTCAATTGCGTGGAAATGAATCGGAGGGCGATGAAAAGTTTGTAAAAGAAATCTGTAAGAAATTCTCAATTCCATTTTTTGTTAAACGATTTAGCACGAAACAATTTGCAGAAAGCAATTTTTTATCAACGCAAATGGCTGCAAGGCAATTGCGGTATGTTTGGTTTAATGAATTGATCGAACAAGAAAATTTTGATGTGGCTGCAACAGCACATCATGTCAACGATTCAATCGAAACTGTTTTATTGAATTTTGTTCGTGGCTCCGGTCTTGAAGGGCTTGATGGCATTGCTGCAAAAAACGGAAAAATAATTCGGCCGTTGTTGTTCGCTACGCGCAAACAAATTGAATGGCACGCAAATGAAAATAAAATCGAATGGCGTGAAGATCGCAGCAACGCCACGGATGATTATCAGAGAAATTTTGTCAGGCATAAAATTTATCCGTTGTTAAAAGAAATAAATCCATCATTAGAAAATTCTTTTCAAGACTCAATTGAGAAAAATTCTGGCGCTGTTGATTTAATGAGTTGGGGTATTAACTATTGGCAAGAGAAATATCAAACTAAAAAAAACGAACAAGTCCATTTATCCAAAAAAGGATTCGATGAATCAAAAAATAAAACTGGCTTACTTTGGAATTTGATTAAGTCTTACGGATTTAATTTTGATCAGTGCGGGCAAATCATCGAATCCATTGATGGGCAATCGGGAAAGAAATTCCGCTCCTCGCATTTTGAATTAAGTTTAGATCGTGAACTAATAATAATTAGCCCCCTCTCTGTGGGACAGGGCTGGGATGAAATCTTAATTGAAATGGATCAAACTGAAGCTAAGCTCGGAAAGCAGATTTTGAAAATAATTGAAACTAAGAAGATTATTTTCGAAAACAACCCGTCTGTTGCACTGCTCGATGCCGACAAACTTCAGTTCCCCCTGTGCTGGCGAAAATGGAATCCTGGAGATTTTTTTTATCCGTTGGGCATGAGCCATAAAAAAAAACTGAGTGACTTTCTAATTGACCAAAAAGTTTCTCTTGCCGACAAAGAAACAGTCACTGTTTTGGAATCCGGTAACGAAATTGTTTGGGTGGTCGGGATGAGGGTGGATGATCGGTATAAAATAACGGCAACAACAAAGTCCACGGTCGTTTGTCAACAGTCGATCATTGACTGACTTTACAAATGCTCTTTATTATTCTTCACCAAATCGTACAATAATTCGCGCGCACGGTGGAGTTGAGCTTTCACGGTGCCTAAGGGTGCCTCCAGTTCTTGTGCAATTTCTTCGTAGCTCAATTCATGAAAGTAGCGCAGGCGCACCAGCTTTTGGTATTTGGCAGGCAGCATGTTTACAAACTCCTGGATGATCGCTTCTTTCTGTGCGCGGATCGCTTCTTCTTGCGGATCCAAATTGCCTTTGTCCTCCACATCTATTCCCACGGATTGGCCATCCTCATCGGTGAAAGTATTCTCGATGCTGAGTGTATTGATTTTTTTTTTCCTGATGTAGTCTATCGTGTTGTTGGTGGCAATCCGAAAGAGCCACGTACTGAACGTGAAATCTTTTTTGAAGCGGCTCAAACTGCGAAAAGCTTTGCTGAACGATTCCATCATCAGGTCTTCGGCATCGTCCACGTTGCGCACCATTTTTAAGATCATGTGATAAACCGGCCGCCTGTAGCGCTGCAAAAGTTTGCCGTAAGCTTTGTCGTCACCGCCCACGGCCATATCGACCAACTTAAAATCCTCCAGGGCTTTTGAAGAGAACCTGCCTTCCTCTAAATCTTCCATTTTACTTTTTTAACGATGAGTGCCTTCGCACCAGTTACAAGGTAATAAAAGGCGTACATAAAATCTAAAAGCGGTGATTCCCAAGCCTCAAACGAAGCGCCTAATTTCTTTGCACCAGTGTGCATCAGGGCAATCAGCAATACTAAGCGCAACAAAAATAATACCGACAAAACCTTCATCCCCGGCAAAATAAAAAGGCATGGCAAAACCAGCAACCAGGTGAGCAGCCAGGAAAATGAAAACACGCCAAGCCAGATTTTGTGGGAGAGCTTGTACCGCTTTCCAACCGACAAATGCCGGAGTTTTTGGTGCATGAATTCTTTCCAGGTTTCTTTTGGTTTTGAAAAAACCAAAGATTCCGGTCCCATCTGCATGCCTGTGTTTTCTACAGTGGCATGTTGATTTACAAACAGATCATCATCTCCACCGGTTACCTCCAGGTGCGAATTAAACCCCTTCGTGTTAAGAAATAGTTCTTTTCGGTAGGCCAGGTTGCGGCCAATGCCCATGTAGGGCCGGCCGAGCTTAGCCATTCCGATAAATTGGATTCCCGTAAGTAATGATTCGAAACGGATGAAGGCGTTGAGTAGGCCACTCGATTTGAAGTAAGGAGAAAAGCCCAGCACAATTTGTTTGGAATGTTCAAATCCCTTGGCCATTTGGGCAATCCATTGGTGAGAAGCGGGCCGGCAGTCGGCATCGGTGAGCAGCACCCAATCGTAGCGGGCCGCCTTGATGCCGAGGGTGAGGGCAAATTTTTTTCCGTTGATGTGATCGGGCTTGTGCGTGACGCGAACCATTTTTAGCCGCTCGTTTTCTTTGGTGGCCTGGAGCAGGTAATCGTACGTTTCATCATTGCAACGGTCTTCTACGATGATCACCTCAAACTGGGGGTGATCTTGTTGCAATAATAGCGGAACAAGTTCGCGCACGTTTTCCTCCTCATCGTGGGCACAAACAATCACCGAGACGGGTAGTTGTTTGTGCGTAAAAGTCTCCTTCCGCGTTCGAAATGAAAATAGTAAAAATGTGAAGCCGATTATTTGGGTGCCTATTGCGGCAAAGCAGAGCAGGGTGAGGGACAAGGATCTTTGTTTTAAAAATTAAACGGACAAAGATAAAGGCTTATCGGCAACAGAAAAGATGAATTCGGTAACTTTGTCGTTTCATGCAATTTAAACTCACCACTACCGACCCTCACTCGCGCGCTCGTGCCGGTACAATCACCACAGGCCATGGCGAAATCCCCACGCCCATTTTTATGCCGGTGGGTACAGCCGGCTCTGTGAAGGCAGTGCACCAGCGCGAACTGAAAGACGACATCAAAGCAAAAGTAATTTTGGGCAACACGTATCATCTCTACTTGCGCCCGGGGTTGGAAATTATAGAAAGAGCGGGGGGCCTGCACCGGTTCAACGGATGGGATGGGCCTGTCCTCACCGACAGTGGTGGCTATCAAGTGTATTCGCTGGGCGAAAACCGAAAGATCACCGAAGAGGGAGTCGTTTTTAAATCGCACATCGATGGATCGAAACACACGTTCACCCCTGAAAGTGTGGTGGACATACAGCGAACCATCGGTGCAGATATCATGATGGCCTTTGATGAGTGTACCCCTTATCCTTGCGAATATGATTATGCAAGGAAGTCGATGGAGATGACACACCGTTGGTTGAAACGGTGTGTGGATCGCGTCAATGCCACTCCGCCAAAATATGGATACAGCCAGTCGCTGTTCCCCATCGTTCAGGGAAGCGTTTATAAAGATTTGCGCAGGCAATCGGCTGAATTCATTGCCGCACAAGATCAACAGGGCAATGCCATAGGCGGATTATCCGTGGGCGAGCCGCACGAGATGATGTACGAAATGACGGAGTTGGTTTGTGGAATCTTACCTCAAAACAAGCCGCGCTACTTAATGGGCGTAGGCACGCCTGAAAATATTTTGGAGAGTATTGCGCTCGGCATCGACATGTTTGATTGTGTGATGCCCACACGCAACGCTCGCAACGGCATGTTGTTCACCACGCAAGGGATCATCAACATACGCAACGAAAAATGGAAAGATGACCTCACTGCCATTGATATGGAGTTGGGCGGCTATGTGAGCACGGCCCATTCCAAAGCCTATTTGCGGCACCTGATTATCTCCAAAGAAATATTAGGCGCGCAAATTGCTTCCATCCACAACCTGACCTTCTATCTTTGGCTGGTAAAGCAGGCAAGACAGAAAATAGAAGAGGGTATATTTCTTGAATGGAAAAACAAAATAGTGAAAGTTGTATCGCAGCGATTGTAAATCGAACCAAGTCCCCGGTCCGCAATCGACCGTGGCCCGCCAACCCGTTGACCAATAAATGAAACTCCTCGATCGCTATATCATTGGTAAAATTCTCGCTACGTTTTTCTTCGTGATGATGATTTTAGTGGCGGTGATCACCGTGATTGACATCACCGAGAAGGTAGATAAATTCAACGATCATCATTTAAAGTTTTCCGTGATCTTAGCCTACTACATGGATTTCCTTCCTTGGATTTCAGGTTTGCTCACACCGATCATTTGTTTCATTGCCATTGTGTACGTTACCTCACGGCTGGCGGCACACACTGAGATTATTGCCATGCTCAGCAGCGGCATGAGCTTTCGCAGGCTGTTGCTGCCCTACTTTATCGCCTCATCCATTATTGCTTCAATCAGTTTTGTGTTCAATGGGTGGTTGATCCCACACTCCAACCGCGACCGCCTCGCTTTTGAAATGCAATATTTTCAAAACAAATACTATTTTGAAAGAAGGAATGTGCACATGCAAACTGCGCCCAATGTGTTTCTCTACATTCAGAATTATAATAATCAATCCAATACCGGTTATCAGTTTAGCCTCGAGCGATTTAAGGATAACCGGTTGGTGGAGAAATTGACAGCCGACAATATTCAGTGGGACAGCACCAAGCACAAATGGACAATCAAGTATTGGAAAAGAAAAAAAGTCGATGATATCTTCCAGCTGGGCTCTAAAGGAAGCCTTGCTGAAAGCGGTCTTTCAATGGATACGACACTGGTGATTACACCCAAGGATTTTGAAAACGATGCCCACAAATACGATGGCATGACCATCCCTGAATTGGGCCAACAAATTGCCCAGCATCGCTTTCGCGGAACAACGGGGGTGGAAGCCTATGAAACGGAGCGGCATATTCGCTTTGCGGCTCCGTGCACTACGTTCGTTTTAGTTTTCATGGGGGTGATTGTTTCAGCCCGCAAAAGCAGGGGTGGCACAGGATTTCAAATTGCACTTGGATTTTCGCTCGCGTTTATTTTTATTATATTTTTTACCATGACACGAACCTTTGCAGAAACAGGATCGCTGAGCCCCTTTTTGGCGGCCTGGCTGCCGAACACCGTTTTTGGCGTGATCTCTCTCATCATGTATAAATATGTGCCCCGTTGAAAACTACCGCTTCCGATTATTTCAAATTACATTTCATCGTTTTTCTTTTTGGCTTCACGGCCATCCTCGGCAAATTAGTTTCACTGCCCAGCGTGGAAATGGTTTTTTACCGCACCCTGCTGGCCGCTCTTGGCATGGGAGCGTTGATTATTGTTAGGGGGGGATCATTTGCATTGCCTTCGGTAAAGGACTTTTTGAAACTGATGCTTACCGGGTTTATTGTGGCTTTGCACTGGCTCACGTTCTTTGGTTCGGGCCGGGTCTCCAATCCATCCGTGAGCTTGGTGGGTTTTGCCACTTGCTCGTTTTGGGCCGCATTGATCGAGCCGATTGCCAAGCGAAAAAAAATACGCCCGATGGAATTAGGGCTTGGCATGGCTGTTTTGATTGGTCTTTACGTGATTTTCACTTTTGATTTTCATTATGTGCTGGGCTTGCTCTTGGGCATTGCATCGGGGCTTACGGCTGCCGTGTTCAGTGTGATCAACTCGAAGTTGGTCACACGGATGTCTTCTTACACCATCACGTTTTATGAAATGGTAGCGGCTTGCCTTGGCATTATTCTATTCTTTCCGTTTTATCAACCTTATTTTTCCGGGAAGGGGCTTCAGTTAATTCCCAGTGCTGCCGATTGGTTTTATCTCGCACTCTTGGGTTGGGTTTGCTCCGTGTATGCTTATTCGCAGATGATCGATTTGAGCAAAAAACTTTCGGTGTTCTTTATTCAGTTGGCATTGAACCTAGAACCTGTTTATGGAATTGGATTGGCTTTACTGATTTTCGGAAAGCAAGAGGTGATGGGTTGGAATTTTTATGTGGGCACCCTTATTATTCTAACGTCCGTAGCCTTGTACCCACTTTTGAGAAGAAGGTATGAGCATCATTTTAATTCGCCACTCCAGTAGGCCATTCCAGCGAAATAGTCTTTTAGATCAACCCGTTTTTCAAAAATGCCAAACACGCAAGAGCCCGATCCGCTCATACTTGCATAGCCTGCACCTAACGAATACATTCGCTCTTTCAGTTGAGCGATGAGGGGATGTTTTTCAAAAGCGGATTTTTCAAAAACATTTTTCAGTTTGCCTTTCCATTCTTTGACGGGCAAGGCCAGGATTTTTTCAATCGGAAACGCAACAAGCTTTGGAGAAACATCAGCATAAGCCTCGGCTGTGGAAATGGATATACCCGGCTTTACTAAAATCACGTGATAGCCCTTCAAACTGACCAATGCTGGTGATAAAATTTCGCCCCGGCCTTTTCCGATCATCGGTTGATCCGCGATGAAAAAAGGGCAGTCGCTTCCCAATCGCGAAGCGTAATCCAACAACCGCTCCATCGAAATTTCTAAGTCAAAAAGGGTATTGAGCAACCGAAGGGTGAATGCCGCATCCGAGGAGCCACCGCCAAGACCTGCGCCCATCGGAATGATTTTGTGCAAATGGATTTTAACGTTTCCAATGCCAAAATCCTTTTTGAGAAGTTGAAATGCTTTCACGCACAGGTTGTCTGCTCCGCCACCAGGCATTTTTATTCCCGATACGGAAAAAGAAAATTCATCGGCTGGAATGATCTCCAAAATATCGGTTTGCGGCACCGGGTAAAAACAAGTCTCAATGTGGTGAAAGCCATCTTCCCGTTTGGAGAGAACATTTAACCCGAGGTTGATTTTGCAATGAGGGAAGTTAATCATCAGTTGGCTAACGGCAGCAAACAAAATTTTGGAGCAAATTGAATAAATATAATAGGAAGGGCAACCAGAAAATCGGAATAGGCAAACAAGTGATACAGTAAAATGAAACACAATTCTTTAAAGCTCACTCCAAAATTTGCCTACTTGGTGATTGATTACTCCCAATTATTTAGCAAGCCGCTCAATCAAATCGTGGGTGATGCCGGAAGAAGAGAATCCTCCATCGTGCATCAAGTTTTGCATGGTGATCATCCGTGTAAAATCAGAGAACATCACTACGATATAATTGGCGCAATCCTCGGCTGTGGCGTTGCCCAATGGAGACATCATTTGAGCAAAATCAAAAAACACATCGAAGCCGGAGATTCCAGCGCCAGCCGTTGTCCGGGTTGGTGATTGAGAGATAGTGTTCACCCGCACTTTTTTCTTCGTTCCATACCGCTGGCCATAGCTGCGCGCAATGGATTCAAGCATAGCTTTGGCTTGGGCCATGTCGGTATAATCGGGGTACGCCCGCTGAGCCGCAATGTAGCTAAGTGCCAATACCGAGGCATATTCGTTGAGGGCGTCCAGCTTCTCGCAGGTTTGCAGTATTTTATGAAACGAAAGGGCAGAAATATCAAGGGTTTTTAAATACCACTCATAATTCATGTCACCATATTGGCGGCCTTTTCGGATGTTGGGGCTCATGCCAATCGAGTGGAGCACAAAGTCCAGTTTACCGCCCAATATTTCTTGCGATTGGGTAAATAGGTTGGTGAGGTCAGGTTCGGAAGTGGCATCGGCCGGGATTATTTCTGCGCCACAGGTTTTGGCCAGTTCATTGATCTTGCCCATACGCATAGCGATAGGCGCGTTGGTCAATGTAAAAGCTCCCCCTTCGGCATGTACCCTAAGTGCCGTTTTCCAGGCGATGGAATTTTCATCCAGGGCACCAAAAATGATCCCTCGTTTTCCCTTTAATAAACTGTTGGACATGGCAATACGGTTTTATTTTGTGCAATAATACAAAATCTGGTTTGTTTGAATCCTTGGCCGGCTGTTGAATACCTGTTGAATAGTAAGATTTGGCCTCTGGGGAAAATGCGGGGATTTCACAATGTCTTTTGCCTTTTATAAGCAAGTTTGATCAGTGTATTGCCCAGATGAGGGATCATTTGTTAGAATTTCTTGTAAGATTTTCCTCTAAATCGAAAGATTCTATTAATTTTAGACATCCAAAAAACCAAACCTATGGAAGAAAACCTTTTTGTGAATTTCATCAAAACTGACTGGAACCGCTACATGGAGGTGGGCGGTGCAGCTTGGATCGTTATAGCCATCCTTATCCTTCTGTACCACGAATATAAGGTGATGCAAATCAAAGATTATAAAGAAAAGTATGATTACGTAAACCTGAACGAGGTACGATTCTTTTGGTATGCCGTACTTGCCATTATTGTAGCAGCCGGATTTTATGCCAATACACTCGCCACCGAAAAGATATTGTCGCACGGCATCTTGTGGTTTTATGTAAGACTTTTCATTACCGTAAGTTTTGTGGTTATTGGCTACTTTGTTTTCTTTAGCATGGTGCGCATTTATTACCCCCGGTCTGTAGAAAAACGCTTGGTGAAGTTGCGCAACAAACCGCGGATGTCGCCCTCGGGAAATGAAATGCGGAAACTTACCGAGGAAGAAGAGGACGCCCACCTTGATGCCTAGCAGATTGCCGAGGAAGCGACTGGCGTTCATTCGATCGACTACGATGTGTGGTTAGATGAAAAAACAGGCCACAAAAAAGTTGAAAAATACGAAAGCTACCTTCACGCTGAACAATGCCCCGAGTGCGGCTTTTATACTTTCAAAATTACCAAAGAAGAAGTGGCCGAAAAACCTACGGAGACGCAGCATGGCTTATTGGTAAAACATTATCAATGCAATTATTGCAACCACCGTGAGGCCCGCGAAACAAAGCTATCTAGCCTCGCCAAAAATATTGCCTGATGGTGAACAACCTATGGCAAGCCCCATTCCAAGTGGGGCTTTTTTTGTTTTTTTTAATTCCCTTTCCCATTGAACAGGAAACCAGAAAACCCAATTGGAATATTTGACAGTGGGATCGGTGGGCTGACTGTTGCGCATGCCATTCGAAAACTGATGCCGCATGAGCACATCGTCTATTTTGGCGACACCGCCCATTTGCCTTATGGCGATAAGTCCGAGGCAGCCATTCAATCTTACTCTGTTAAGATAGCCCATGTCCTTTTACAAAAAGGGTGTAAAGTGATTGTGATTGCTTGCCATTCCGCCAGTTCTGCCGCTTATGAACTGTTAAAAGAATACGTGGGGAAGGAAGCCCACGTCATCAATGTTATTGACCCCATGGTGGAATTCGTGGCCAGGAAATTCACCACGTCCACGCTGGGGCTCATCGGGACCAAACGAACGGTGCAATCTGATCTTTACAGAAAAAAGATTCACGAAAAAAACATGGATATCCATTTGCGCACACTCGCCACACCGCTCCTGGCACCCATGATCGAAGAAGGTTTTTTCAACAATCAGATCAGCCGCGAAATCATTGCCCAATACCTGTCCGATCCGCAGTTGGGCAAGATTGAAGCACTCATCCTGGCTTGCACCCATTACCCCCTAATCAAAAAGGAGATTGCCGAATATTATCAGCACACTACCAAGGTGCTCGATTCTTCGTTGATAGCGGCAAAATCCCTGCATAAATACCTTGCCTCCGAAGGTTTGTTGAATTCCTCCACCCATCCGGAGAGCCATTTTTATGTTTCCGATTATACGGAGTCCTTTGAAGCATCGACTAAGTTATTTTTTGGTGAAAACGTGCGATTGGAAATCCATCGGTTGTGGAATTAGTTGTTGTGTTAAAATCAGTTGTGTGTAGGGTATCGCCAATAAATCGTACTTTGGCATTGAGCCGATTGGCGTAATTTTGCTCAATTTGGGTTAAGGAGGCCTGGCAAAAGCGCCTTTTAATTGTTTGAACTCTTGGATTATTTTTATTTTTTATTTTAGGAGATGGGAATCACTTTGTAAATAGATGGAAATGAAGCGGGTATTTATCCTACTTATAGCTTATTTGTGCGCAGCAGAAGGCGTGTCGGCCCAAGTCAATATTGATAGTTTGGAAAAGAAATTGGGTCAAAACCTGACCGACTCCTCTCGCATTAATACGCTGATAGCTGTTTCCATGGCCCATCAGTATGTGGATTTAAAAAAATCTTTTGAAACGTGCGAGAAGGCGTTGCACTTAGCCGAAACCAAAAACCTGCCGTGGGGCAAATCAAAATCTTACCTCTGGCTTGCCAATCTGTATAGCCTTAGCGGGGATTTTATCGCTTCCGCGAAATACAATGACCTCTCGCTGGGAATAAGTTTTCAATTGAAAGATACCATCAATATGGCCAAGGGCTATAATAACATAGGGCAGAATTATTATTCTTTTGGAAAGTACGATGAAGCCTACTTCTACTATACGCAGAGCTATCGCCTATCAAGTGCCATTAAAGATTCGTTGGGCATGGCCGTATCGCTCAACAACATTGCAAGTGTTTTTAAGGAATTGGGCCAGTATGCGCGCGCACTTGATTACTTGAGGCTCACCCAAAAAATCAGTGATGAAATTCACGACTATGAGGGCGAAGCCTATAATTATGACGAGATCGGTGATATTTATCGCAGAAAGGGTGAATATGATTCCGCACTCAACGCTCTGGCACATTCCCTGAAAGTGTCGCGCTCCGTTCGGTTGAAGATCAATGACTTGACCCCGGAAATCAACATCAAAATTGCAAAAACTTATTTGGCGAAGCGTGACAACAAAAATGCGTTGGCGTATTACGATACTGCCCAACTGTTTTATCAAAAAACCGATAATGAGTTTGGTCTTGCCCAGGTTGATTTGGGCAGGGGCACTGTTTATATGACGGAAAAAAAGTATGACCAGGCAAAAAATTCGATCGAAAAAAGCCGAACTGTTGCTCACAATGCCAACTCTTGGGCGTTGGAGATCCAATGCTTGGAAAACTTGGCGGCCCTCTACGAAATGCAGGGCGACCTCAAGAAATCACTTCAGTATTATAAGGAATTCAAACAACTGGAAGACAGCCTTTTTAGCCAAGGCATGCAGGCAAAATTGCTTCAGGACCAGCTCCGCTTTGAAACTTCAGCTAAGGAAGACCAGATCAAACAACTGACCAAATTGGAAGAGTTTCGCAAAGAAGAGCTGAAAAAGCAGGGCATGGTGCGCAACATTTTGGTGGTAGTGATGGCCCTTACTGCAATTTTGCTGTTCAGTGTTTACCGGAGTGGCCAGCGCAGGATACGCATCAATAAACTCCTGATTGAGCACCAGGAAGACACAAAAAAGCGCAGCGAAGAGTTAGAGCAACTCAACCAGGTCAAAGACAAATTCTTCTCCATCATCTCGCACGATCTTCGCTCGCCCATCAACGCGCTGTCGGCTATTTTGGACATGATGGACAATAACCAAATTAAGCCCGAGGAATTTTTAAAACTTAACAAAGGACTACGGGTTCAGTTTAACCATACCAAAACACTCATCAATAATCTGTTGGATTGGGCTTTGTTGCAAATGGACAAGTTGAAAATTCAGCCCGAAAAGATAAACCTTCATAATTTGGCCGAAGAGAATTTTAGGCTTCTCAACTCCCTTCACATGAAGGAAATTAAAATGGTAAATAACATTCCATCTGGAACGCTTTGCTGGGGCGACCTGAATATTGTCAACCTCGTGCTGCGCAACCTGGTGCTCAACAGCATCAAGTTTACCGAGAACGGTGGCGCCATTACGGCCAATGTGCAGGAAGCAGGAAGCGAGGTGGTCGTTTCGATAAAAGACACGGGCATCGGCATCAGCCCCGAAATCCAAAAAATGATTTTTGAAAAGACAACCGGTTACAGCACCCGAGGAACAGCCAATGAAAAAGGGACCGGCCTTGGCTTAATCCTTTGCAAAGAATTTGTAGAAAAAAATGGGGGCAAGATTTGGTTAGAAAGTGAAGTGGGCAAGGGCAGCACTTTCTTTTTCACCATCAAGAAAGCTTGACGATTCGTTGTAAAAGCTACGGAGCCAATCGCAAAACAATCCCCTCGATCGCTTCGGTGATTCTGATCTGGCAACCAAGCCTGCTGTTTTCTTTTACATGAAAGGCCTGGTCTAGCATGACCAATTCAGCATCGCTTTGCGCTGGCAACGGAGTTTCGGATTCCAGGTAAACCTGGCACGAGGCACAAAGTGCCATGCCTCCACATGTTCCTTCCACAGGCAATTCATAAGATTTGCAGATTTCCATAATGTTCAAGTTCATGTTGGTTGGTGCATCCAATGCGTGAACCGTTCCTTCGCGGTCGATGATGTTGACTTTAATCGTATCTCTCATGATTGTCAAAAAATCAAAATCCACTCACGCCATTCACGGTCGTGTATTTCAAAACGTTCTTTTTGTTCGGATGGATTTTTGCAAAGGCGGATTGCACGGCCAGTGTTCCTTCATGAAATCCGCACAAAATCAATTTTAATTTTCCGGGATAGGTGTTGATGTCGCCAACTGCATATATGCCTTTGCGATTGGTGGAGTAATCCAGTGTATTTACTTTCACCGCATTTTTTTCAATGCCCAAGCCCCAGTTGGCAATTGGCCCCAAGCTCGGGGTTAATCCAAAGAGCGGAATAAAATGGTCGGCTTCTTTTACCAGATCACCCAAGGTTGCGTGTTTGATAATCAAAGAACCCAAATGACCTTTTGTGTCCGGATTGATGCCAACCACTTCGGCCTCGGTAATCAATTTGATTTTTCCAGAATTTGCTAAGTCCATTACTTTTTGCACCGAATCCAAATGGCCTCTAAACGAAGTTCTGCGGTGCACAAGCGACAGCTCGCTCACGATATTATTTTCGATCAAATAAATTGTCCAATCCAAAGCCGAGTCGCCACCGCCTGAAATTATTACCCGTTTCCCTTTGTAAAATGCCGGGTCGCGGATAATGTATTCCACCCCTTTGTCTTCAAATTTTTCTAAATTTTCAATTGGTGGTTTGCGCGGTTCAAATACACCAAGGCCTCCGGCAATAATTACTACCGAAGCTTTGTGCAGAGTTCCTTTGATGGTGGTAACCACATATTTTCCGTCTCCTGTTTCGTCTAGCCCAGTCGCTGACTCACCCATGGTGAAGCCCGGTTTAAACACTGCACATTGCTCCATCAGCCTGTCAACCAACTCGCCCGCATTGACTACGGGATACCCCGGAATGTCATAAATCGGTTTTTTTGGATAGATTTCGATAAGCTGGCCTCCTGGCACAGGCAGTGAGTCGATCAAATGGCATCGTAGTTTTAAAAGCCCGGCTTCAAACACGGTAAACAGGCCAACAGGCCCCGCACCAATAATAATAATGTCAGTTTCAATCATACACCGAATATAGACCGCAAAAATAATTAATTCTGATGTGATGGCCTTTAAATGTTAATGGTTACATGCTGATAGCTAATTGGCGGAGGCATTTACCGGTAACCATTAACTATTTACAATCTCTTGAAGGTTGAATTAATCGGCTTACCTTTGTGTTCTAAAGCGTTGATCGTTAATCGGAGCCTACAAATAACAATTAACGGATAACTCGTAATCCATGAGCGACACCATACTTCACGAATGCGGCATAGCCCTCATCCGTTTGCGAAAACCCCTGTCGCATTACATCGAAAAATATGGCTCTACTTACGCGATGAACAAGATGTACATCCTCATGGAGAAACAACACAACCGGGGGCAAGATGGGGCCGGCATAGCCAACATCAAAATCGATCAAAAGCCGGGATTTCGTTTCTTCAGCCGGTACCGGTCCATTAAAGCACAACCGGTAGCTCACCTCTTTAAAAAAATCGCAAAAAAATATAAGAAGGCACAAAAGGAAGGAAAAGAAAAATTCAAGGATGAAAATTGGCTGAAAGAACACTTGGCTTTTTCGGGCGAGGTTTGGCTGGGGCATTTGCGCTACGGCACGCATGGCATCAACAGCATTGAAAGTGTGCATCCATTTTTGCGGCAAAACAACTGGCGCAGTCGCAATTTGGTGATGGCCGGCAATTTTAACATGACCAACGTGGACGAGCTTTTTGACGTGCTGGTAGAATTGGGCCAACACCCGAAAGAAAAAGTGGATACCGTGACCGTGATGGAAAAGATCGGCCACTTTCTCGATGAAGAGGTACAGCGGCTATTTCAAAAATACAAAGACCAGTTTTCCAACAAGGAAGTATCGGATATCATCGAAACCGAATTGGACCTTTCGCGTGTGCTCAAGCGAGCCTGCAAAGATTTTGATGGGGGCTACACCATGGCCGGCATGACAGGCTCAGGATCTTCTTTTGTGGTGCGCGATCCTTCGGGCATCCGCCCCGCTTATTATTATGCCGATGACGAAATTGTAGTGGTTGCTTCTGAAAAGCCCGCTATCAAAACGGCTTTCAACATTGATTACGATCAGATCGAAGAAATCCAGCCCGGCCACGCGGTGATTGTCAACAAGGATGGCGATTTTTCGCATGTGCCCATTGCCACCCCACTCGAAAAAACATCGTGCAGCTTCGAGCGGATTTATTTTTCGCGCGGCACCGATCCGGAGATTTACCGTGAACGAAAACAATTAGGTCGCTTGTTAGTGCCCCAAGTACTCAAGTCTATCAACTTCGATTTGAAAAATACGGTTTTCTCTTATATTCCTAATACGGCCGAGACTGCCTACTTGGGGTTAATGGAGGGCATTCAAGATTATCTCATTAGCAAACAAAAGGATATTATCCTTGATGGCAAGCCTTCAGTGGATTCGTTGGAGGAAATTTTGTCCTTCCGGCCACGGATGGAAAAAATCGTAATCAAAGACGCCAAGCTCCGCACGTTCATCACCGATGACGACCACCGCGATGAGTTGGTGGCACACGTTTACGACACGACTTATGAAGTAGTGAACAAAGGCAAAGACACACTCGTGGTGCTGGATGACTCCATCGTGCGGGGTACCACGCTGGAGAAAAGTATTTTGAAAATGCTCGACCGTCTGAATCCCAAAAAAATAGTAGTAGTTTCGTCAGCCCCGCAAATCCGTTTTCCCGACTGCTACGGTATCGACATGAGCAAGATGGGTGACTTTGTTGCTTTCCGTGCCATGATCAAACTCGTGAAAGAACAGGGCAAAGATTATTTGTTGGGCGAAGTGTATGAACAGTGCCGGTCGGCAAACGATGGACAAGAAAATTTCGTAAAGAAATTGTACAAACTTTTTACCCCCGAAGAAATCTCAGATAAGATTGCCGACATCGTGCGGCCCGAAGGAATGAAGGCCGAACTTCAGGTCGTGTTTCAGACCATCGAAAATCTCCACAAGGCCATTCCGCTGCACAAAGGCGACTGGTATTTTACCGGAAACTACCCTACGCAGGGCGGCATGAAGGTGGCCAATAAATCGTACATGAACTATATGGATGGGAAGCTGGTGAGGGCGTATTAATTCGTCAACTCAAACAAAATACCTTGCATTTTACCCTTCATGAAATCCGGAAACCCCGCCCGAAATAATAAACTTCATCGCCACGGGCCCGGGGATGTTGAGCGGTTTTACGTTTTCTTTGGGAACAACAAAGTGGTCGCCTGCCACGGCATAGGATTGCGGGAAGTAAACCACTACCATATCGTTTAATCCCAACTCCGAAAGATCAGACTGGGTGATGAAGCCAATGCGGTGCAACTGGTTTTCTTTGTTGATGAGTACGAGAACAGGCCGATCAAATTTTTTCTTGTCGCCAACAAAAGCGGCAAGTAAATCTTTGATAGAAGAATAGACCAGCTTCACCAGCGGGATGCGGTTGACCAAATGATCGAACCATTCGCCCAATCTTCGAAATGCAAAAATGGAAGAGAAATAACCAAAGACGGTGATGGCCGTGAGGATGATAACAAACCCAAGGCCAGGATAGGGCAAATTCAACCGACTGTCCAACCAAATGAACGATACATAAATGAAATACACGGTCGCCACAAGGGGGACGATAAAAATGGTGCCGCTGAAAAAGTAGCGGATTATCCTACGGAAGAAACTGTTCATTGTGTAAAAATAGTCATTAACAGATTAACGATTGACCATTAACCAGTAGCCATAAGCAACTTTTTCTCTATCCATTTTACTACATCCGTTTCGTTTTGATGCCAGGTGATTTCGCTGTCGCGGAGAAACCAGGTCAACTGGCGTTTGGCATATCTTCTTGAATTCCTTTTCAGCAAACGAATGGCTTCGTCAAAGTCGTAAAGCCCATCCACATAATCAAAGATTTCGCGATAGCCAACCGTTTGAAGGGCGTTAAGGCTTCTGAACGGATAAAATTGTTTGGCCTCTTCAAATAAGCCGGCCTCGATCATTTTGTCCATCCGCCAGTCGATGCGATGGTAAAGCTCCTCGCGGGGAAGGTTCAAACCAACTTTTATTATTCCAAAGGAGTGTTCAATTTTTTTATGGGCACGAAGCAAGTGAATAGGTTTGCCTGAAGAACGGAGCAGTTCCAATGCGCGAAGGAGTCGCTGCGGATTTTGTTTATCTATGGCCGAAAAGTAATCGGGGTCGGCTTCTGCTACTTCATGTTGCAACCACTCCAGTCCTTTCGCTTGATATTCTTCAGTAATTTTTTCGCGCATGCCATCCGGCACTTTCGGCATTTCATCAAAACCTTCGAGCGCGGCTTTGATGTAAAGGCCGGAGCCACCGGTCATCACCACCGAATCGTATTTTTTTAATAGCTCGTCAATGAGAGCGATAGCTTCTCGTCCATATTGGCCTGCATCGTAATCTTCATGAATGGATTTGTTGCCAATGAAATGATGCATTACTTTATTTAACTGCATAGCGGTAGGCTTGGCTGTGCCGATGTTGAGTTCTTTAAAAATTTGACGGGAGTCGGCAGAAATGATCTCGGTGTTCAGCTTTTGGGCAATGGCAATGGCAATGGCAGTTTTGCCCACGGCTGTTGGCCCAACGAGGACAATTAATCTTTTATCAATAGAGTTCAAGATTCAAGGCTCCAAGATTCAAAGTTACATTCATCGGGCCAATTTTGAATATGGAATTTTGAATCCCTCCGGTACCTCTGTAAATTGCAAGCCAACCGCTATACCATGATCAAATACACGAACCAGTTTTTAGCCAAACTTGAAGACCTGATTGCCGAATCGGACTATATTCTCCGTTATGAAAAAGGGAATTTTAAGGCGGGCTATTGCTTGCTGCGCGATCAGAAGATAATGATCATCAATAAATTTTTTACGATGGAAGGTAAAATCAATGCATTGTTAGAGATTATCCGGATTGTGCCGTTGGATACTTCCAAATTCAGCGAAAAAAACCTGAAGTTCCACGGAGAGTTGGCGAAAGCTGAAGTAAGCATTTAAGTTGTTGAATTAGGCGAGGCACTAAAAATATTTTACCTTCGGATATGCAAATTGTTGCTCCACAACCCCCAAAAACAATCCTGGAAGTTTACCGGATGCTGCCCGAGGGCACCCGTGCGGAGTTGATTAATGGAAGATTGTATATGTCGCCAGCACCAACATTAAGCCATCAGGATTCTACGCTTGATTTAGCAAGTAAAATCCTTTTTTCCGTCAAGAAAAATAATATCGGAAGGGTCTTTATTTCTCCAATTGATGTATTCTTGGATAGCAAAAATGCCGTTCAGCCCGATATTTTTTTTGTTTCCAACGAACGAAAGTCGATTTTAAAAGATGACGGCATTTATGGTGCGCCAAACCTGGTGATCGAGGTGCTCTCGCCAGGCACAAAGAAATTCGATCTCGACAAGAAGAAAAGGATTTACGAAAAACATGGCGTAAAGGAATATTGGGTTGTTGATCCAATCTCGAAAGAAAGCCTCGGCTATCAAGTGAAGAATTCAAAATTTGTTTTATTTAAACAAGAGAGCGGGAGACTTTCTTCCGCCTTGCTCAAGCACACAGTCAAGTTCCAATCATTTTGAAAATAACATTCCTTGGCACCGGCACTTCACAAGGCGTGCCCGTGATCGGGTGCGAATGTGATGTCTGTCGTTCGCTGGACTACCGCGACAAAAGACTGCGCGTAGCCGTTCATGTAGAAACGGATGGCACAAGTTTGGTGATCGACACTGGCCCGGATTTTCGTCAGCAAATGTTGCGGGGGCGAATTTCCAAATTGGATGCTGTGCTGCTCACCCATTCTCACAAAGACCACATTGCCGGCCTCGATGATGTGCGGGCGTTCAATTTTTTACAAAAACAGGGAATGCCGGTTTACGGTACAAGCCACACGTTGGATCAAGTGAAAAAAGAATTTTACTACGCCTTTGCGGGAGAAAGATATCCCGGTACACCGATTATCGACCTGCATGAAATTGATGAAAAGAAATTTGCGGTCTGGGGCATTGAGGTGATTCCTTTACCGGTGATGCATTTGCGCATGCCTGTGTTGGGTTTTCGGATTGGGGACTTCTCCTACATCACCGATGCCAATTTTATTTCTGACGATACCGTGGCAAAGCTGAGAGGCACCAAAGTTTTGGCATTGAATGCCTTACAGCAGGAAAAACACGCTTCGCACTTTACTTTGGAAGAAGCGATCGGGCAGGCCAAGCGGATCGGAGCAGCGCAAACTTTCTTTACGCACATGAGCCACAAAATGGGGTTGCATCAAACGGTCAACCAAGCCCTTCCTCCCTCGGTGGCCTTAGCCTACGATGGCCTACGTATAACTTTGTAGCTGTGCACAACAATTATTATTTCCTCCGGCAGTTGAGTGCCCGTCTCCATGAAAGGATTGTTGGGTATTCGGTTGTTTCTTGCTTCAGCCAGAATAAGGATGAATTGATTATTGAGCTTAATCATTCACACGATTCCTTTTTTATCAAGGCCAATTTAACACCTGGCCTTGGTGGCCTTTCATTTCCAATAAATTTTCATCGGGCTCGCAAGAACAGCATTGATCTTTTTAAGGAAACGATTTTAAAAAAAGTAAAAACCGTTAACCAGTTTGAAAACGAGAGAAGTTTTTCATTGGAGTTGGAGGGCGATCATTCCTTGTTGTTTAAGATGCACGGCAATTTTGCCAACGTCCTTTATCTAAAGGATCGCCACGTAACAAAAATTTTCCGGAATCACTTGCAATCTGATTTTGAGATTGTTCCCGATAAACTAAACCGGCAAATTGATTTTGGCGAAGAGAATTTTTATAAAAATGATTCTTCATTGCGTTCTGTCTATTTCACTTTTGGAAAATCAGCTTGGGAATACCTGGAAGAGAAGAATTTTGATTCCCTGCAAAAGGAAACCCAGTGGCTGTTGCTGGAGCAAACCCTTGGGCTTCTCCTGGAGCCAACGTATTATCTTATTGAAAGCAAAGGGAAACTTATATTCAGCCTTCTCCCTTTCGGAAAAATTATAAAGGAATTTCATGACCCGATCATTGCTATTAACGAATTCTCCGATCGCCTCATTGGCAATCATGTTTTTGATAAGGAGAAAAGTGGATTGTTGCGACACCTCGCGGCCAGACTCAAAAGCAACAACAGTTATTTGGAAAAGAACAGCTTGAAGTTAAGTGAGTTGGCCAACGACCATCGTTACCAACTGTGGGCCGATCTGCTCATGGCCAATTTAAATGCCATAAAAGCAGGGCAGGAGAATGTTTTTTTTCCAAGTTTTTATGACGATAGCATTGTGCAAATCAAGTTGAAAAGAGAATTGAATCCGCAAAAAAATGCTGAAGTGTTCTACCATAAAGCGAAGAACCAACAAATCGAAATCAACAAACTAAAGGAAGCAATTGCTCAAAAGGAAAACGAAATCGCCAAGCTGGAAAGTAGGATACAATCCCTTAGTAGCATTGAGGAATTGAAAGAGCTAAAAAAAATAAGCGCAGCGGCTGGGTTCAACAAAAAATCTAATGGTCAAGTCGAGAACCTGCCATTTCACGAATTTGAATTTAAAGGCTATAAAATTTTGGTGGGCAGAAATGCCGAAGCCAACGACAAACTCACACTAAAATATTCGTACAAAGAAGATTTATGGCTTCATGCCAAAGATGTAGCGGGATCGCATGTGCTGATCAAGCATCAATCCGGAAAAAATTTTCCCAAAGAAGTAATTGATTATGCAGCGGGGTTGGCAGCCTACAATTCCAAAAGGAAAAATGAATCCCTTTGCCCGGTGGCATTTACGCCAAAAAAATTTGTACGCAAACGCAAGGGCGATCCGGCCGGGATGGTAGTGGTAGAGCGGGAGGAAGTGATTTTGGTTGAACCATTGCCAGTTAATCGTTAATGGTTATCTTTTGTTGAGGGATAGACGATTAACCAATAACGATTCAATGTCGTTTTCTTAAGCGCCTCTGACATCCTTTCTTTTGGAGAGGAACGAGGAGAGGTGATCAAAAATGGCTTAAGGAAACGACATTGAATAACAATTAACAACAACCTTACTTCACCACATTTACCTTAATCGTATTCGTTCTGCCTTTCTCATTAATCGGCATACTGGCGAGCACAATAAAAATATCGCCCGACTTCACGTGGCCATCGCGTTTGAGGATCGCCTCCACATCGGCTATGGTTTCATCTGTGCTCACGGCTTTTTCGTAGTGGTAAGCCCGTGTTGACCAAACTAAATTCATGGTATTGATAATCTCTTTTTTGCTGGTGAACGCAAAAATGTTGGCATTGGGCCGGTGCGATGAGGCCTTGTAGGCACTGTAGCCCTGCAACGTCATCCCCACAATAGCTTTAGCGTTAACATCTTTGGCCAACTTGCAAGCGGTGAGAATCAAACTGTCGTTGAAAAAGTTGGGCGATTTGGGATCGGGATCATTGAACTTGTAGAAGATGTCGCCCTGCTTTTCTACCGAGCCGATGGTGCGCACCATACTGCGGATCACTTCGATGGGATATTTTCCAGAAGCCGTTTCTGCCGAAAGCATCAGCGCATCAGCACCATCCATCACGGCATTGGCCACATCATTTGTCTCCGCCCGCGTGGGGCGAGGATTCTCGATCATGCTCTCCATCATTTGGGTGGCAACGATTACCGGCTTGGCGGCCTTGTTGCATTTTTCCACCAACATCTTTTGGATCATCGGCACTTCCTCCATCCAAACTTCCACACCCAGGTCGCCACGGGCCACCATCACCGCATCCGTAGCAGCAATAATAGCGTCAATATTTTCTAAGGCCTCCGGCTTTTCAATTTTTGCCACAATCCGTGTAGGCGATTGATGGTTGTCGATAATCGCGCGCAGCGATTCAATGTCTTTGGCTTTGCGCACAAAAGAGAGTGCCACCCAATTCACTTTATGTTTTAATCCAAATTCCAGGTCTATTAAATCTTTTTCGGTTAAGGAGGGAGCCGATACTTTTGAAAAGGGAAGGTTGATGCCTTTGCGCGGTTTCAAAAAACCTCCATAGACTACAGTACACACCACGTCAATGTCGCGTGCTTCTTTTACCTTCAATTCAATTTTTCCATCATCGATCAAGATCATGTCGCCCACCTTTACATCTTTGGGCAGGCCCTCATAAGAAGTGCTTACAATTTCGTTATTGCCCAGTAACTGCCGGGTGGTGATGATCAATTCCTGACCTGCTTTCAATTCTACGCCAGGTAGCACATCATTCACCCGGATTTTGGGGCCTTGCAAATCTTGCAGCAGGGCCACGTTGGTGCCCATTTCTTCATTAAGCTCACGCACATGGTTAATCACCTTGAGGTGGTCTTCGTGGGTGCCGTGGGAAAAATTCAGCCTAAAAACATCCACGCCTTCTTTGAGGAGGGCGCGCAGCATTTCTTTGGAGCTGGAAGCGGGGCCTACTGTGGCCACAATTTTTGTTTTATTGTACGAGATGCGTTCCATTATCAAGGTATTGGTTTAGAAGATAAAGTATTCTTTTGTTTTTAGGGCGGCCAAAGGTATGAAAGCAACCAATTCAACGGAAGGAATATTGCGCAAGAGTTCTTGCAATCGATTGCTGTTGGCAAAAGCCTCCCCTTGTGCGAGCAAAATGAAATCAAAATGGGGGAATTCAGGCACTAAAAAATCCTTGGCTTTAGTTTCTTCGTTCGGTTTATTTTTAAACAATTTTAGTCCGTTCGCTTCTTTGGCTTGCGCGTAGTGTAAATAATTACAAACCGATTTATTTTTATGTAAGACCTCATAATCTTCTGATTTTGCCAACTTGCTCCCAAGGGCATGGTTCAAGTCCCACGCTAACTTATAGGCTTTTACTGCTGAGATAATACCGAATAATTCAAAGTCGAAGGAGTATTCAATGTCGAGGCGTTTTTTCTTTGTTGCCATGTGGTAGGAACTTTTAAATAAAAACTCCTCTATAAGTTTTTTTATCTCTTGCCAAAGGGATCCAGATTTGAAATTTAACCACTATTCAAAAATACTTCTAATATTCAAAACAAAACCCTTCTACAGGGTTCATGATGTCTTCATTTCTTGATGTTAGAGTTACCCTTTTTTATTATCGGGATGGTTAGCCACAAGTATAAAGCCAAGTTGTATTTTGAGCTGCATGACGGATAGGCAAAATTTGGTTCTAATTTTACCAAAATTCACGATTGTGGGCACAAAAGCAAAAAGTTTGACAATCTGCCCCCAAATCCCTTTCTTTGCATCGTTTTTTTGAATCTATAAACCATACAATCATGTCTGAAATTGCACAAAAAGTAAAGCAGATCATCATCGATAAACTCGGTGTTGAAGAATCGGAAGTGACCCCTGAGGCAAGCTTTACCAACGACCTGGGCGCGGATAGCCTTGACACCGTAGAACTCATTATGGAGTTTGAAAAGGAATTCAACCTCTCCATCCCCGATGACCAAGCCGAAAACATCGCAACCGTAGGCCAGGCGATCTCCTATTTAGAGGAGAACGTGAAAAAATAATCCTTATTTCCGCCACCGCATGACTTTCAAACGGGTAGTGATTACGGGTGCGGGCGCACTGACGGCCATTGGCAATAACCTCCAAGACTATTGGGATGGCTTGCGAAACGGCAAAAGTGGCGCAGCCCCAATTACCAAGTTTGACACCACCAAGTTCAAAACGAAATTTGCCTGCGAGGTAAAAGGTTTTGTGGCTGAAAACTTCATCGACCGCAAAGAAGCACGGAAAATGGATCCCTTTACGCAGTATGCCATGGTAGTAGTAGAGGAAGCCATAAAAAATGCCAACCTTCCGCTGGCCGACTTAGACCCCGACCGTGTGGGCGTGATCTGGGGCTCGGGCATCGGGGGGTTGCTTACTTTTCAGGAAGAGATGCGATCGTATGCAGCAGGCGATGGCACCCCACGCTTCAACCCATTTTTCATCCCCAAAATGATTCCTGACCTCAGCGCGGGGCACATTTCAATAAAATATGGATTTCGCGGGCCTAATTTTGTAACCGTTTCTGCCTGCTCTTCTTCTACCAACGCGATCTATGATGCTTACACCTATATTAAATTAGGAAAATCGGACATCATTGTTTCTGGTGGATCCGAAGCGGCTGTTTGCATTGCCGGAGTAGGCGGGTTCAACGCACTGAAAGCCTTGTCGGAAAGAAACGTTTCGCCTGAAACGGCTTCCCGACCTTATGACAAAGACCGCGATGGTTTTGTTTTGGGCGAAGGTGCAGGTGCCTTGATTTTAGAAGAATATGAGCACGCAAAAAAACGGGGCGCAAAAATTTTAGGGGAAATCATTGGCGGAGGCATGACGGCCGATGCCTATCACATCACGGCTCCACATCCCGAGGGGGCAGGCATTATCAAAGTGATGGAGCACGCTTTGGAAGAAGCAGGAATAAAACCCGAAGAGGTGGATTACATCAACACCCACGGTACTTCTACACCGTTGGGCGATATTGGTGAGATCAAAGCCATTCAACGGGTTTTTGGTGACCATGCTTATAAATTGAACATCAGTTCAACGAAAAGCATGACCGGCCATTTGCTGGGCGCGGCTGGCGCGATTGAAACCATTGCCTGTTTGCTCGCCATCAATGAGGGAATTATTCCCCCCACGATCAACCATTTCACGGACGATCCAGAACTTGACCCAAAACTCAACCTCACTTTCAATAAAGCGCAGCACCGCAACGTGAATATTGCCCTGAGCAATACCTTTGGTTTTGGAGGCCACAATTTTTCGATCATTGTAAGAAAAGCGGAGTAAGTCTGTGTGGAACTTACTTACCTTATCCAAGCCCAACACTAAAGAAGACAAGAAGTTAATTACGGCCATCAAAACCTTTGCAGGTTTTGCGCCATCCAATTTGGCGGTCTATCGCCTGGCTACCCTGCACACCAGCAAATCCAGGGACATGGAAGGCTTTCGCGAATCCAACGAGCGGCTTGAATACCTGGGCGATGCCATTTTAGGTGCGGCCGTGGCCGATTATCTTTTTAAAAAATACCCCTTTAAAGACGAAGGCTTTCTTACCGAAATCCGTTCGCGCATTGTTAACCGCGAGTCGCTCAACAACCTGGCAAAAAAAATTGGGATTGGTTCGATCGTGCAATACGATCACCGCAACACGCAATTGCAAAAAGTGATTTTGGGCAATACACTTGAGGCTTTGGTGGGCGCCATCTACTTGGACAAAGGCTATTTGCGGTGCAAAAAATTTGTGATTGATAAATTGATCCAACCGTATTTTGATTTGGAAGCAGTAGTCAATTCCGACACCAACCACAAAAGCAAGGTGATCGAATGGGCGCAGCGCAACGCGAAGGAAATTAAGTTTGAAATTGTAGAAACGAAGCGTGGCCGTGGACGAGAGTTTTCTGCTCAAGTGGTATTGGCCGGCCACGCGTATGGTCAGGGCTTTGGCCTCACCAAAAAGAAAGCAGAGCAAGATGCTGCTGAGAAAACGTGTGTGCTATTGGGTATTTGAAATTATTTTACTCTCCTCACCTCTATTGAAGTCAACCCCTTCAAGTTTCTTCTGCCTGTTTTAAAATCTTTTGTTGAGATAACGAGAATGGAATGACAGAAAAAAATTTCAGAATAGCAACACTGCAAAAATTATATCAGGCAAAATTGGAATTTTTCAATTCTATACACAGCGACATAAGTAATACAGCATAGTTATTAAATTGCTATCTTTGTTTTCATAAACTAAAATGAAAACAAATGAAACAATTGTTTATTAAAGACCCCAAGAACATGCACATAGCCATCCAACAGGAGATACACAGATCGGACGATTCCAAGTACGATCATAGGCTGCACGGTTTACTGTTGGTCCTTAACGGCT
>JAYVMP010000111.1:0-2304 GCA_043758895.1 Bacteroidota bacterium
CACATCGCCTTCGCGGATTACCGGATTCCGATAACGAAACTCCGAAGCGTACTCGACTTCCACCGGAATGCGGCAAAATTCTTCAAAGAAATATTCGGCTACCAACCCGGCATGCCACGAAGTGCCACAGGCCACAATCAAAATCCGATCGGCATTTACCAGTTTATTTACATACTCCCGCAAGCCACCCAAGATCAGTCTTCCGTTGTTGGAATCGAGGCGTCCTCTCATGCAATCTTTGATGGAACGTGGCTGCTCAAAAATCTCTTTGAGCATGAAGTGTTCGTAGCCACTTTTTTCAATGGCCTCCAGTTCTAAGTCAACCGTTTGAACATACGGAGTGAGTGGCAGGTTGGCCGTGTTCTTGATGGTCAGCTTGCCGTTGTTCACTACGGCAATTTCCTGATCGTTCAGGTAAACTACTTCGTTGGTGTATTCTATGATAGGTGTAGCATCAGAAGCCATAAAAAATTCTCCACGACCCACGCCCACCACCAGTGGGCTTCCTTTGCGTGCTGCAATCAATAAGGTTGGATCCTCTAGCGACATGACAACAATGGCATAGGCTCCCACTACTTTGGTAAGTGCCAAACGTACCGCCTCATCCAGTGGACAACCTTCGTTCTCCTTAATATCTTCAATAAAGTGGATAAAAACTTCCGTGTCCGTTTCGCTGGCAAAGCGATGGCCCTTGCGCAACAAATCTTGTTTGAGCGAACTGTAATTTTCAATGATACCGTTGTGGATGATGGCCAATTTCTTGGTTGCGGAATAATGGGGGTGAGCATTCTCGTCATTGGGTTCTCCGTGGGTGGCCCATCGGGTGTGGCCCATCCCGATCTGGCTGTCAAGATTTTGGCCCTGGATAAATGCCTCCAGTTCAGAAACTTTCCCTTTCTTCTTGTAAACATTGAGTCCTCCATTGAGCAAAGCAATCCCTGCGCTGTCGTAGCCCCTGTACTCCAACCGTTTCAATCCTTTAATAATTATATTGCTCGCCTGGCGGTGTCCTACATACGCTACAATTCCACACATAAATTCTCAAGTTGGTTTTTGGATTCTTACAAAAGTAAAAAGTCAGGAGGGAAAATCCACACCTGACTTATGCAATCGATTTTTTAATGCGGTTACCCTACCAGCTCGGTGTACAAATTGTAAAACGATTCCGTGTAATCATCGTCCTTTTCAAAAGAAGAAACTTTTTTCTCTTTTATTTTTTTGGCCAGGCCCTCTAATTTTTTGCCGTCACCGGCTACATTCACCACATCGGCCCACTGCGCGCCCAGTTTAATGAAGCCTTCATAGTCGGCTGTCTTCAAATGCCCGAGCATGTTATCTTCAATATCCAGCATGCGCACTTTGCCCATCAGGTCTCCTTTGAATTTGTGTGAGAAACTGTTGTTATAAATCGTGAACACTGATTTTGAATTTTTGAAAAGCGGGTCGTTTTTGTAAGTCGTTTTCAAATACAAGGGAATGAAGCTGGTGATCCAATCGTTACAATGAACGATATCTGGCCCCCAACCTAATTTTTTGACCGTTTCTATTACACCCTTGCAGAAGAAAATCGCGCGTTCGTCATTATCTTCAAAGAACTTATTTTCCTTGTCGTGAAACATAGACTTGCGGTGGAAGTAGTCTTCGTTGTCGATGAAATATACCTGTAGCTTGGCGTTGGGAATGGAGGCCACTTTAATGATCAATGGTTTTTCTTCATCGCCCACGGCAATGTTGATTCCCGATAGGCGTACTACTTCATGCAACCGGTTTTTACGTTCGTTGATCAAACCAAACCGAGGCACCAGGATGCGGATCTCCATCCCTCGCTCTTGCATCGCTTGCGGCAGTTTGCGCACAAAATTTGCCACCTCCGTAGTTTGTAAAAAAGGGTTGATCTCACTGGCAACATAAAGAATGCGGATTTTAGACATAGCTATTGGGATTTTGTTGAGTCAGAAAACGGGACTTCAAAAGTACGGAAAATTCACCCCTTATTCAACTCCGGTTAAAACATAACGCCTATATTTGCGGCCTTTTCAAAGTGGCTTTAAATGCAAATTTTTAAGGAAATACAGCCTTTAATGGCCTTTTTGAAGGATAAATGGAATTTGGTCTCCATCGGAATGGTGCCAACTATGGGGGCGCTCCATATCGGCCATCTGTCGCTGATCGCAGCCTCGAAGAGCGAAAACCAACTCACGCTCTGCAGCATTTTCGTCAACCCTGCCCAGTTCAACAACACCAAAGACCTGGAAAAATATCCGCGCAATTTGGATCGTGATCTGGAAATGCTTGCCCAGGCGG
>JAYVMP010000112.1:0-5101 GCA_043758895.1 Bacteroidota bacterium
ATGAATTTTTGAATGGTGACGATTTGAGATTCACATTTGACAATTTTGTTGGTTACTACTTGAAAAACAAATCATTTCATTTTTAACTGGCCACTAATGATAAAGGAATCCAACAAATTTATTGCGATCTTCACCGCATCGACCAAAACAATGTCACTCAAGAAGTCTAAGCCTAAATCAAAAAATCCCAAATCTTAAATTTAATTTATGAGTTTAATCGAAAGTATTTATGCCCGCCAAATCTTAGATAGCCGCGGCAACCCAACAGTAGAAGTTGATGTGTTCACCGAAAGCGGGGCCTTTGGCCGAGCGGCTGTTCCGTCAGGAGCGTCCACCGGATCACACGAAGCCGTGGAGCTAAGGGATGGCGATAAAAAAATCTATCAAGGCAAAGGCGTGTTAAAAGCTGTAGAAAATGTAAACACAAAAATTGCGTCAGAGGTGGTGGGGCTTTCTGTGTTTGATCAAACGCTGGTAGATAAAGTGATGATCGAGTTGGATGGCACACCCAACAAAGCAAAACTGGGTGCCAATGCAATTTTGGGAACTTCCTTGGCAGTGGCCAAAGCTGCCGCGATGGAGTCGGGTCAATCGTTGTACCGATACATCGGTGGGGTCAATGCCAACACATTGCCTGTGCCGATGATGAATATTTTGAACGGTGGCAGCCATGCCGATAACTCGATCGACTTTCAAGAATTTATGGTGATGCCGATTGGCGCATCTACTTTTTCAGAGGCCCTGCGTATGGGCGCAGAGATTTTTCACACACTTAAGAAAGTGCTGCATGATCAAGGCCTCTCGACTAACGTAGGTGACGAAGGCGGTTTTGCGCCCAACATCAAATCAAATGAAGAGGCGATTGAAATCGTGCTGAAGGCTATTGAAAAGGCTGGATACAAACCCGGTTCACAAGTTATGATTGCACTGGATCCGGCAGCTTCCGAATTTTATGATAGTAAGACGAAAACATACCATTTCAAAAAATCTTCAGGAAAAAAACTGAAGCCCCTGGAGATGGCAGAGTATTGGACTAATTGGGCAAAGAAGTACCCGATCATTTCCATTGAAGACGGGTTGGCCGAAGACGACTGGGCTGGCTGGAAAGCATTGACCGATAATATCGGAAAGAAAGTACAGTTGGTGGGCGATGATTTGTTTGTTACCAACGTGAAACGTTTGCAAGAAGGGATCGACAAGGGCGTGGGTAATGCGATCTTGGTTAAAGTAAACCAGATTGGTTCACTCACCGAAACCATTGATGCGGTAAACTTGGCGAAAAGGAATTCGTACAAGAGCATCATGTCGCACCGCTCGGGCGAAACGGAAGACAGCACGATTGCAGACTTAGCGGTTGCGTTAAACTGCGGCCAAATCAAAACGGGTTCTGCCTCACGCTCCGATCGGATGGCTAAGTACAATCAGCTTTTGCGGATTGAAGAAGAGTTGGGTGAGGTGGCTTACTTTCCGGGCAAGAAAATGTAATCTTAAACTGAAGTCAAGGGAGAGCCGAAGATATACCTTCGGCTCTTTTTGTAGCGCACAAATCTCACCTGACTTTAATATCTTTGTTAAAACGAAAATTACTATGGAACTCGTTTATGCGGTATTGGAAATCATCAACGCAGGAAGATGCCATTAAAGTAAAAAAGTGACTCCGGATTTTCCCGCCTCCAATTTTATGATTATTGGATAAGGAATGGACTCACTATTTTTTCAGAATATAATTTTAGCTCAACAATAAAAAAATGAAAGCAAAACTGGATGCGATAGACCGTAAAATCCTTGAACTCCTTCAAGCTAATTCTAACATTACCAATGCACAGTTGGCAATAGAAGTTGGGTTGTCGCCAGCACCTACGTTGGAACGCGTGAAAAAATTGGAAATGCAAGGTGTCATTAAAAGTTATCATGCGGTGGTGGACATGGCCAGTGTTGGCCTTGGAGTTTGCACGTTCGTTACGGTTTCACTGAAAGGCCATAACAAAGACAACATTGCCAAATTCATTAAAGCAATTAGCAATATTCCGGAAGTAGTAGAATGCCATCACGTAACCGGCCAAGCTGATTTTATTTTGAAAGTGGTGGCTTCTGATATTCCTGCCTACCAAAATCTGATGCTCGAAAAAGTCACCAACATTGAAGTGGTGGACAATATGCAATCGACTGTAATCTTATCCACTTTTAAAGACAGCCGAGTGCTCCCGGTTCTATGAGCCAAGTACAGCAGGACTCATTGGTGTTAAATGCCCTTCAGGTGGGGCATAAAATCCGAAGGATAGCCTTCGAGATTTATGAGAATAATCGCTCAGAAAAAACAATTGTGCTCGCTGGCATTGATGGACAAGGGTATGCGCTCGCTAAAATCCTTGAAAAGGAATTAAAATCAATCTCCCCTTTGGCCGTTTTTTTAGTTAAAGTTTCGTTGGATAAACTCTCGCCAGTGCAGAGCATTGTTTCAATCAATGTCAGTGCAAAAGAATTAAAAAAGAAATGCGTTATCTTGGTGGATGACGTGCTGAACACGGGGCGCACACTGGCCTATGCTATGAAACCTTTTGCTGAAGTGGATGTAAGAAAGATAGAAGTGGCAGTATTGGTAAATCGCAGTCACACGCTATTTCCCATTGAGCCTACCTATTCCGGCTATGCCTTGGCCACCACACTTACGGATCATGTCGAGGTAAAACTCGGCAAAGAAGCCTCGGTCTATCTTCGGTAACCACAAATGATACATTCAAAATTCGAGATTGAAAGAGTACTGTTAATTTCAAGTTGCAACCTTAGATTATAACATCCAAATTCGAATATCGTAAATCAAACTAAGATGTCAGCCGCAAAAAAAACGGAACTAAAAAAGATCACTACCCATCAACTTCAGGAAATGAAGAACCGGGGTGAAAAAATCGCTATGCTCACCGCCTATGATTACAGCATGGCGAGGATCATCGATGGTGCTGGTGTGGATATTATTTTGGTTGGCGATTCTGCTTCCAATGTGATGGCAGGAAACGAAACGACTCTGCCCATTACACTCGATCAGATGATTTATCATGCAAGTTCTGTGGTGAAGGCGGTGAAACGAGCGTTGGTAGTGGTCGATATTCCGTTTGGTTATTATCAAGGAAGTTCGGGAGAAGCCCTTCGGTCTTCCATCCGCATTATGAAAGAGTCGGGCGCTCATGCTGTAAAATTGGAGGGCGGCAGTGAAGTAAAAGATTCTGTCTTGCGGATACTAAGTGCGGGCGTTCCGGTGATGGGGCATTTGGGGCTTACACCACAATCCATTTACAAGTTCGGAACTTATACCGTGCGGGCCAAAGAGGAGGAGGAGGCAAAGAAACTGATAGAAGACGCGTTGCTGTTGCAAGAATGTGGTTGTTTTGGAATTGTATTGGAAAAAATCCCAGCTGAACTTGCTCGAAAAGTTTCTAGCCAGCTTCGTATTCCTACCATTGGTATTGGAGCGGGGCCTGATGCGGATGGACAGGTGTTGGTGATGCAAGACATGCTCGGTATCACGAAGGATTTTAAACCGCGTTTTTTGAGAAGATATGCCGATTTGCATTCGGTGATCACCTTGGCGGTGAATAAATACGTGGGCGATGTGAAGGCCAACAATTTTCCCAGTCAAGAGGAAAAATATTAGCTGGTTCTTTTATTTGATTATTTGGTTCAACTAAGCCGAAATGCTTTCCACAACCTTGACTGGTATCCGCACAATAAATTCGCTTCCCTCACCCAATTCGCTGGTCAACGTAATTTCGCCATGAAGTCTGTCAACGAGCGTTTTCACAATGGCCAAACCAAGCCCGTTTGAATTTTCGCCTGCTGTGGGGCGTGCACTTAGTTTTTTAAATCGCTGGTAGAGCCATTGCTTATCCTCATCCGAAAATCCGGGGCCAGTATCTTTTACCCCAAGAGTTAACACCCCCTCAACAATGGTTGCACTCACATTTATCGTAGCTCCACTCTTCGAAAATTTTATCGCATTAGAAGCAAGGTTGTCGATGATGCGGCCGATGTAACCAGGGTTGCATTTTATGGGATGGTTGAATTCGTAAGTCAAATGCAAATCTATTTTTTTATTGATTGATAAATATTGGAAAAAGGAAATTCGTTCTTTCAGCAATTTGTTCAACTCAAACACGATTGCTTTTGGTTCATCTTTATCCGTTTGCAAGGCATTTACATCCAGTAAGTCCACGATCAAATCCATGTTCGATTGGGTCACGTCTTTCATCAACCGAAGGTATTCTTTTTGAGTGGGCACTAAAGTCCCTTCACTTTCCACCAAGTTAGCCAAGCCCATGATGCGGGCGAGGGGTGATTTTAGATCGTGGGCCACAATGTTCATGAGCATATCCTTCTCGTGGTTGAGATCGGCCAGCCTTTGGTTTTGTGAAGAAAGATCGATGTTTCGCTTTTCGATCTGCAGGCGCTGCAGTTCAATGAACTTGTTTTGTGCCTTCAACCTTATGTTGTTGAATCGCCTTTTCCTGTTGTAATACCAAAAAGTACCCGCGATGCTGAGAGTAAATACCAAAACAATAAACAACAAAATATTTTGAAAGCGTTGCCTGCTAATAATGGCGGCTTGACTGACCTTGCTTAATTTCAATAGGTCATTTTCTTTTTCTTTTTTTTCAATTTCCAACTGAAACTGCAGTCGGTCAACTTGGCGGGCAAGATCAAGGTCTTTGATGGAGTCGTTAAGCACCAAGTATTGGTTTAGGTATTGCAGTGCCTCGGGCTTGTTGCGTTCTGTTTCAGCCAGCTTCCATAGCAAGTGAAACGCATCCATCTGCCCTTGAAGGTCTTTGATATCAATGGATAGCTTAAGCGATAACTTAAAGTAGTTTTCTGCTTCCTTCAACTTTCCTTTCTGGAATTTTATTGTACCCAAGATCAACATCGTCTCCGGCTGAAGGTGAGTATAATTTGATTTGCTTATCACCTTCGCCCCCAGTTCAGCCACTTTTTCCGCATCGTTGAGGCGACCCATCTCGATGTAATTTTTTGCCAATAACATTTTAATCTCAGATAAGTTGATCTCATCGTGCATAAGCTGCCCGAGTGAGTCAGCCTTTAAAAGATAAGC
>JAYVMP010000113.1:0-10131 GCA_043758895.1 Bacteroidota bacterium
GCACGACAATACCCCATACAGCAAGGTGGTCAAATGTGTTTGGAGCGGGAGCTTCTTGTAATACCGATTTGAGTGGTGCGCTTTGGCTATCAATTCCACCTCGTTCTTCGGAATGCAGGAAATGATCTGGGCCAGTATCGGCTGTCCGACAAAAGTTTTACCTTTATCCATGTCATTGATGTTTGTTTGCACTACAAAAATGACATAAAAAAGGGTGGCTTAAACTCCACCCTTTACAATTACTTAGTCGGACAACAGTGCTTGACATTATTGATCTTCATTCCGAGGGTTGGGAGGTATTTCATAAGATTTTCCCTTTTAAGGTCACAGCGGGATATGGTAAATAAATAGTTTCCGGTGCAATTACAAGTAAATGAGTTGAGGTGGTTCGGTTTAGCCGGGCAGTTTTTATGTTTAGTAAAGTAATAGGTTTTTTTCTTAATGAAGTAGTATTGGGAATTCCGGGATAGGTGACCACTTTTTTCCGCGACCGTGCAATAATCATAAGCAACTCGTTATGAGCCTGTACACGTGGTCACCTTCTGACGGAAAAGACCAGTGCGGCTCAGCGGAATTTTCAGTTATATACTGCATCTCATACCGATTCCAAGATCAGTCTGGTCTCTTCCAGGTCTAGTTCGTACTCAATTTTGCGCAACGCCTCTTCGCTTACCTTCCCCTCCTTGCGCATCACATGAAGCAACGACCGCTCAAGTTGGATTATTTCTTGCTGCACGCGATGAAAGTCTCCGATCTGCTGTTCATTTAGCTTTCCCGGGCTTTCGCTTTTGCGAATGCGCTGCACCCTGATTTCGTATTTCGTTTTTACCTGATTGAGGACTTCGTCACTTAAGCCAATAGAATAGTTCTCTTCAATATGCTCTATCACCCGGGAAACAATCTTTAAGCGGGCTTCATTTTCTTCCTGCAATTCTTCATCACTCGGTTTGATCCCCAGCCATTTTATCAAATGAGGAAGCGAAATGCCTTGAATAACCAACGTGGCAAAAATCACAGAAAATGTTAAGAAGATGATCATGTCGCGGTTAGGAAATGCGGCATTTCCAACAGTGAGCGGCAAGGCCAGCGCGGCCGCCAGCGACACCACCCCGCGCATGCCGCTCCAAGCTACCACGGTCACCATTCGCGGGTTGGGCCGGGACTCGTTTTGCCTAATCCTCTTGCTCATCCAGCGCGGTAAATAAGTGCCTGGGTAAACCCAAATAATCCGCAGGACGATGGTGGCCACACTAATGATGGTGGCATAAAAAAGCAGCGTAAAAAACGAATGGCTCTCGATGTGCCTAAGGATCACTGGCAACTGAAGCCCGATCAGGATAAAGATTAACCCATTCAAAATAAAAGTAACCGTCTGCCACACGGAAACAGCATGGAGGCGTGACTGATGCTTAAAAATAGTGGAGGAATTCCAACTTAAAAAAAGTCCGCAAGTAACAACAGACAGCACCCCTGAAACATGAATCTGTTCGGCCAGTAGATAGGCTGCATAGGGTGCGATGAACGTGAGTGTGGTATCGTTAATGGCATTGTCTGGGGTGATCTTGTGCACCCACTTAAATAGTTGACCGACAGCCAAGCCAATCAAAATCCCCACCACCGCTACATAAAGAAAGTTGATGCTGGCCAACCAAAAAATAAAAGTGCCGGATGCTGCGGCAGCAATCCCATACCGATAAGCAATCAGGCCGGTGGCATCGTTCACCAAACTTTCGCCTTCAAGAATGGTTGTTATCCTGCGCGGGATGCCTAACCCTTTTGTTGCGGCACTGGCCGCCACGGCATCGGGTGGTGAAATGATCGCCCCCAAAACAAAAGACTCCGGCCACCCAAAACCCGGGATGAAATAATGGGCCACCACCGCAACCAATGTGGTGGTGAATAACACACACCCAATGGCGAGCAGACTGATCGCCCTGCTGTTGGCTCTAAAGTCAGGCCATGAGGTATTCCACGCGGCCGAATAAAGTACCGGAGGCAAGAACAAAAGAAATATGACATCCGGGTCGAGTGCGATTTCCGGAAGGCCAGGAACCAAACTGATCGCAATTCCTACCAATACTAATAGAATCGGAAAAGGAACCTTAACGCGGTCGGCCACTTCCGCCAAAGCGGTGATGATGGCCAGTAACAGAATGACAATAGTGATGCTTCCCATATTTTTTAGATTCGATCAACATGACATTAACTTAAAGGACCTCGATGAATCCTCAGTTCATTAAGGGACGTGAGGCTAAAAATGAAATTTTAAGCTAACCAACATTGACTTCGACCCCCAAATTGTGAAAAAAAAATCAACCTTCGGTTAGGGGTTACCTCAAAGAATAATAAATTTTCCGTTCGAACTTTTTTACTACATTCATGTTAATCCAGCTGAAATGAGGGTATCCGTATCACGTAAAGAGCATTTTAATTCTGCCCACCGTCTGCATAATCCATTATGGAGCGATGAAAAGAATGAGGCAGTGTTCGGCAAATGCAATAATCCAAACTTTCATGGTCATAATTACGAACTGATCGTGAGTGTGGTGGGCGAACCTGACCCAGAAACAGGTTATGTATTTGACATGAAATTATTGAGCGACCTGATTAAAGAAAATATACTGAAACAATTCGATCACAAAAACCTTAATTTAGATACTGTTTTCTTCGGGAGCCTCAACCCTACCGCAGAAAATATTGCGTTAGTGATCTGGCGGATACTTAGGCAACACATCGACAACCAGTACGAACTGAAAATTAAACTATATGAGACAGAAAGAAATAGCGTTGAATATCCGGCCCATTAAACCAATCGGTATCAATGAGGAGGAAGACCATCCAATATCTTCATACGATACCCCGTTGCGCGAAGACGCTTTTCTTCTTTCGGATGAGGAGAAAATCGAAATGATTGAAAGTCATTTTCGCCAGATCATGGCTACCTTGGGCCTGGATCTCACAGACGACAGCCTTAATGGAACACCGCGCAGGGTTGCCACCATGTTTGTGAAGGAAGCCTTCAGCGGACTGAACCCGGCCAATCGGCCAACCACGCGGCTTTTTGAAAACAAGTATAAGTATGATCAAATGCTGGTGGAAAAAGACATTACATTTTACTCTCATTGCGAGCACCATTTTGTGCCGATTTATGGCAAAGTGCATGTAGCCTATTTTTCTTCCGGCAAAGTGATAGGCTTAAGTAAGATCAATCGCTTTGTGCAATTCTTCGCCAAGCGCCCGCAGGTGCAAGAACGCCTTACAGTCCAGATCGGAAAAGAGCTGGAGCGCGTGCTGAATACCACCGATGTGGGCGTGGTGATTGATGCCAACCACCTTTGTGTGGCTTCGCGTGGCGTGGGCGATACCAACAGCAAAACAGGAACAGCCTATTTCTCGGGAAAATTCAAGGACGAAAATACCAAGCGCGAGTTTTTGAATTATATCAATACGAAATAATCCAAGATTCATATTCAATATCGTTTCCTTAAGCTCCGCTGACATCCTCTCTTGCGGAGAGGAACGAGGTGAGGTCATCAAAAAGGGCTTAAGGAAACGACATTGGATTCATATCATAGATTCAAGATTATAATCCAAGTCATTTTGAACAGGGAATTTGTAATTTTGAATTAATTTCATGAAGAAAGTAGCATTTTATACGCTGGGCTGCAAGCTTAACTATTCGGAAACATCTACCATCTCCCGCAAGTTTGAAGAAAACGGATACCGCAAAGTAGAGTTTACCGACACACCCGATATTTTTATTATCAATACCTGCTCGGTAACCGAAAATGCGGATAAAAAATGCAGCAAGGTTGTTCGTGAGGCGCGCGCCATCTCGCCCAATGGGTATGTGGCCATCATCGGGTGTTATGCCCAGTTGAAACCAAAAGAAATAGCCGAAATACCAGGCGTGGATGCAGTGCTCGGTGCCGCTGAAAAATTTAGGCTCATAGAATTGCTTGATGGATTTGAAAAAAAACCAAAGGCTAAAGTCTTTAACTCAGGAATCAACGAGGTAAAAGATTTCAATACGTCTTACTCGCTCGTTGATCGCACCCGCACTTTTTTGAAAGTGCAGGATGGCTGCGATTACTCGTGCACGTTTTGCACTATCCCCCTAGCCCGTGGAAGCAGCCGAAGTGAGGGCATTCGACAAGTGGTAGAAACAGCCCGGGAGATTGCCGCTACCGATGTAAAAGAGATTGTTCTCACAGGCGTAAACACGGGCGACTTTGGCTTGCAGAACGGTGAACGCAAGGAACGGTTCATCGACCTGGTCAAAGCCTTAGATGAGGTAGAAGGAATTGAACGCTTTCGGATTTCGTCCATTGAGCCCAACTTGCTTCATGACGAGATCATTGAATTTGTAGCGAAGTCCAAAAGGTTTGTGCCCCACTTCCACATCCCATTGCAGTCGGGCTCAAACAAAATCTTGAAATTGATGCGCAGGCGCTACCAGCGGGACCTGTATGCTGCTCGGGTAAATAAAATAAAATACGAGATGCCCCATGCCTGCATTGGCGTGGATGTAATTGTTGGCTTTCCGGGCGAGTCGCACGAAGATTTTTTGGAGACGTATCAATTCCTCAATGAACTGAACATTTCCTATCTCCATGTTTTCACTTACTCGGAAAGAGAAAATACACCGGCTGCCCAAATGCCCGAACCGGTTTCCCCGAAAGACCGCAACGAACGCTCACGGATGCTTCATATCCTTTCCGACAAAAAGCGAAGAGCGTTCTATGAATCCAATCTCAGCAAACAACTAACGGTTCTCTTTGAAAATGATGTCCAAGAAGGACAAATGCACGGGTTCACCGAAAATTATGTGCGTGTATCGGCCAAATATGATCCCGTGTTGATCAATGAATTAAAAAAAGTGCACCTTTCGTTCATTTCAGAAAAGGGTTTCGTAGCCGTTGACGAAGTTGATTCCTTCCTTTTAGCACATTAAACAATTAAAGATTTTCTTTAACCGTGTATTTGGTGTGCGGTTTGCGTAAGGAATTCGTCTTGTTAGTAATAAAAGGCCCGAAATTCATTCATTTTTTTCTCTTTTAGATTTCTGCTTACACACCTTTATTCCAAACCATCTCCGATGAAATTGATCATTGGGTGAGGCATACCTTTGTTCCATACAAAAGGAAAAAAATATGAAATGCCCATCAGCAAAGAGAACGCAAGGAACGATAATAAGAATGGGCATTCCATGTGACCATAAAAAATAAATAGTAACACGTGAAAGCTTTAATTACCCTCTTTGTTGCATTCTTGATCACCTCCTGCTCTGTGGAGTCCACCTGCTACTCGTATGGTCAAACCAATCGTACAACCGGTCATGGCAAAAAGGTACAGTCAAAGTACGCCAGGCACAACAAGGCTCGGTTGCTCTTCTGAGATCAGGCGGCAATCACTCCATCTTTAATTTCCAATTTCCGGTCGGCCATGGCAGCGAATTCTTGGTTGTGGGTAACAATCACAAAAGTTTGGTTGAAATCCTTTCGTAATTGAAAGAATAACTCGTGTAGCTCAGCAGCATTTTTTGAATCGAGGTTGCCACTGGGTTCATCGGCAAAAATCAAAAGTGGAGAATTAACCAAGGCCCGGGCAACTGCCACACGCTGCTGCTCGCCACCCGAAAGTTCAGCAGGCTTATGGTGGGCACGCATCTCTAAGTTCAGGGAAGTCAATAAATCCATTGCCCTCGATTTTACTTTCTTCTCCTCCCCTTTTCCGATCAGCCCCGGGATCATCACATTTTCCACAGCGGTAAATTCTGGTAAGAGATTGTGGAACTGAAAAACAAAGCCTAAGTTTTTATTGCGAAACGTTGCCAAAGATTTTGGAGGCTGGTTGAATAAGTTAGTGCCATTTATTTTCACTTCACCCGCATCGGGAGAATCCAGCGATCCAAGGATATGCAGCAGCGTACTCTTACCGGCACCCGAAGCGCCAACAATGGCCACGATGCTCCCCTTTTCCACTTCCAAGTGAACTCCTTTTAAAACGGGGAGTGATCGATACGATTTTTTCAAGCCCTCGGCCTTAAGCATAGTATTTATTTAAGATTTTCCGATTTCATAAGTCGGCTTGCTCATGCATACACACAATAATTAACTTGGGGGGTCGCTTCGACCACTTTTCTTCGCTGGTACTCGCCATAAGTTTAAAATTCATAATTTGAATAAAGGTTTAAAAAAAGTAGCTTGCTTCCAAAATTAAATTCTTATGAACATTCACGAGTACCAGGCTAAGGATTTGTTGAAAAAATATGGCGTAGCGGTGCAGCGCGGCATCGTGGCCGACACCCCCGACAAGGCTGTGGCCGCGGCCAAGAGTATCCAAACCGATACCGGCTCAAAATGGTTTGTGGTTAAATCACAGATCCATGCCGGTGGGCGTGGAAAGGGAACCGTGACAGAGACAGGATCGCGGGGTGTTGTGCTGGCGAAAAGCGTGGATGAGGTTTTTGAAAAATCAAAAGCAATACTTGGCGGCACATTAGTTACTCAGCAGACAGGGCCGGCTGGAAAGAAGGTCAATAAAGTCTTAATCGCAGAGGATGTCTATTACCCCGGAGAAAGTGAGCCGAAGGAATATTACATGAGCATTCTGCTCGACCGCTCCAAAAGTTTACCGGTGATCATGGCCAGTACCGAAGGCGGCATGAACATTGAAGAAGTGGCTGCCACTCGCCCGGATAAGATTGTAAAAGAATGGGTTGACCCCTCCATCGGGCTTCAACCGTTCCAGGCGCGGAAAGTTGCCTTTGCCCTTGGACTGGAGGGGAATGCATTCAAGGAAATGGTCAAGTTCGTCAATGCGCTTTATGCTGCTTACATGGGCTTAGATGCCTCCATGTTTGAAATCAACCCTGTATTAAAAACTTCGGACAATAAGATTTTGGCTGTAGATGGAAAAGTGAATTTGGATGACAATGCACTCTATCGCCACAAAGACCTGGAAGAGCTCCGCGACATCTCCGAAGAAGATCCCTTGGAAGTAGAAGCCGGAAAATCGGGATTGAATTATGTGAAGTTGGATGGCAACGTAGGCTGCATGGTAAATGGGGCCGGTTTGGCAATGGCCACCATGGACATTATTAAACTTTCGGGGGGTGAGCCAGCCAATTTTCTTGATGTGGGTGGTGGCGCGAATGCCGAAACGGTGGAAGCCGGATTTAGAATTATACTTAAAGACCCCAATGTTAAAGCCATCTTAATCAATATCTTCGGGGGTATTGTGCGATGTGATCGTGTAGCTAATGGTGTAGTGGAAGCATATAAAAAAGTAGGCAATATTCCTGTTCCGATCATTGTTCGCCTGCAAGGAACAAATGCCGAGGAGGGCGCTAAAATTATACGCGAGTCAGGGTTAAAAGTATTTTCAGCCATTGTGCTAAAGGATGCTGCGCAACGGATTAAAGAGGTTTTGGCATAATCGGTTTCTTTTTCACGATTATTTACCTAAATTAGCTTTAAAAATTCACTCGATGAAGAGCATTTATACGTTGACTTTGATCTCTTTGATTGTCGTGCCCGAAATTTCAAGAGCGCAAAGTTTTTTTGCCATTCGCAAGGAGCGGTCCTTAATCTTAACAGTTGGAACAGGTTCGTCCACGTATTATGGTGAGCTTTCCAATCCCGGAACGTTGGTAAAATTTCAGCCTAATTTTAACGCTGGCCTTCAGCTTTACGTAACCCCTCGAATAAGCGTAAGGACTGAATTAAATTGGTTCGTATTGGCTGGATCAGATGCGCAAGCCAGCGACATCGGCAGGAAGGTAAGGGGCTTGTCATTTCGCTCCAGTTGTTTTGAGTTAAGCGCTACCGGGGCATTTAATTTATACGGGAACGGCAATCGCTATTATAGAAGGCCAGCGATCAATATCTACGCATTTACAGGCATAGGCATTTTGTACTTTAACCCCAAGGCAGATTACAAGGGAAAAAGCTACGCCCTGGAACCGCTTCACACCGAAGGAGTAAGTTACAGCCGGATCGTTCCCGTTATTCCGATGGGCCTGGGGATTCGTTTAAAAGCCGGCCCTAATACTAACATTGTTTTGGAAGGCGGTTACCGCAAGACGTTCACCGACTACCTTGATGACGTGAGCACTAAATATACCGCACCAAGTTCCAATCCTGTGGTGGCTTACTTTCAAAACCCGAACAATCCGACATACAATCCGGCAGCCACTGGGTCTGACACCAATAATTTTACAGCAGGGTTCAAACGGGGAAATCCCAGCAGAACGGACAGCTACTTTTTACTTAATGTTAAAATAGAATATTACTTGCCTTACGGCACAGGTTCAGGCAGCAAACGAGGTGGTGGATTTTTTGGAGGTAGCAAGAACAAATCGCAGTACCGCTATAATAAGCGTGGTGGCATTAAGCGCTGATGAAGCACAGCAAATAGAAAATAAAAAGGTTCAATCTTTGTCGAGCACTTCGTACCTGGAATAATTGCTCTTGTACTCGGGCACGAGTTCTTTCATCAACGCAACACTCTTCAATTCGTTTTTGTCGTTTACCAAATCGTTGAATAATTCCACGTAGCGATTGATCTCTTCGTAGGGATATTGTTGCACTTTGGCAATCATTATTTTTTCGTGGTGTGTTCGGATGGTGTTCTCCCGGCTATTCAACAGTTCTTCATAAAGTTTTTCACCTTCACGCAGTCCGGTAAACACAATATCAATATCCTTTCTTGGCTCTAACCCGGAAAGCCAAATCATTTTTTCGGCCAGGTCAAGTATTTTCACCGACTTGCCCATATCAAAGATAAAAATCTCACCTCCCTTGCCCATCGTGCCTGCCTCCAGCACAAGCTGGCAGGCTTCGGGGATGGTCATAAAGTACCGCGTGATCTCCGGGTGCGTAACGGTAATAGGGCCTCCCACTTCAATCTGTTTTTTAAAAAGTGGGATCACGGAGCCGTTCGAACCCAGCACATTTCCAAAACGGGTGGTAACAAAGGCCGTGTGTGCTTTGCCCGAGCCTTCGAGATAATCATTGAAAGATTGAACATATATCTCGGCTACCCGTTTGGAGCAGCCCATGACATTGGTTGGATTCACTGCTTTGTCTGTAGAGATCATGACAAATTTAGAAACCTGGTATTCTACGGAAATATCGGCCAAGATTTTTGTTCCTAAAATGTTACAGGTAATTGCTTCGGATGGATTGCTCTCCATCATCGGAACGTGTTTATAGGCGGCCGCATGGTAGACCACCTCCGGCTTATGCTCCTCGAAAATGGAACGAATCCTATCCTTGTTATTAATGTCAGCCAAATAGCAATAGCATCGGGCCGTGGTGTCGATGGACCGGGCCTCCCGCTCCAAATCATAAAGCGCAGATTCTGATTGGTCAATGAGAACAATGACGCCAGGTTTATTTAAGACTAACTGCCTAAACAACTCTGAACCAATTGATCCTGCCGCCCCCGTAATCAATATCCGCTTTCCGCGCAAATCGGACCCAATATTCCCATTGTTGATTTTGATTGATTCCCGCCCGAGGAGGTCTTCAATGTTAATCTCTTTGATCTGGTTAAAACTGAGCTCACCCCTCACCCACTTTTCTACGGGCGGCACGGTGCGAACCTTGATTTGGTGACGAATGCAAACATCCACCACCTCATTTTTTCGCTCCAGTGAAATGTCTTTGGCCGTAAAGATCAATTCATCCACTGAATACTCAACAAACAATTTGGCCAGTTCACCGATCGCGGCATCATAAATGGTTACCCCGTCAATCACATTCCCTGATTTATTCCGGTCATCTTCTAAAAAGCCGATGACCTTCATCCGCGGTGTGGATTCCAACACGTGCCTGGTGATAATGCCCGTTTGCCCCGCCCCAAAAATCATCACGTTGGCACGTTTGATCATGAAGTTTCTGTAGTAAGAAAAAATGTATTTGACGAGCAGCCGGTAATTGAACAACAAAAGGAACGAGGACAATAAGCTAATGAATACAATCGAGTAAGGAATCACGTTTCCCCTTCCGGAAAAATAAAAAGCGAGGTTCAGTCCGCACACCAGTGCAACATTCACGATGCTCATCATAAATATCCGGGCTCCGTCCTGGATTCCGGTGTAGCGGATGATGCCCTTGTAGCTAT
>JAYVMP010000114.1:0-21528 GCA_043758895.1 Bacteroidota bacterium
AATTTTGAGTTGCCAATCTGGATGGGGTAATGATAGTACACGTTCAACGTGCGCGATCCCCAAAACCCTTTTGTAAAATAGGGAGGTGAACCGAATGTCGAATTAAAACCAAAGTCAATTAAAAAAAAACCAGGGATGTCTGGCTTGTAGGCTTTTCGTTTTTTTTCTTGAGCTTGCATGCTGCCCGAAATAGTGAGGGCAAGTGCTGCAATAATTAATCTTTTGAACATGGCATTTCTTTAACGCGGCAAAAATACATTTTTATAACAGCATTGACCAAAAAACGTGGTTTGGTGATCGGATTTATTCTTTTAAATTTGCGGCTTGAAATTTTAACCTGGGGCTCGTAGTTCAACTGAATAGAGCGTCTGACTACGGATCAGAAGGTTGGGGGTTTGAATCCCTCCGAGCCCACAAATTATCTTGTCAGTTCTTTTTTTTTGAGTTTATAGAGGATTTTTTAATTACGTAAAACTTTTTTCAGCAATAAACCATCATTGGGTCAGTTATTCTATTGGAATGCGAAGCGGAGTAATTTTTTATTTGATGGTGGTGGCAATTTTCTCATGGTCATGCGAAGATCCCAATACTTTGGCGGTGACTAAGGCTTTTAGTGGCAACAACCTTCAAACCGCTTATGTGGATACTTTCACGGTAGTTACTTCTACCGTACAATTGGATTCCGTGCTTACGAACAGCAGTGGCACAGTTTTATTGGGCAAGTACCTTGACGACCGGTTGGGCTCGATTTCAACTTCCTCCTATATTCAAATAGGCGCTGGGTTTAACATACCCTCTGGACCCCAATTTAAATTTGATTCGATTGCCTTGATCCTGCCCTATAACCGCTACTATATCGGGGATACCACAAAGTCTGTAACCATAAATATTTACCGGGTATCGGAACCAATGATCGTAAGGCTATTGCCGTTTACACCTGAACAAAAGTTATCGGTATTTTCCAACGCTGCAGGTTTTTACAATTCCACTACATTCCAGCACTTCCCAACTCCAATCGCTTCGGCTACCGTGAATTTTTTGCCGCACAATGACTCTTTAAATATTCGCTTGCCGGCAGCCTTTGGAGCAAATTTATTTAGGTTGGCTCAGATTGATTCAGCTCAGCTTTTCTCCAATTCAAATGCTTTTGCTGGAAGTTATTTTTATGGATTGTACCTCAATGTTGATCCTGGCAGCCAGGCATGTGTGGTAGGTTTTAAATCCAGAAATTTAAAAATAAGGTTATATTTCAGTCAATTTTTAGGCAGTGATGCTCCTGTAAGTAACCATGTTGATTTTAGGCCTTATAATTATCAGTTCAATAACATTACTGCAGATCGTACCGGTACTCCGTTAGCAGGGATTACCAAGTATAATCCTGTCTCTTCGTTCTTAACGAATAATGCCACCTACGTGCAAACAGGCACCGGTTTGGTCACCCTTATTCAATTCCCTTCATTGAAGAGTTTTTTCTCGACAGAAACAGGAGTGATCTTAAATGCAGCCTTCCTTCAGGTTTATCCGGTGCATGGAACTTACCCATTATATTTTCCACCACCCTCACCCCTTCAACTCTACTATACTGATCTCTCTTACATTCCATTATCACCAATTTCTGGTGGGTTGGCCAATATCCAATACGATTATGAGTATGGCATAAATACACTTTACAGTTACCCCATATTTTCATACGTATTGTCTCAAGTTAAAGCTAACACAAATTATTTTCCACCGCTTATCCTTGCCCCCTCGGGCGGACAGGGAGGCAACGTAAGCCGGGTATATCTTGGCGACCAACTTAATCCTTTCAACAAAATAAAACTGATAATCTATTATTCTTATGTTGTCCCTTAATAAATTAATAAAAATGAAACAATTGCGTTTGCCCTTATTCACGATGATCATGTTTGCAGGGTTATTAAATTTGTCATCGTGCAACACATCAACGACCATAACGCTGCCGGGTTCTTGGGACTTGCTCGGTGGTTTCGATGGTGTCACACGAAGTGGTGCCACTGGATTTGTAATTGGAAACTATGCCTACATGGGCACTGGTTACAATTTTGATCTTCCGGCACGCCTAACCGATTTTTGGAGGTATGATCCACAGATCGACACGTGGGTACAAATGGCAAAGTTCCCCGGGTTGCCCCGCAGCAATGCCGTTGGCTTTTCATTAAATGGAAAAGGGTACATTGGGACTGGCATCGGAGGCAATGACATTAATAACCCCCTTCCACTGGGCGACTTTTGGGAGTTTGATCCCTCTGTTGGATCCAAGGGAAAATGGACTCGGATTGCAGACTTTGGCCGTTCGGCTACCTACGATACTGCTTTGGCAAGGTATGGAGCAGTAGCCTTCACCGTTGGAAAAAGGTCATTTGTTGGGGGAGGATACAATCTTGCCGGACTCAAAGATATGTGGGAATATAGTCCAGCCACTAACCTTTGGATACAACGACCAAGTCTTGGCGGGTCAAAACGTCAGAATGGTTTTGTTTTTGTCATTGAACCCTATGCTTATGTAGGGGGGGGGAACAACAATGGCTCTTATGTGACTGATTTTTATAGGTTTGACCCGACCGCACTTTCGGACACAACTAAGAACCCGTGGTTTGCACTCAATGGCCTTACCGGAAAGGATTTGAACGGAAATTTGATTGTGCAACCTAGGCCTCGGGAGTTGGCTTGTGCTTGGGCCATCAGTGGCTTTGGCTATTTAAGTTGCGGCAGCATAGGCGCACCACAAAGTGATACGTGGCAATACACACCACCCACAGTGAGCAAGAATGGCATCGTTACTGCGGGAGATATCTGGTTTGAGTACTTCTCGTTTTCAAACAACACACCAGTTGTTGGTGTAGCGCGCGATTCAGGGTTTGGTTTTGCGATCGGCTCTTTTGGGTACATCACCACAGGCAAAAGTGGGTCTCGTAGATTGGACGACTGCTGGGTATTCAATCCACTCGGGGTAGAGCCGGATAATAAATAAGGTCTCCATCTTTCTAAAAATAAAAACCAAGGCAGTTAACTGAATTGGTTTTTATTTATTCTGAGCCAAGACAAACTTGTGACCCTATGTTCATAAATTTTTTATTGGAGATATAGTAATGTTTGAATGGCTTGCAACCGAGAGGTCAAACACAATAACCGCAGAGGGCGGGGAGGTCGGATTGCGATTATATTTTTGAGATGGGTCCTAATGTGGCGAACTATTCTGGCTTTTGTACTTATATTGAAAGTAGATGAGTGAACCGGTGATGAGTATCGCTCCGGTACCAGAAACCACATAACCTCCTGCAATAAAGAAGTTTAACCAACTTAACTGTGAATGCCCAAAATATTTATACAAGATTACGCTTACGCTGCCCACATAGCCAAACGAATCTGCTAAATTGATCAGGAAGGCAACCGTGCCCGAGTATTTGAAAGCAGCCAACAACCTATCAAAAAAAATGCTGTTGAATTGGATATAGCCAAAATACAAGCCCATGCCTACCAGTGTCATCCAAGCAAAGGGCGATATCATTTGATACTCATAGGCGCGTGTACTTGCCCCCACCATGAGCATTCCAAAAAGTATCATGAGGTGATTTATTAACAACGCCTTCTGATTATTTTTCACAATCATTAGCGTGGCAATAGCAACAAGGACTATGATGGAGATTGGTGTTTCAGTTTGAGCGAAGATGGAAGGCTTATCACCATATCCCAACGATTTCCATAGCTCTGCTGAATAATTGTCGCGAAAATCACGAAAGGCGGTAAGCAACGCGTAGGTTAAGATCAGTAATATTAATCCCGGTCCAAAAAGTTTGACAAATGCAATCCGTTCCGTTCCGGTCATTGGTTGTCTTTTCGTTCGCAGGGCTTCATCTTCACGCGAAGGTGGTGGAAGCTTATCGATGAGCCATAAAAAAATAAGCAGTGGAACAAAGAAAATACATGCGGAGACGAATGGCATCCAAAATTCCGTTACACCCCAATCGCGCATCACCAATCCGCCTATGGTCTTACCAAAACCAGCCGAGAATATAAAACTTACCGACAAACTTGCCCCCAGCACTTCGGTGTTTTTTCTTCCTTCAAGGTAGCCAAAGACGAGAGACCACACCATGCCGAGGGGCAATCCATTCATAAATAAGAATACCAGGTTGTAAGGATTTGGCGTGAGGGCAAAGAAAAACCATGCCACTGCCGCAATGCTTACCATAAGGAGGATGCCTTTCGTTCTGTGCTTGGCGTGCAGTTCTGAAACTATTTTTATGCCCAGGAATTTGGAAAGTAGATAGCCGAGTACCTGGGCGATCACCATCCAGCCCTTAAAGTCAACGCCCCAATAAGAGAGACCTTCGTAGGTGGCTACGCCAAATGTTTTGCGCAACGCAAAAATGCATGTGTAAAGGCAAAAAGAAATTAATGAAGCGTAAATAGTAAAATTGAAAGTGCTGGTTCGCCTGAGCCAAGATGTTATGGGGTGTTCATTTAACGTTGAGTCCATGTTCATTAAATTTGAAAGGTGTCCATTGCCCGTTATCAAGAATGTGGATTTCCTGAAATCCAATTTTTCTTAAATCAATTAAGGTTTCCTGAAAATTATTGATCAAGTCATCTTTATGATGAGCATCAGAACTCACCGTTATCGGAATTTCTTTTTGATGGATCAATTCCAGTACCCACGGGCTGGGGTAGGTGGTAGCTGTCTTCTTCCGATAGATGCCCCGGGTATTCACTTCAACAATACACCCGGCATGAAGGATCGTATTCAATGTGTTTTTAATTTCTTCCCGGTACCAGGGTTCGTCCTCTTTGAAAAATCGTTCATCAATATTTTGAATCTTAATTTTGTCGAGATGGCCAACGATCGAAGGCGGGGAGAATGTGACCATTTCCCGGGTCAACTCAAAATAGCGGTGGACTGTATCCTTAATATTACCGTTGAAAATTTCTGAGAAGCCTTCCAGGAAATGTTGATGCGCTCCATCAATTTCCCATCCGCACCCGTCTTTTAAATAGTCCACAAAGTGAATGGAGCCAATGGTGTAGTCAAGTTGTTTTTGAAAATCCTGTGGGCCGATGACAAGGGGTATATAATCCACTTCGAGGCCAGAATAGATTTCTATTTTTTTCTTTAAGTGATTAAAATGTTGAATTTCTGAAAGGTAATGCTCCAGTCTTTCTCTGGGCATGCACCACTTGCAGTCGAACGGCAACGGGGCATGAGAAGAAAACCCCAGGCTTTTGAAGTTAAACCGGGCAGCTTGACCTTCGATTTCTGCCAAGGTGGATTGGCCATCGCAATAGGTGCTGTGTGTGTGAAAGTTGAACCACATGGATCAAAGTACAAAGTATTTCGATGGAATGGAAATTAGTATTAAAAATAGCCCGAGCCGATTATTTCCCGATCAAGACAAAAGGTGCCCAGTAATAAGGTGAAGCATATTGATCGCTCGTAATGAGGTTTAGTTTCGCTTTGCGCAGCACTTCGCTGAAACTTAACTCTCCGTTTTGCAAATGGATTTTGTAAAAATCAACCATCAATTGTGCCGTTGATTCGTCCGCGACTTTCCAAAATGAAACGATAATGTTTTTTGCCCCGGCATAAACCAAGGCACGCGAAAGGCCGATTACCCCTTCACCAGTCGCTATTTTTCCGAGCCCTGTTTCGCAGGCCGAGAGCACCACCAAGTCGGCATTGAGCGTGAGGTTGTAAATTTCACCGCAATACAAATTGCCATCTTCTAGATCTTTCCCATTTAAGAAAATTTCTGATCGCGAAGGCTCAACTACATCGACCATTCCGTGCGTGGCAAAGTGGAGGTAATCATACCCATTTAACTCTTGTGATTTTACGAGTGCTTCGTTGGCGGCACCAAATGTGGAGACCTTTGCTTTGGCAGCAAAAAGTAGCGCAATATCGTTCACCTCTTTTTCCGTTCCCGGCAAGCCGTTGAGGTTTTGGTTATCAAAATTGACGGGCGCACATAAAAAAATATTTCCTTTCCCTTCGTTCTTTTTTTCTTTGCCTTTTTGCAACATCAGCCCCGCAGCAAATTCATAGCTGATAGCCCATCGGTCGATAAAAAAGTAAACATCTTTAAAGCCCCGGCTTTTCATTTTTTTATAAGCCAAGGCTTCAAACGGGATCGCACCCAATCGTCCGGAAGGAACGATGATTAATCTTTTGATGGCACCTGGCACAGATGGCTTAAGCAACTTCGACAACGGCCCAGTGCTTTTGTAGGTATTGAAATCATTGTAGAGCAAGCTGTTGGTGAAGCCTTTGCAGTAACGATCAAAATTTTCATTTAGGCGGTTGCTCTGAACTTTGTATTTGGTGTGGGTGATAATGAACTGGTACAACCTTCTATTTCTTTTCGTGATGAAATAACTCACCATTGCCTGGTCGGGCAACAGGGTTTTCTGAATATCGGCAACCGAGGCGGTGGACGAACTATACTTCAGGTTGTAGTAGTCGGGATAATCTTTTTCTAATTTTGTTATAAATTGGCCATACTCGGAAGTGACGTTGAACAACATCCAGCGCAATTTCTTCTCCTCCTCCATACTTGGCCTTTCCGAAAGTTTTTGTGCCAGCAAGGCGATGGTTGATTTTTTTGTTTTTTCTTCTTCCATCAACGTCTGCGGTATCCCGGCAAATGATTTGGCTTGTGCATCGGCAATCGACTCTTGCAGCACAGCGGATTTACTCTTTTCAGAGAAATAAAATGCTGTTTCGCGATACATTTTTGAATGCACCGTTATTTCGCTGATCGCCAGCGAGAGCCTCACCCCGTCTTCATAAACTTCATTGGCCAGTGTGCCCAATTCAATTTTGTCATTTTCATTTTCACTGTGGTGCCTGATGTTGTCAATCAGTGTGTCACACGATTGAAGTGTTTCTAAGGCCAACGTCAAGTCTTGCAGCTTTAATGTCTTTCCATAATGGAGCGCTTCGAGTGCCTGCGCTTTAGACTGCAGTGAGTACAGCAAAACTGTGCCGTTATAAAAATAGGAGACCCTTGGATTTTTGGTCCTGTTTTTTTCGTTGAACGAAGGAGAATTGGCACACAAAGCTTCTTGAAAATCAACTAATGCTTCTGCGAATTTATTTTCACTCAACTTGATGTTTCCGATCTGGTTATACACAGCAGAAATATCCGGGTGCTTTTGACCCAAGGATTTTTTGTAGATGTCCAATGCCTTTTCGTAATAAACCAAGGCAGTTTTATCATTTTTCATCACCGAATAAGTTCTCCCCAAATTGACCAAAGCCAGAGCTTCGTTAGGGTGGCCATCGGGATAGATTTTGTGCCAAATGGATTGGGCACTTTCAAAGTTGTTAATGGCATCCCCATAGAGCTTATTTTTTAAATACATTAAACCAATGTTTGTCTTGGCAATGGCAATTTTGGGATGGTCGCTGCGATGAAGTTTTTCATAGATTGCCAGGGCCTGCTCATAGTAAGTCAACGCCTTGTCCGAATCGGTTTGACCGTAAACAAGGCCCAAGTCATTCAGCGAAGCAGCGGCTTCCTCACTCTCATTTCCAAATAAAGATTGCCTCAGTTGCAGGGCAGCAATCGCATTTTCTTCGGCTTGATTTATTTTGCCGGTGCTCCAATAGAGCAGGCTTAGATTAGAGAGGCACTTTGCATTTTCTTTGGAGTTGGGCTTGTTGGCTTGTTTAAAATCATCTTTGGCGCGCTGAAGGTTTTCCAACGCCAAGTCGCTGCGGCCTTTCAGCAGGTTGAGAAACCCGATGTTACTTTCGGTAAGTGCTTTGTAAAATAGCGCTCCCTCGTTACTTATTTTCATTAGAATGGTTTCCGCTTCAGGCAGTTTGCCTTGTGCCATCAGTGCCTCTGCTTCTTTATTGGACAAAAAGATAGACATTTCTTTTTGCGAACGAATTACCAGCAATGCTTGGTCGTAATTGGCAACGGCAAGCAACGAGTCGATTTTTTTTTCAATCGTATTTTGCGCGTGCAAGCTGAAGGCGGCAACGGATAGGAAACTTAGCAAAAGAAACGGCTTCATCAGAATCGGTAACTGTAGGTGAAAGAAACTACAAATTCGCGCGAAAGACCGTCTGGGTTTTTGACGCGCTGAATAAAGCGGTTGCCCACTAATAATCTTATCCCCGATCGCACATCTAAATTGTATCCGAGGGTATAGATGCCGGAAAGAGCGAGGCCATCGCTGCCTGGTGTCTGCTTCACTGTATTTAGAGAGGGGTTGTTGGGATTTGACGCAGAAGGTATTGAAACAACATCCTTGGTTAGGCGATAAATGGGAAGTAACCCAATGCTGGCATTGAACCGCGACAGGCGAAAGTTGCGCTCCACCCGAAGCATCACATCTTTGCCACGTTGTAGATTATTGGACTGCGCATATTGATGGATGTAATTAAAATCTTGCGGGCGATCCGTTTGCCACTCGCCCCACCAAAACCCGTTTTGGTTTTTGGTGAGTGCTTGCTGGTAGCCGGCAGCAAAAAGCCACTTTCTACTCACGATGGATGCACCAAAGATCAAATCGTAAGTGCCGAGGCTGGTTTGGTAATACATGGGTAAGCTAAAACCAGCGAGTTGCTGCTTGTCGCCATTGTTGGAAGGGATTTTTGTGCCGATCGTAAAATTGACATCAAAGGTTTCGTTGCTGATTAAATTGCGCTTGAGGCTCAACGAAATATCGCTCAAGCTTTCAAAGGTGCCCAAGTGGCCATTGGCAATTTGATACGGAACTTTGGCCTGCACCGTATATTTTTTGCCGATCCCGATGTTGGCTTCAATCGTTGAAACAAAAATGTGGTTATTGAAATGGGTGAGCCCATAGTATTGGCTGAAATCGATAGACCGTAGTTTGATATTTCCTTTTTTATTAAATGGTTGGTCGGGTTTCATGGCGCCCATCGTGCAGAAACCCGCATCGCTGCAACCTTGGGAAAAACTATGAAATGGAATTAGGGTCAAACCCAAAAAAAATTCGCGCCAGGGCATCATGCTTCAATATTAATCAATGGCAATTCAAGATTCAAGAAGCGATTTTGAAGGCAACTGGATGGAAAGTGGATTAGAAATAGATGAAAATGCAATTAATCCTGTAGCACATTTGTCAAGAAGGTGGATTTCAGGGCCAGCCACATCAAAAAGAAAACCATTGCCCATTGCAAATAGATGAAATAAAAATCGGTGGTATCTTTGAAACGGTTTTCTTTGATCTCGGCTTTTTCATATTGGTCAATCCGTTGGAACACATTTTTCAGCGCTTCGTTATCCGTTACGCGAAAAAATTCACCGGCACCGAGTTCTGCAATTTTTCGCATCGTAGTTTCATCTACGGTGTTTTCTACCATTTGCGGCCTTCCAAAATAATCTTTCCCAAAAGGGACAAGGCCTTCTTTGCCTACCAGAATGGTATAAATTTTTATGCTATAAGCAGCCGCCAACTCTGCAGAAGTAATCGGATCGATATTGCCAGCGGTATTGTCGCCATCGCTGATGAGGATGCAGACTTTTGATTTTGATTCCGACTCCCGCATACGGTTTGTAACCACCGCCATCGCACTGCCAATGGCCGTTCCGCGCGATTCGATCATGTCAAAGGTAATTTCGTTGAGGTAGGAGTAGAGCAACTCGTAGTCGGTAGTGAGTGGTGCTAATGAGAAGGCATCGCCAGAAAAAACGACCAGGCCGATGCGGTCTTGCAATCGTCCTTTGATGAACTCGCGCGCCACTTGCTTCGCTGCCTGCAGGCGGTTGGGCTGAAAATCTTCGATCTGCATAGACTGAGAAATGTCGAGAGCGATCATGATGTCGATTCCTTCCGTCCACTGCTCTACCTTCTCATTGGTTCGTTGTGGTCTTGCCAAGGCCACCAGCAACAGGGCGAGCACGAGCATTAAAATAATTTCGGGAATAAAGCGAAGCCAATTTAGAAATGAACTTTTTAAATCGCTTTTGATCAATGCCACCGGCAGCTTTTGGTTAACAAAATACCGGATGAACCAACGCAGCGCAAATGCGAGGAGAATGACCGGGATCAAATACAGGTACAATTTGTTTTCCCAGGTGAATATTTTGAAACTGGAAAGGGAAAACCAATCGAGTGAATACCAAGGTGAATTCAGTTTATCCATTCGCTACTTCTGATTTCTTCTTTTCAAATTGTTTTTGCACATATTCTTTGAGACCAACAAAGGGTGAACGTACATTCTCATGCGCATGTCCGTAAATCATCCGGTCGATTTCGCTCAGCGCGTTTCCAAGTTCGTCACTTTTTTCGATCAGGCGTATTTCTTTGGCCGTGTATTTAGTGTAAGGCTTGGCGAGGAGCGACTCCAAATAATTTTTCCAAATGACGAGGGCAATTTCAGCATGTTGCGGAGAAAATCCGGATTCCAATTGTTGAACAGAGTTGTCAAATTTTGAAATAAACGCTTCATAGGTTTGGGCCATTCGCTTGAGCTTAAAATATTTTTGAATCTTTTTTCCAAATAAAACCCAAACTACTGCCAAAGCGGCTAATAAAATGACTCCGATGATACCTGCTAAAATATAATTGAGTTGCCACCGCACACCGAGGTATTCCGTATTGGTTTTCAACGGCAGTTTTTCCGCAGTTAATGAATCGGGAATGGCTTCCACCAGGTGCTGAAATAAAACGGTATCGGTGTTGGAGAATACTTGTGTGCAGTCCATTGCATTGACTACGAACACAGGAAGTTTCAGCGTTTGGATACTATCCACCTCAAAAGTGTTGAGTACATAAATTACACTATCGCGACTGATGCCATTTTTGGTTTTGGTGGTAACAAATCTTTTTCCCTGCCATTCGAATGGTGCAAATGAAAAGGTGGAGTCGGGGAAAAGCAGCGTTAATTTTTCGGGATAATGGGCCGTGAGGGAGAATTCAATGGGCTTGCCAATTTTTACACTGTCCGAACTAAACTTGCCATGAATTTTTATTTCTTGGGCGTGAATTGTTGAGATGGAGAGAAGGATGCATAGAAGAAGGTTAAAAGTTAAAAGTTGAAAATTGAAAGTTGAATTAACCGTCTTGAACCATGGAAATTGAACTCTATATTTTGAATTTTTTGCTAGCCCCCTCATACCGTCTTCATCGACTTATTTCTCACCTTAAATACCTTCAGTAATTTCGGAACAAAATCCTCATCCGTATCGATCGATAAAAAATTGATTTGATGTTTGCGGCTGAAGTCTGCCAATTCCTGTTGGCGCGAAGTATTATGCTCTGAAATTTTTTCACGAAAGCCACCAAACGAAGTGTTCACCCAGAGTGTGCGCTGCGTTTCCTTGTCGAGCACAGGGATAATGCCCAGCTTGGGCAATTGCGTCTCGCGCTTGTCGGTAATGCGGATGATCACTAAGTCGTGCCTGCGTGCCAATGACTTTAAACCCTGAAAATAATTTTCGTCAATAAAATCAGAAACCATCACGATCACGCTCCTGCGTTTAATAAAATTTAGAGCAAACGTGATGGCCTTGTTGAGATTCGTCTTTAAGGAGTGCGGCTTTAGGTTGATGATACTGGAAATAATCTCGTATGCTTGGGCCGCACCCTTGCGGGGCCGAATGGCCTTCTCCCGCTCGTCCGAATAGCAGATCAGCCCCAGTTGGCTCGATTCTTTTGCGCCCGACAACGCTAACACCCCGCACACTTCTTTGGCAATATCCACTTTGGATTTGCCAGGTGTGCCAATATTTTGTGAGGCACTTACATCGAGAATAAAAAAAATGGTTTGCTCTTTTTCTTCACGAAATGTTTTCACGAAAGTGCCATGGCCTTTGGCTGTTACATTCCAATCGATGGTGCGTATGTCATCGCCATATTGGTAAGGGCGTACGTCATCAAACTCAAGTCCAGTACCTTTGAAAATAGAATGGAAATCTCCCTGCATTTGGCTGTTGATGGCCTTGCGGATTTGGATTTCGTACCTACGAAGTTTTTTGAGAAGTTCCTTCATTAATTTTTTCGGGCTTAAAAATAAGAAATAGGATTAAATTTAAGGCCTGATTCTTGTTTAAAACCAGATTAATCGTGCAAAAGTTGTTGTTTGTTTTTCTTTTCATTGGGATTACTTCTTGTAATTCGCCCAAGAAACCTGTAGGCGTGCTCACGCAACCTCAGCTTTCTGCCTTGCTGATTGATATTTACCTTGCCGAAGCCCGCACAGAAAATTTGCCGGTGCATAATGGCCCTCCCATCAAAGACTCTACCATTCGCTACTTCATCCCATTTGAACAAAAATTATTGAAAGGCCGAAATATTTCAGATTCTGTAATGAAGCTCACTTATACCTATTACCTGGCTCACCCCAAAGAGTTGGAAAAAGTGTATGATGCGGTGGTGGATACCTTGGTGCTTCGAGAGCAACGTGCTATCCGGGCTCCCCAGCCTAAATTTATTCCTCAAAAGCCAAAATAACGTTTTGAACACTTACCCAATTGACTTAGAAGCGAAGCTCGGCTTTGATCAAATCCGAACCAAATTACTATCCTATTGCATGGGTGCATTGGGAAGGCAAGAAGTAGAACGCATTTCATTTTCCAATCAGGCCGACTTCATTAAAACATTATTGCTCCGCGTTTGGGAGTTTAAAAAAATGCTGGAAAAAGGCGATGCATTTCCTTTGAGTGCCTATCTCGACCCCACCATTTATTTTGAAATCATCCGCATTGAAGACAGTTTTCTGGAGGAGGAGAATTTTCAAGGAGTTATCCCGACCCTTCAATGTGCTGTTGCCATCCTTAAATTCATCGCGTCATCAAAAGAAGACTACCCTGAACTTTTCAAACTTACCGAACCGGTAACCTTATTGGGTTCTTGGGTCGCTTCCATAGAAAATAGTTTTAATGAAAAAGGCAAAATAAAAGATAAGGCCAGCCCGGAACTGGAGCGAATACGGAGGCGGTTGCGCGAAGAGGAAATCCGGGTGCGAAAGTTGACGGAACGGATTTTTCGCGATTTGGCAGGGGAAGGTTGGGTGCCCGAGGGTGCGTCTCTTACCATCCGCGAAGGCCGTGTGGTCATTCCTGTCCTTGCTGAGCACAAAAGAAAATTTCATGGCTTTATCATGGACGAATCGGCAACAGGGCAAACGGTTTATATCGAGCCGGTTGAGTCGATGGAGGCCAACAACGAGATCCGCGATTTGATCCATGCCGAACGGAGAGAGGTGGTGAAAATTTTGAAGGAACTTACCTCTTTGCTTCGCCAAAATTTGGACGCTATAAGAGCAGCTTGCTATTTTCTGGGAGCTATCGACATCAATCACGCAAAAGCGAAACTGGCCATCGACATGGAAGCGGACATGCCCCTGATTTCTAATCGCCCGGCAATGAACTGGATTTTGGCAAGGCATCCTCTGCTGCATTTAAGCTTGAAAGGAAAGCGTTCTGTGGTGCCGCTGACAATTGACCTCCCCGATGAGGCGCGGTTTCTTTTAGTTTCTGGGCCGAATGCTGGCGGCAAATCAGTTTGCCTGAAAACTGTGGGACTCATTCAATACATGGTGCAATGCGGTTTGTTGGTGCCGCTTTATGAAAAGTCGAATGTCGGGACATTTAAAACTATTTTTCTCGACATTGGAGACCAACAATCGATCGAGAATGATTTGAGCACTTACAGTTCGCACTTAAAGAACATGCGGTTTTTTTTAGAGAACGCAACTGAAGAAACACTCCTATTGATGGACGAGTTGGGTGCGGGCACCGATCCGAATTTTGGTGGCGGCATAGCCGAAGCGATTTTGGGCGCGCTGTTGCAGAAAAAAGTGTGGGGCGTGGCCACCACACATTACTACAATTTAAAATTGTTTGCCTCCAATCGCTCCGGTATCCGAAACGGTTCTATGCAGTTTGATTCAAAAAAACTGCAGCCCTTGTTTCAGTTGGAGATTGGGAAACCGGGAAGTTCATTTGCTCTGGAGATTGCCCGCAAGACCGGATTGCCCCAAGCAACCATTAAGCAGGCTGAACAAATCATCGGCAGAGAGTTGACTGGCCTGGAAACCTTGATGAAGACGGTGGCCGAAGAAAAACAACTGTTGCAGCGGAGCCAACGCGGATTGGCCGAGCGCGAGAGAAAGTTGGGTGAAGAGCAGGAGCGATATCAAAAACTCAATACCGAGCTGGAAGGCATGAAAAAGGAAATTATTAATCGTGCCAAGGCGGAGGCCTCATCTTTATTAAAAGAAACCAACCGCGAAATCGAAAAAACAATTCGCCACATCCGAGAAAACAAAGCCGAGAAAAAGGAAACGCGCAAAGTACGCCAAGGCCTTGTGGAACTGGCGGACAAAGTGCAACCCCAACTTGCTAAAATAAATTTGCCACACCAATTTTTAAAAGAAGGCGACAACGTGCGATTGATAGGGCAGGAGGTGACCGGCACATTGGTAAGCATTAAAGGCAAGCAAGCAGTGATCGAGTTTGGAAATGCTCGCACTACGGTAAAGTTAGATCAACTCGTGCGCAGCGACTTGGTTGAGCCCACTTCAGTGAGCAAAGCAAGGGCACTCGGTGTGGATGTGATGCGCAAGCAATCGTCCTTTGTTTCTACATTAGATTTGCGCGGCAAGCGCGCTGAAGAAGTGGTAGCTGAACTCGACCGCTTTCTGGACGATGCAATTTTGCTGAGCCAGAGCGAATTGAAAATCCTTCACGGCAAGGGCGAAGGTGTGCTGCGCAAAATTGTGCGCGAGCGATTAAAAGTCACAAACCAAGTGGCCTTCTTTGCCGATGAGCATGTGGAACGGGGAGGCGCGGGGATCACTGTGGTGGTGCTGAAGTGATTGAAGCCGATGCAAGAGGTTGATTATCAGCGTCTATTTTACCTTCAGCATACTCGTTTTACACGTTTACTTCAATAAATTTTTCCAACGAAAAAGCCTGGCTTCGTTCAGCAAATAAGGTTTTCACCCTTCCCCAAACTTCTCCAAACAATTGCGACTTGCGGTAGTTCTCTAAACTTTGAGCCTCGTCCCAATGGCTGAGAGTGGTATAGGTAGTTGAGCCGTCAGCATCTTTCAGCAACTGAAGGTGCGAGCAGCCAGGGAAATTCCGGATGGCGGCTTTATGTTGATCAAAGATTCGGAGAAACTCCTCAACACCTGCTTCTGTGAAGTGCATGCGCACGATTCTTATCATTGCTTTCGGTTAATTGTTAGCGGATAACTTCCTTATTCATCAAACAAAATATTCACTGCACTGTCATAGCCCATACCCAAAAGATCGTTCGCACGCCCTTTATAAATTCCTATTTCCAAGAAATCCGAACTGTTGAAAATAAGAAAGCAGTCACCTTGTTCAGCCTGAGAATAATGAGAATGTATTCGCCTGAATTTTTCTCCGGAGAACTGAATGGTAAAAGTTTTTCCGCTGCTGAGGATATCAAAATCAGTTTTGGAAATATTGGTTACAAGGTTTCCGAAGTTATCTACCCGCATGACATGCCCGGTAATAAGTTTTCGGGTCGCCTTCACCGAGCGGCCGATCATTTTTTTAAACGAAGCCATCGGCTTGCCCAGCGTGGAGATGGAAACACCGCTTGCTAATTTGGCAGCAGCAGCAGCAAAAATTTCTTTTTCAGGAAAGGAGGTGGCCACTGCAGTGATCGAATTGATGTCCACCAACTGCTGGTGGGGTTTATCACTGATCAAACCGAAGAGGCCGTTATCGGCACCCACAAAAAAATGATCTTCTAATTGCAGTGCGATGGAAGCACAATTGGTAGGTCCGGTTGCATCCACTCCTACAAGATGCACCGTGCCCTTCGCAAAATCGCGAAAGACGTTCTTTAATACAAATGCACCATGGGCAATGTCGCATGGTTCAATTTTATGACTGATATCAACAAGGATAAGCCCCGGATTGACACCCAGAATTTTTGCTTTAATGGCAGCCACATAGTGGTCGGTTTCCCCGTTGTCGGTGAGAAGTGTAACAATGGCCATCGGTTGTGCGCTGAACTTTTAGTTTATTTATTATTTAGTGACGCCCTGCGAGCCCCGTGGTGGAAGGTGTGATTGAGCGAAGCAATCTCCAATACAGGTACTCGCGATGATGACTAACTATTAGTTTGAATAATATCCATTTATTAAATTTACTGTTCAAAATTAACCATGATTTTTGTGTTTCCTATTTGCCTTTTAGTTTTACGCAATACAGTTATTCTACAAATCATATAAACCAACGTCTTTGATCGAAAAAACCATCACCCTCGAAAATGTCTCGCTACTGGATTTCCTCGGCATCGAGAACAAGAACATCAATGAACTGGCCTCTGCTTTCCCAAAAAGCCGCATTGTATCGCGTGGCAACGAAATCCTTGTAAAAGGAGAATCCCCCGACCTTGTTCAGATCACCGATATTTTAAATTCCCTTGTGGACCACTTCCATCAGTTTGGAAAAGTGACCGAGGAAAATGTGCGCGGCTATATCTCGCAAGAGCGGCAGGAGTTTGTGCCCGAAGATTCATTGGATGGCATCATCATTTACGGAACGCGCGGCTCACCCATCAAAGCGAAAACAGTAAACCAGCAAAAGTTGGTGCAGACGGTGAAAGAAAATGACTTGGTCTTCGCGCTTGGCCCTGCTGGAACGGGAAAGACTTTTGTGTCGGTGGCCATTGCCGTGCGGGCACTGAAAAATAAAATGGTGAAAAAGATCATCATTACACGTCCGGCCGTGGAGGCAGGGGAGAACCTCGGTTTTTTGCCGGGCGATTTAAAAGAAAAAATTGATCCGTACCTGCGGCCGATCTACGATGCGCTCAATGATATGCTCCCGTTTGAGAAGCTGAAGTATTACCAGGAACGCGAGATCATTGAGATTGCCCCGCTGGCCTACATGCGTGGCCGCACACTACATAATGCTTTTATATTGTTGGACGAAGCGCAAAACACCACACCCATGCAAATGAAAATGTTCCTCACCCGCATGGGGCCAGATTCCAAAATGATCGTGACGGGCGACACTTCGCAGATTGATTTGCCAGCGAGCCAGAAGTCGGGGTTGAAAGAGGCTGTGCGAATCCTTAATCAAACAAGAGGCATCGGCTTTGTAGAACTCAATGAGCGCGATGTGGTGCGGCACAAATTAGTGCGCGATATTATTGAGGCGTACGGTAAGGCAGGGAGTTAGTTTTTTTTAATAATTGCCCATTTATTTTTGGTATTGTAAGTTTAAAAAAACAGCGATCAGCCATTAGCGACTAACAATTATAATTTAAGTAATAATAAATTCATGCCCACCTACATTATCGTAGAAATAAAAATTAATGACCCCGTTCAATACGAGGAGTACAGAAAGCTCACCCCGATTTCACTCGCTGCCTACCAAGGCAAGTTTATTGTGCGCGGTGGAAAAACCGAAACGCTGGAAGGTGATTGGGATCCACAACGGATTGTGGTGCTTGAATTTCCGAACACCGAACTCGCTAAGAAATGGTGGGCTTCGGAAGAATATGCTCCGGCAAAAGCAATCCGTCAGCGAACGGCAAAAACCAAAATGATTTTGGTGGAAGGATATTAAATCCCAAGTTGCAACCTCCAAATCTCTAATTGTAATTAGTAGGAAGCCAATGCTGAATCTTGAACTTTAAAATTTTGAATTTAAAATGAAATGGCTTCCCTACCCAATGGTTCGAATAGCCGGGTTTTTCACGGGCGGTGCGCTGTTGGGAATTTATTTCCCTGCAATTATTACCCAAAAATTTGCAGTTGGCTTAACTGTATTTTTAATGGTTGCCTTTTTTGTTGTTAAACTTTCCTCGGAAGAGAATAAGTTCCCTTTATTATCAGGATTGCTCGGGCTCTCTGCCATTTTTCTTTTGGGCTATGTTCGATTGATGCTGTTTACGGATTCAAATCGCGATAATCACCTTTCTAAAATCAATGAACAAATTGAAGCGTACGAGGCGATAGTTCGAAGTGTGCCCGAGGAGAAAGCCAAATCATGGAAAATTGAAATTGAATTAACCTGTGTCAAAACAGTAAACTGGCAACCGGCAAGGGGCAACTTACTGCTCTACGTGTCAAAAAAGAACTTCTCGGTAGCACACTGGCAATATGGTGATCATATTTTGGTGCGCGGAAGCCCGCAAGAAATAAGACCTCCTGCCAACCCTGGCGAGTTTGATTTCAAACGCTTCCTTAGTTTTAAAAATATTTCGCATCAGCAGTTTGTGCAGCCTGAAGCAGTAAAGTTTATAAAACCAACCTCCCGAAAAGGCTTTATCTTTTATTCGCACCAGGCGCGTGCTTGGTCGATGCAAAAGCTAAATGAACAGGTTCATGGCGATGACGAGAAAGCCATCGCAATTGCACTGGTGCTGGGTGTAACTGATGGCATTGACAACGATTTGCAAAATGCGTATGCGGCCAGTGGGGCAATGCACGTGCTGGCCGTTTCCGGAATGCACGTAGGGATAATTTATGCCATTATTTTATTTCTTTTCAAGCCGTTGAATAAATACCCATGGAGCAAATGGGTGGTGGCCATCCTTAGTTTGAATTTGCTTTGGGCTTTTGCCTTCATCACTGGGCTTTCGCCTTCGGTGCTTCGGGCGGTGACGATGTTTTCATTCATTGCCCTTGCACGACCTTACGGGATGCGCACTAACATTTACAATACGTTGGCAGCTTCGGCATTTGTGCTGTTGATTTATAATCCTTACCTGATCATGTCGGTGGGCTTTCAGCTTTCTTACCTTGCCGTGATCGGTATCGTTTATTTGCAACGTCCGCTTTATAATTTGTGGGAGATCGAAAACCGCCTAGGCGACTGGACGTGGCAGATCACCTGTGTGTCCATTGCCGCGCAGGCAGCCACCTTTGCTTTGGGGCTTTTATACTTTCATCAATTCCCCACTTACTTTTTAATTTCCAATCTGTTTGTTATCCCCTTGTCAACCCTTGTGTTGGTAGTTGGGATTTTTCTTTTGGCAGTTAATTTCATTTCGCCAGTGGCGTCTTTTATGGCAACGATTTTGGAATGGCTGATCAAAGCCTTGAATTGGATTGTTTTTAAAACGGAGGCGTTGCCCATGAGTTTGGTCAACAACATCCACATTACCATCCTTCAGTGCTGGTTGTTGATGGGGATTCTGGTTGCCATGATTTTGCTTTTCGAATTCAAGTCCGTTAAATGGCTTTATTTTTCTTTCTTCCTTGTGGTAGCGTTTACCACAACGCAATGGAAACATTTTTTCACTTCCGTGGATCAACACCAGTTGATTGCTTACTCGGTTAATGGCCATAGCGCTTTCGAATACATTGATAGGGGACAATCTTATTTTTTGGCTGACTCTGCTTTGGCGGGTGATGGCGAACGAATTCGTTTCCATATTCAGCCGAACCGCTTGCAGCATGGAGTTTCGCGCACCTCATCAATTCCATTCTTGCATGAAACGAAAGGCGTAAATTATTTTCGTGTAAACAATAAAATTTTTGCGTGGACGAGTGATGGAAAAGCGAAATTTCCTTTAGATCATTCGATTGATTACCTTATGGTCAGTAGGAATGCTTTGAATAAAAAAAAATTGACAAAGCTGAAATGGAGCCATATTATTCTTGATGGGACTAATTCAAGGAGCGCGTTGAATTCGTTGCGAAAGGAAAATACTAATGGTCAAGTCGAACTGTATTCTGTTTTGAATCAAGGAGCATTTATCCTTCAATAAATAGTTATGGATTTTGTTTTGTATGAAGTAAAAAATCGGGTTGGCTACATTACCCTCAACCGGGCAGACAAACGAAACGCCTTAAGCCATGAATTAGTGGCTGAGTTGAAAGATGCGTTTGAGCGCGGTGAGGATGATCCGGATGTTAAAGTAATTGTTCTCCGGGCAAGGGGCGAAGTATTTTGTGCAGGGGCAGACCTGGCCTACCTTCAGCAACTGCAGAAATTTTCTTTTGAAGAAAACCTGGCCGACTCGAATCATTTAAAGGACTTGTTCATAAAAATTTACCGACTCAAAAAAGTGGTCATAGCCCAAGTGCAGGGGCATGCCTTGGCCGGGGGCTGTGGATTGGCAACTGTATGTGATTTTGTCTTTGCGGTACCTGAAGCAAAGTTTGGCTATACTGAAGTGAAGATAGGGTTTGTGCCCGCCATGGTGCTGGTTTTCCTCATTCGTAAAATCGGGGAGCAACGGGCAAAATATTTGCTTTTGAGTGGCGAGTTGATTACAGCAATTGAAGCAATTAAATTCGGATTGGTTAATTTTATTGAACTCAAAGAAGAGCTGGAAAATAAAACGATTGAGTTTGCTCAGAAATTGATTAAAAATAATTCAACTAATTCCATGGCACTAACAAAACAAATGATTGACCGGGTGCAATCGATGTCGCTGGAGGATGCGTTAGCTTACGCGGCAAGAATGAATGCCGAAACAAGGGCTTCGGAAGATTGCAAGAAAGGCATCAATACCTTTCTTAACAAAGAAAATTTGACCTGGTAATTCTTCGATCTCGTTTTAAAAATCACTCTGATATTACGTTTCTCTTGGTTTGTTGGAATCAATTACTCAGCTTCAAGAAAAATTATTCCCGATGAAAAATCTTTTTGTTTTAATAACCCTTGTTTTGTCAATGCCCATGACGATAGCCGCACAAAATTATTCTGGCGATACGTGGACGCAGGCGAAATCAAAAGGAGAAGGAAAAATCCAACTTGCTTACGTGCAAACCTTTGGCTTCGTTTATAAGGAAAATGGAAACCTCACCGGAGTTTGTGTGGAGATCATGAAAGATTTTGTAAAATTCGTCAATGAAAAGAAGGGCGTTAAACTCACCACCCAATTTGTGGGTAACGGTGAATCCTTCAAAGATATGTACGATAAAGTGAGAACGTCTGATGGAGGAGTTTTCGGACTGGGCAACATCACGATTACCGAAGAGCGCAAGCGCGAAGTAAAATTCAGTCCGCCCTACATCACCAACCTTGCTTTTCTGATTACCCAAAATGAAGTGCCAACGCTGGCAAAGATGGAAGACCTGCCCACTACCTTTGGGAAGCTAACTGCATTTGCCGCCAAGGGTACGTTGAATGAAAGGAGGATCAACGAACTGAAGCTAAAATATTATCCGGGAATGAAGATTATGCTCACGGCCACCAGTCAAGAGACGTTGGAAAAAATCACAGCCACCCCCGATGGCTTTGCTTACCTTGACCTTGCGTTTTACCTTGAAGCCGTACAACAGCGAAAGCCCGTAAAGAGGCACCCGATTGGCGATAAGGCCTCTGAGCGCTTCGGCTTTGTTATGCCCATGAACAGCGATTGGTCTCCGGTGCTGGAAGAATTTTTCAAAGCGGATGGAGGGTACACCAACACGGCAGCCTACAAAATGATTTTAAGAAAGCATTTGGGTGAAACGGGAATGAAGTTGCTGCAAAGTGCTGCCAAATAAATTCAAAATTCAGTTATTGTTAAGGTCAAGGTTGTCCCTTAACTTTAGATTCCGTTTCAGTAATTTTTTTTTGCAGATGGAAAACCAAAAAT
>JAYVMP010000115.1:0-16181 GCA_043758895.1 Bacteroidota bacterium
TTTCCGCTAGTGCTAAAAATCCCTCCTTTTCCATATGTATTGGGTTTTATTTTAATCCTATAAATTTAATCGCTTCCTGTGTATTTTTGAAATGCACCCAAATTCAAAATTCAAAATTGAACATTCAAGGTTGAATTAACTAACTTGCGCGAACCATATCTTACACCATGATAGCCACACCCCCGCAAGACAAACCCCGCATCGGCATCACTCTTGGTGACCTCAATGGCATCGGCACCGAAGTGGTCATTAAAGCCCTTGCCGATAGTCGTTTGCTTTCCATTTTAACACCTGTGATTTACGGATCTACTCGTGCGCTTTCTTTTTATAGAAAATTGATGGAGTTGGAAGAATTTAACTACAGCCAAGTCAAAACCAAAGGACAGTTCTTTGCCAAATCGGTAAACGTGGTAAACTGCTGGGAAGAAATGATCGAGATAAACCCTGGTCAGCCATCGCGCGAGGGCGGCAGGGCGGCATTACTTTGTCTGAAAAAAGCAGTGGAGGAACTGAAGGAAGGGATGATTGATGCGTTGGTTACGGCACCTATCGATAAAAATACTATCCATGGCGATGACTTCCCTTTCCGCGGGCACACCGAATTTCTCACCCAGGAATTTAATGCCGGAGAAAGCCTGATGCTGCTCACGGGAAACGACTTGAAAATAGGATTGGTAACGGAGCATATTCCCGTAAAGGAAATTGCAAGCTACATTACACGCGATCGGGTAGAATTAAAAATCCGGCTGCTGGAACTTTCGCTCAAAAAGGACTTTAATATAAGTAAGCCTAAAATTGCCGTCCTGGGATTGAACCCTCATGCAGGGGATGAGGGACTACTGGGAACAGAAGAACAGGAAATCATTAAGCCGGTGATTGCTGAATTAAAAGCAAAAGGAAAGTTGATCATGGGACCCTTTCCCGCTGATGGATTTTTTGCAACGGGGCAGCATGCCAAATACGATGCCGTGCTGGCCATGTACCACGATCAGGGCCTGGTGGCCTTCAAAGCGATCGATTTTGAAAGCGGAGTGAACTTCACAGCTGGCCTCCCGATCATACGCACCTCACCAGACCATGGTACCGCTTATAACATTGCAGGAAAAAACCAAGCCGATGAAAATTCGATGCGACAGGCAATCTATCTCGCGTGCGACATCCTCAAGAACAGAATTGAAGCCAATAAGGCCGCTTAGACGGAAAGCATGGCCACTTATCTTAAACGGGGTTCACAAGATTGCACACAGTTTGTATCTTTGGTTATAAACCAAAAGTTTAAATGGACATTGTTACCAAGAAGCAATTGAATATTTTGATTCGACTTGCTGAAGCCGACAAACACTTTGCACAAGCCGAAAGGGAAATGATTTTTAAGATTGCGAAAGAACGCAACTATCCAGAAGGAGACGTGCAACTGTTAATCAAAAACCCAGAACCCATTGATTCATTGGGAGCGCTTTCCAACGACCAGAAATTTGACTACCTCATGGCGTGCATCAGCTTGATTTTTGTCGATCATAAAATATTTGAAAGCGAGCTGATCTTTGTGAAAAGTATTGCCATCAAGCTTGGGTTTAAGAAAAGTGTGATTGAATACCTGATGGAGAATTTTAATAAAAACCCTTCATCAGAGTTAAAATCGAAGATTTTGACAGAATACCTTTGACTCGTCCCCTATTTTTCTCACTGCTCTTTTAAAAATCGAAATTCGATTGCCGGAAATCCGGCAAAACTTGATAAATTTGCCGTCTTATTTCAAAAAACCGAATGGCAAAGGATTTTAGTGTCAACATCCTCGGCTTAAGCAAAAATGTTCACTCGTTTGAATTTCAACTGGGGGAAGATTTCTTCAAAAAGTATGGCACAGAGATGGTGACTAACGGGAACTTTGCCGCCACCGTGGTTTTGGATAAGGAAGACACGTTCATTAATGCTGATTTTAAAATTGATGGCAACGCGTCCTTGATTTGCGATAAAAGTTTGGACGAATTTGATTATCCGATTACTATTTCAAAAAAGATCGTTTTCAAATACGGTGAAGAACCAAAAGAAGTCAGCGAAGAAATCATCATCATCACCCACGATCAGCAAAAATTGGACGTGGGCCAATTAATGTACGAGTTTATTGTTTTGGAGGTGCCAATCAAAAAACTCCATCCCCGGTTTGAAGAAGAAGCCGAGGACGAAACGGAAGGAAAGATCATTTACTCCTCTTCTTCTCAAGTGGCAGAAGAAGTGATTGATCCTCGATGGGAAATGTTAAAAAAGTTAAAATAGAATAAAATAAATTTAGGTTATGCCAAATCCAAAACGAAAAACCTCGAAGACCCGCAGGGATAAAAGAAGGACACATTACAAAGCTGTGGCTAATGCACAGGCTGTATGCCCTACCACCGGAGAACATCATTTGCCCCATCGCGCCTTTTGGCACGAAGGCAAGCTGTACTTCAAAGGAAACGTGGTAATGGAAAAAGAAGTACTGGCATAATCCGCCATGACCAACTTTTTAAAAGCCAATTTTTCATCAAAAGAAGGTTATTGTACTGTTCTTATTAGTACAACCAAATTAGATTACACTGCACCCGATTGAAATCCAATCGGGTCTTTTATTTTTTAACGGGCCGGCAATACTTATGAATAAAATCAGGGCAGCCATTACTGGAGTGGGCGGATATGTACCCGACTACGTGCTTACCAACAAGGAACTGGAAACCATGGTGGAAACAAGTGACGAATGGATCACCTCCAGAACGGGTATTAAGGAGCGGAGGATATTAAAAGGAGATAACCAGGGCGTTTCAGTAATGGGAATTGAAGCCGTGAAAGGAATGCTGGCCAAAACTAAAACCGATCCGAAAGAAATTGACTGTATCATCTTTGCCACCGTTACACCCGACCTTACTTTTCCTGCCACTGCCAATATTGTAGCTTCGGCTGTAGGCGCAACCAATGCCTTTAGTTTTGACCTTGCTGCCGCTTGTTCAGGGTTTATTTATGGCCTCACTACGGGCTCCAGCTTCATCCAGTCAGGCATGTACAAAAAAGTGATCGTGATTGGTGGTGATAAAATGTCAGCCATTCTTGACTATACTGACCGCTCCACCTGCATCATCTTTGGGGATGGTGCAGGCTGCGTGCTGTTGGAACCAACTACCGAAGACCTTGGGGTGATGGATGCGATGTTGAAAAGTGATGGATCGGGCGAAACATTTCTGCACATGAAAGCAGGCGGAAGCCGCAGGCCAGCATCACATCAAACCGTTGACCAAGGAATGCATTACGTTTATCAGGAAGGGGCCGCAGTGTACAAATTTGCAGTGACCAACATGACTGAGGTAGCGGCTCAAGTGGCCGAACGCAATCACCTCACTCCCGATACCATCACGTGGCTTGTGCCACATCAGGCAAATAAACGAATCATCGATGCTACAGCAACTCGGGTAGGTATTCGTTCTGACAAAGTGATGATGAACATCGAGCGGTATGGAAATACAACCGGTGGAACGATCCCGCTTTTGCTGTGGGACTATGAAAAGCAACTAAAAAAAGGTGACAACTTGATCATCGCAGCTTTTGGAGGCGGCTTCACCTGGGGCGCGGTCTATGTGAAGTGGGCGTATGATGGAAAATAGTAGAAGTTTTTGGAACCCTATGTTTTAAATCTCAAATCGTAAATTTCAAATGGCAACCGTATCCGATCTGAACAAAGGAAGTTACATCCGCTACAATGGCGAGGTGGTGCAGGTGGAAGAACTGCAGCACCGAACCCCCGGCAACCTACGTGCATTTTACCAAGTGAAAATGCGCAACGTGCGAAATGGCCGGGTATTGGAAAACCGGTTTCGCCCGGGCGATTCCGTTGATCAACTTCGCGTGGAGACGAAGGAATACCAATATCTCTATCAAGATGGCGATAGTTTAGTGTGCATGGATAACGCAACGTACGAGCAGATCTACCTCGACAAAGTTTTACTGGGAGATTCCGTTAATTATATAAAAGAAGGCGTTACCCTTTTGATCGCCTTCGAAAATGGAACACAGCCTATCACTGCCGAGGCACCCGCTCATGTTATCGTAAATGTTACCTATACTGAACCGGGTATGCAGGGCGACACCGCCACACGCACTTTAAAAGCTGCCACCATTGACACCGGTGCTGAGATCCGAGTACCACTTTTTGTAAACACAGGCGATAACATCAAGATCAAAACTGCTTCGGGCGAATATGTTGAACGTGTAAAATAATTTTTATGGCATCGGTAAAAAATGGTGGAACAAAAAGCAAAGCGAAGAAACCATCTTCGGAACCCCAAAACCAAAATGAAATGAAAACTACTGAAATCAGAGACCTTATCGACTTCATCGCGCAATCCGGCTTGAACGAAGTGGACATCGAAACGAAAGAATTAAAATTACATGTAAAGCGCGAGCCTGATCAAAAAGTTTTAAAGTCTTCCGCTCCAATAATGTCAGCCCCTGTTGCTGTTGCGCCAGCAGCAGCCCCAACGGCAGTTACTGCTCCGGCACCCAAATTTGAAAAACCCGCAGCAGCAGGAAAAAATACAATTGAAATAAAGTCGCCTATGATCGGGACTTTCTATCGCTCATCCAACCCTGACTCCCCGCCTTTTATTTCAGTGGGTGATAAAGTTTCAAAAGGCCAAGTGGTCTGTATGATTGAAGCCATGAAACTGTTCAACGAAATTGAATCGGAAATTTCTGGCACAATCGTGAAAGCATCCGTTGAAAATTCAACACCCGTGGAATACGACCAAGTGCTCTTTGTTGTTGAACCTGACTAATTTCTAATTTAATCTATGTTTAAAAAGATATTGATTGCCAACCGCGGAGAAATTGCATTGCGTGTCATCCGCACGTGCAAGGAAATGGATATAAAAACGGTAGCTGTTTACTCTACTGCCGATCGGGAAAGTTTGCATGTGCGGTTTGCAGATGAAGCGGTTTGCATCGGTGATGCGCCCAGCAAAGATTCCTACTTGAACATTCCTCACATCATTTCAGCAGCCGAAATCACCAATGCCGATGCTATACACCCAGGCTACGGTTTTCTATCAGAGCGCGCAGAATTCTCTGCCATCTGCCATGAATACGGAATAAAATTCATCGGGCCAACACCGGCCATGATTGAATCGATGGGCGATAAATCAACCGCCAAAGATACCATGAAAAAGGCCGGGGTACCCACCATCCCGGGCTCTGACGGATTGCTTAAGTCCATTGAAGAGGGAATGGAAATTGCCAAAGAAATAAAATATCCGGTGATTGTAAAGGCCACGGCAGGCGGTGGCGGAAAAGGCATGCGCGTCATCAACGCTGAAAGCGAATTCAAAAAAGCATGGGATGATGCCAAGCGCGAGGCGGGTGCCTCGTTTGGCAATGACGGCCTTTACCTTGAAAAATTTGTGGAGGAACCTCGCCATATTGAAATCCAAGTTGTCGGAGACCAATACGGAAAAGTTTGTCATCTTTCAGAGCGGGATTGTTCCATTCAACGGAGGCACCAAAAATTAGTAGAGGAGACCCCTTCTCCCGTGGTGAGCCAGGAACTGCGCGAGCGGATGGGCGAAGCGGCTATAAAAGGAGCCAAGGCGATCAACTATGAAGGAGCCGGCACCATCGAGTTTTTGGTGGATAAACACGGTGACTTCTATTTCATGGAAATGAACACGCGCATCCAGGTGGAGCACCCAATCACCGAGGAAGTGACCAACTATGATTTGATCAAAGAACAAATCAAAGTAGCCGCGGGAGTTCCCATTTCCGGCAACAATTATTATCCCACATTGTTTGCGATGGAGTGCCGAATCAATGCAGAAGATCCGGCCAATGGTTTCAGGCCTTCTCCGGGAAAGATTATCAACCTTCATAAACCGGGCGGCCACGGCATCCGCATCGACAGCCATGTGTATGCTGGCTATACGATTCCCCCCAACTACGACTCGATGATAGGCAAGCTTATCGCTACTGGCCAATCGAGGGAGGAAGTGATCACGCGCATGAAGCGTGCGTTGAGTGAGTTCATTATCGAGGGCGTGAAAACAACTATCCCGTTTCACCTCAAGTTAATGGACAACCCGATTTTCCGCTCTGGAAAATTCACCACTAAGTTTTTAGAAACTTCATTTGACTTTTCCTCTCTAAAATAGGATTTGCCTTAGAGAAATCGGAAGGATAGCCCTACATTAATGCGGTTGCCAGCAACCGCCATTACTCCATGCGCCATTCACTCGGTGTATTGCCGGTTATCCTTTTGACGGATTGAAAATATGGGTTCTGTTTTGCATTCTTCTTTCAGCCCATAGCCTTTGCAAACGGTGGGAACCAAAAACTCCACCCTTCTCTTTTGCAGAAGGACGAAGCATTGAGGTTGCTAAACGCAATGTTTTAAAGATGCCCTAAGAGATAAAATCAAATCAATTTCTCCGAATTCGCCTTGGCAATTGCCTCCGACTTGCAGTTTACTTGCAGCTTTGCATAAATATTTTTGATGTGGGTTTTTGATGTCTCTTTCGAAATAAAAAGTTGTTCAGAAATCTGCGTATAGGTTTTGCCCTCAGAAATCAATTGAAGGATTTCTGTCTCCCGTTTGGTGAGTGGGCTTTTCGGGTTCACATGAAAATTATCAATCACCAATCTGGCGATCTTGCTGCTCATGGGGGCTCCACCTTTGCTAATCTCTTCCAGGGCACTGAGCAACTCGCGGTAGTTGGCACTCTTGGTGATGTAGCCACTCGCACCGGCTTTCAATGCCTCAAAAACCAAATCGCTGTCCTCATACACCGTCACCATGATAATGTCCGTAGTAGGCCATTTATCTTTGATGATCTTAGTACCTTTAATGCCGTTCATGCCCCCCGGCAATTCAATGTCCATAAGCACAATATCCGGCTGATCCACCGTGAGGTGCTTGATCGCTTCCTCGCAACTACCGTAACCATTCACTACAAAAAATTGCGATGAACTATTAACGATCACCATGAAACTGGCCCTGATTTCTTTATCGTCTTCTACAATCAAGACTCCTTTTTTATCGCTGCTCATACATTTAGGGTTTAAATTCTGGAAATAACAAGCGAACCTGAGTTCCTTGGTTTACCTGACTTACGATTTTCAATTTCAATTTGATTCGGGCTGTCCGCGCGCGCATGTTGGCAAGCCCATTGGTTTTGTCTAATGCGTCAGGAGAAAAACCGATACCATCATCTTCCAATTCCATTTCAAATCCCTCGCTAGTTTTTTTCAACGCAAAAGAAACATTGGCAGCCTGCGAATGGTTGAACGTATTGGTCATGGCTTCCTTCATAATCAAGTTAGCCTCACGGCTAAAACCATACGGCAGTTGTATTTTTTCTTTTAATTCATTGAACGCTCGAAAATGGATTCCTTTCTCTTCAAAAAGTTTTTCACCAAAATCACGGATGTGAAAAAATAGTTTGGACAACTCGTCATTTATCGGGTCAATACTCCAAATAAAATCGCGCGTGCCGGTGTATAAATATTTGGCCGCGCTCTCCACTTTGTTATAAAACTCCACGGCATGTCCATTTTGACTCAACTTCATCAAGCTGATGTAGTTGATAATCCGTGTAAGCTGATTGCCCATTTCATCGTGAAAGTCGCGGGCAATTTCCTTCCGCAGATGCTCCTGCTCCTGGTGCCGGATCCGTTCAATCTCAATTGTTTTTCTGGCGCGGGCGCGGACCTTGATAAAAGAGATTAGAATGACCAGGCCCGTGGCAAACGAAATCATCAAAACGCTAAAAGGAGCGGTCCGATAAAATGGGACGGTCACTACAAAGGCATACAGTAAGGGCTTATTGTCCCAGCCGCCTTGATGATGCGTGGCTTTTACCTGGAGTGTATAATTTCCGGGTGGCAAATTTCCGTAAGTGACCGTTCCCCGGTCGGTGGGCAGCGACCATGTTTTGTCAAAATTCTCCAAATAATATTTGTATTGAACTGACTTTGGATTTTGTTTGTCAACCCGGTTGAAATTAAAGGTGATGTGGTTTTTGTTGGAAGGTAGAAATGGTTTGTAGGGAAGTTTAAAAAAACCAAAAAGGCTATCCGAATAATTGCGACTGGATACTTCGCCATAAAAAATCTCAATGCCGGTCAAGTGCAGCGGGAACGAGTAAGCGTTCTCTTTTTTGCTAGTATTGAACTGGTAAACTCCATCCACCAGGCCAAAATATTTTTCTTTTCCAAGGTAGTACGCATTTTGATTGGTCTCCACCCCAGTGAGGCCATTGTCAAAACCATAATTTCGCAGCTCACGTATCTCTGCACCATTGCTTAGCCGAAGCCTTGAAATCCCTTGCTCCGTTCCCACCCAAATAAAGTTGTCGGCATCGGGCACAACAAAATAAATGAGGTTGGATGGCAACCCATCTTTCGTTGAAATAATTTTCTTGATGTGCTTCACCGGATCAAAAATTAAAATTCCTGAACCCGATGACCCCAACAGCATTACCGAATCGCGATAAATACTCATGGAGATCACGGGAGTGTTGGCCAATTCTGGTAATTCAATCTTCTCGATGTGTCCGTCTTTGATAACATCCAAACCGCGATCGCTTGACGCAAACAAAGTTTTTAGTTTTGAAAAATAAAGGATTGCGTTCACCATCCGTCCGCTAAGTCCTTCCGGAACAGAGAGGCCTTTAAAATTATGGCCATCATAAAAATTCAAACCGCCATCGGACGTGCCACACCAAAGGTTGCCTTGGTCGTCAAAATCAATACTGGTAATGTACTGACTGGACAGTTTGTGCTCACGGGTGTACCAGGTAAACTTGTCCTTCAAGCTGTCATATCTGCCCAAGCCTGCATAGGAGGCCACCCACAACTCATTTCTTTTGTTTACTTTAATGGCCGTCACATCACCTGGGTTTCCAATGTTGAGCGGATAATGCTTCACCTTGCCGTGCCTGATGGCCACAAGCTCGCGCGACCCCATCCACAGGGTTCCCGATTTATCTTTGGCAATGGCCATGACCGAACCCAATTTATCGGAGCCAAACCTGTTAAAATCAGTAACACCATATTTATACAACCCATTTCCAGAAGTGGCTATCCAAAGGCTACCTTCACGATCAAAAAGCAATTGCGTTATCGTTTTGCCCACCAGCACTTGCTCACTGGGCTTAGCCAAATTGATTGGCTGCTTCCAAAGTGAATTATTTTTTTCAATCCAGAAATTTTCTTCGGCTGAATCATACGCTACGATATGGTCTCCGATTGTATGGAGCACTTTTTTAAAATTTAATTGCTGAACATCCAATACATAAAAACCCTTATCCGTATCCAACAAAATATTGCTGTTGAACTGGGTCATCGTACGAACGGAACTAAAAATTCCCCGAAATGAAATTTGATGTCGCCCGCCATCCGTAGAGAATAAAAGGAAACTACTGTCATTCAAATAATAACAGGTTTTTTGCGATGAAGTGCGCAGGCTAAAATATACCCGTTTGCCAGGCACCAATGGTTTATCCCAACTTAAAATTGAATCGTTGGCAATTTTTCCGATTGTGCCCTGATTTCCCAATTGAAAAAAAATGGTGTCGCCAATCTCTGCAAACTTCCAGATGTACCTTGTTTTTTTTGGGAGTTGAATAATTTTAAAAGTGTACCCGTTAAATTTTGTAATCCCCCGTGGATGAACCACCCACAGGTTTTGGCGCGCATCGAGCAGTAAAGAAGTAACCGTATTACTGAACAATCCATCGAGTGTAGTGTAAACTTTAAATTCACGCCCATCAAAACGCGCCAGGCCACCCCCACTTGTTCCTATCCATAAATACCCATTTGAATCTTCCACCATTGCGTTAACTTGTGATTGGGGAAGCCCATCCACGGCTTTGAAATTCCGTAAAGAATAGTTTTGGGCAGAAACAGTGTCCGCCAAAAAAAATAACCCGCCAAAAAAAAGAGACCGCATCACTCCGAAAGTTAAGCCTAATTATAGCAACAATTAATACCCCATTGTTGGGGAACTAAAAATCATTAACGGCTGCTGTTGATCCCGCAAAAAAGCGGCCCGACAAATAAATACCTGCTCTTGGATGATTGGTTTTGAATGCACAAGAAGTATTTTGCGTTTCAAAACCAAATATGCGAATTTCGTTCATCTCCATTTTATTTTTTGTCGCCCACGCAGTTTTGGCGCAAGAGCTACAACGGTTTTATAATGAAGGCATGGCCGCTTACAAAGCAAAAGACTACGCGCTGTTCTATGCGAAAATGAAAGAAGCCCATAAACTTCATCCTTACCACCAGGGTGTGCTTTATCAGCTAGGCATGGCGGCCGCCTTAACGGGTAAGAAGACCGAAGCCATCCAAAATTTAAAACAAGCCATCCTGATCGATGCTGATTTTAGATTGATGGGCATTGCCGATTTCAATTCGATCAAAGATTCGCCTGAGTTTAAAAAACTTTTGATACTTCAAAAAGAATGGCAAAGCCTTTTGATCCATTCGGATACTGCATTTACAATTAAAGACCGAAGCCTTCACCCCGAAGGAATTGAATACGATGCCGCCCGCAATACCTTTTATCTCGGCAGTATCCACCAACGCAAAGTGGTAAGGGTAACTGCCGATGGAAAGGTGACTGACTTTTGCTCCGCAGGCTTCCAGGGGATGTCCAGTGTTTTGGGTATTAAGGCGGATGTCAAGAGAAATAAGTTGTGGATTTGTTCATCGCCATTACAAGAAATGGAAAAATATGACTCCAATGCGCGGTCGGCTGTATTTCAATTTGAACTAAGTTCAGGAAAATTAGTGCATCAATACCAATCCGCACTCCATTCAAAAAATGGCGTCTATGGAGATCTGATCATTTCAAAAAATGGAAATGTTTTTATTTCCGACAGTCAGAACAATGACATCACCACTATTAACCAAAAAACCAATCAAATCGAACCATTTTACTCGTCACCCGAGTTTTGGAACATTCAAGGCATGGCCTTTTCTACCGATGAAAAATTCCTTTTCATAGCCGATTATGTAAAGGGGATTTTTAGACTGGAGCTGAAAACAAAAAAATTAATAGAGGTCGCCACCCCGGCAGACGTTTCATCCAAAGGCATCGATGGGATTTATTACTACAACAATTCATTAGTTGCAACGCAAAACGGAGTGGTGCCATCGCGAAGCACACGCTTTTCTTTAAATAAAGAGCTTGACTCAATTGTCAACTTCGAAATCATCGACCGAAAACACCCGGCATTTGGGGAACCCACACTCGGAGTAATTGTTGACCATACATTCTATTACATTGCCAACAGCCAGTGGGGTGGCTATGACAACCTTCATCACATTAAGCCAGATAACCAATTAAAAGACATCGTGATCTTGAAGGCCGTTTTGAGGTAATCACCCAGTTGTGCGACCGGTGAAAGCAGTCGGATCAATATTTTATAAGTAAGTCCGATTGCCTAAAAATAATCCAATGACGTTAAGTTAAGGGATCGATGACGTCCTCTCTATGGGACAGGAACGAGGTGAGGTAATAAGAAAGGGCTTAATATAACGGCATTGGAAAATAATCTCTGATTTTTTCTGGGCCAAATTCCCGATATTTCGTGATTGGATTTTCAGCAATGTTAAAAATCGACAGCCACACGCACATTCTTCCCAAGAAAATGCCCAACTGGAGCGAGAAGTTTGGCTATGGCGATTTCATTTATTTGCAGCACCATAAAAAGGGATCGGCCAAAATGATGCGCGGCAATCAATTTTTTCGCGAGATCAAAGAGAACGCCTGGAATGCCGACCTGCGTATGGTTGAGTACTCCAAATTCAACACGCAGGTGCAAGTGGTGTGCACCATACCCGTGATGTTTTCGTATTGGGCAAAGCCGTTGGACTGTCTTTCGCTTTCGCAATTTCTCAACGACCATATTGCGAAATTGGTGGACAAATATCCAAAAAATTATGTGGGGCTTGGTACCGTGCCAATGCAAGATGCCGAGTTGGCCGTAATCGAATTGGCACGATTGAAGAAAATCGGTTTAAAGGGGATTCAGGTAGGCTCCAACATCAACGATGAAAACTTAAACGAAGAACGTTTCTCCCCCATCTTTCAAGCTTGTGAAAAATTAAGTCTTGCGGTGCTTGTTCACCCGTGGAACATGATGGGCGAAAAAAGTATGCAACGCTACTGGTTGCCATGGCTGGTGGGGATGCCAGCGGAAACTTCACGGGCCATTTGCTCCATGATTTTTGGCGGAGTCTTTGAAAAATTCCCCAAGCTCAGGGTCATGTTTGCTCATGCGGGTGGTTCTTTTTTACCTACCATTGGCCGGATTAAACACGGGTTTGATTGCCGCCCCGATCTAGTGGCTATTGACAACCCGATCAACCCCAGAAAATATTTGGGAAAATTTTGGGTGGACAGCGTCACTCACGATACCTTAATGCTGGAATATGTAGTAAAATTACAAGGCTCAAACCGCGTGATGTTTGGTTCCGACTATCCCTTTCCGCTTGGCGATTTGGAAATGGGTAAGTTTATTGAAGATATGAAGTTGCCAAAAAAAACCAACGAGGATATTTTTTACCGGTCAGCCTTGGAATGGCTGCAGATGACGAAAGAAGATTTTGCGGGTTAACCGGACTAACGCATAAAGTGGTTGAAAGATTTGATCTGAGTATAAATTTTGAGTCCTTGCAGAACTTTCAGCAATTATGTTAACGTAGATAAAGATTACTATGAAGCAATTATTGACGTTGATTTTATTTTTTGGGTTGGCCCAAGCGATGGCCCAGCAGTCAGAGAAAAACAAAATTCACGAGCTCGAACTGCAGCGGCAAATAGACCGGACAAGAAAAATTACCATGCAAATGGATTCGGCCGTGCGGCTATCCGAAGAAGGCCATTATGAAGAAGCTGATGTTAAATTCCGTATGATTTTAAAATCGATCCGAAGCGTACCTTCCGATTTGACTTATCATTTTGGTGTGAATTCGTTCCACCTTGGCAAGTTCCGCCAAAGTGTTGACTGGCTGAATAAATATATTCAGTTGAAAGGCACACAAGGCCAATATTCGGAGCAAGCGATGGATTGGTTAGCCAAAGGTGAAGTAGAACTATTGAAAGAAAATGAAAAAGAAGCCAAACGTGCAGCCGAAGTTTTGACGGGAGACTATTACATTGATTGTGGCCCTACGGGCAAAGTGGTCTGCCCTACCTGTAAAGGATCGGCTGTTATCGTAAAGAAAAATTATTTTGGCGAAGTGTATAAAACTTGCCCGTCTTGTGCAAAAAAAGGCTATTTAACCTGCGATGATTACAACAAGTTGTTGAAAGGTAAATTGATCCCCGAGGTGAAATAAATTACCTTTGCCAGCGCATATCCTATGCTTTACAACCGAATCAGCAGCAAGGAACTTAAAGAACGGCTACAACTGTCCACGGAGCCGCGAACAACTATTTCGTTCTATAAATATCACCAGATCGATGACCCGCCAAAGTTTCGCAATGATCTTTATCTTCTTTTTGATCAATTGGGCGTGATGGGGCGAATCTATGTGGCCCACGAAGGGGTCAATGCGCAATTGAGTGTGCCGGCTGAAAAGGCGGAACTTTTTAAATCACAACTTTATCAAATCGATTTTTTAAAGGGCATTCGGCTAAACACAGCCATTGACGACAATGGAAAATCATTTTTTAAATTAAAAATCCTTGTCCGCAAAAAAATCGTGGCCGATGGCCTGAGCGACTCCACCTTTGATGTGACCGACAGCGGCAAGCACCTGAATGCAAAAGAATTCAATCAACTGACTGACCATCCCGATACCATCGTTGTGGATATGCGCAACCATTACGAAAGTGAAGTTGGCCGTTTTAAAAATGCACTCTGCCCCGATGCCGATACCTTTCGGGAAGAATTGAAAATAGCAGAAGGCCTGCTGCACCATCAAAAAGATAAAAACATAGTAATGTATTGCACCGGTGGGATCCGATGCGAAAAGGCCAGTGCGTGGATGAAACACATCGGGTTGAAAAATATTTTTCAATTAGAAGGGGGCATCATCGAATACACAAGGCAGGTAAAAGAGCTAGGCTTAGAAAATAAATTCATCGGAAAGAATTTTGTCTTTGACGAACGCTTGGGCGAACGTATCTCCAAAGACATCATCAGCACATGCCATCAGTGCGGCAAGCCCTGCGACAACCATACCAATTGCAAAAATGACGGGTGTCATCTGCTGTTCATCCAATGCGAGGCATGTGCAAAGCAATTCAACAGCTGCTGTTCGGCAGAATGCAAAGAAATTATTTCCCTTCCGGCTGACAAGCAAAAGGAAATCCGGAAAGGCATCAATAAAGGAATACAGGTTTTTAAGAAAGGAAGATTTGCTGTTCGTTAATCAATAGCGTTAATGGTTAATCATGAATGGGTAGTTGATTCTATTCTGCAACGGATAACAATTTAAGTATGATTCGAATAGGCATCATTAACGTATCCGATCGCGCGAGCAAAGGAATCTATGAAGACATTCCGGGAAAGGCCATTGTTGCAACATTGAATGAATATTTGAAAAGTTCCTGGGAAAAAGAATATGCGGTTATCCCCGATGAGCAAGACGCCATTGAACAAACGATGAAAGATATGGCCGACCTAAAAAAATGTTGCCTCATCATCACCTCGGGTGGCACCGGCCCGGCCCTGCGTGATGTAACGCCCGAAGCTACCGAAGCGGTTTGCGCTAAGATGTTGCCTGGCTTTGGCGAGCTGATGCGAACCATAAGTTTGAACTACGTTCCCACCGCGATTCTCTCCCGCCAAACCGCTGGAATACGAAATCAAACTTTAATTGTAAATTTGCCTGGCAAACCTAAGGCCATCCGCCAATGCCTAGACGCGGTTTTTCCCGCCATCCCGTATTGCATTGACCTCATTAATGGCCCTTTCTTGGAATGCCATGAAAACGTGATGAAGGTTTTTAGGCCAGGATGATTCAAAAATTTGAGATTCTAAAACTCAAAAAGTGAGGATGAATTTTGATTTAGTGAATTTTGGAACTTTGAATATTGAATTTGAGATTTTATAAGTTATGGCCCGAATAAAATACTACTACGACACCGAAACGTGTAAGTACGAGCGGATCAAGACCACCACAGGGGATATCATCCTCAATGTGTTGAGCATTCTCTTCTTAACAGTTGCCATGGCCATTGGCTTGCTTTTGCTGGGCGGAAATTATTTTGAATCTCCCCGCGAACTTCTCCTAAGGAATGAGGTGAAAGAAATGGAATTCTATTACCAAAACATAGAAGCCGAATTTCATAAACTGGAGAAACAGTTGGCCAGCATGGAGTACCGCGATGACAACATTTATCGCGCGGTATTGGGTGCTGAACCCATCGACAAAGGAGTTCGCCAGGGCGGCATTGGAGGATCCGATCGCTTCGAGGAAATCCGCAGAAAAAATATCGATCACGAAGAGGCGGTCATCAAATTAGAAGCGATGCTGGGCCGATTGAAACGAAAAGTTTACATCGAATCCAAATCGCAAGACGATGTAGTAGCCCTGGCAGAAAATAAGGAAAAACTTTTTGCCGCTATCCCTGCCATCCAGCCAGTTGCCAACAAAGAACTGATTGCATTGGCATCCGGTTTTGGCATGCGCATCCATCCGGTTTATAAAGTATTTAAGATGCACACCGGGGTTGATTTTGCGGCCACTATCGGCACTCCCATTTATGCCACTGCCGATGGCGTGATCGACAAGGTGGAAGTGAATTTTAGCGGCTATGGCAAAGTGTTGGAGATCGACCACGGCTTTGGCTACCGCACTCGCTATGCGCACATGCACGGGTTTGCCGTGCGTCAAGGCCAGCACATCAAGCGTGGCGATTTGATAGGCTACGTGGGCAATACCGGTTTATCTACGGCCCCTCATTTGCATTACGAGGTTTTTGTCAATGGGGCGCACGTCAATCCAATTCATTATTTCTTCAACGACCTCAACCCGGCCGAGTACGAAAAGATCATCGAGTTGGCATCGATCGAAAATCAATCGTTGGGGATGTAATTTTTTAAAATCAGAGTTATGTTTTCAGGGGATTTCGTCCGTTGATTTCCTTCCGGTTAATTTCTGTAACAAAGCACTCATACGCCAAGAGCAGTTTCGAGTGTTTCCTTTTG
>JAYVMP010000116.1:0-3562 GCA_043758895.1 Bacteroidota bacterium
CTGGCGAAATGAAAGAAATTGTGGATGTTGATCTTGAAAAGATAAAACTTGATTATTCAATGTTGGTTAGGTTTGAGTTGAAGTAATTCTCTCTATGAAAAAAATATTGATCGTTACACTCCTATGCTTATCTCTTACACTTAGGGTATTTTCCCAAAAGCAATTGGTTTTGCTAGACCGGGGCAATGTAGTGGGGCGTTATGCCGAAGGCCAATATTTCAGATGTGTGCTCAAAAAAAACCATCGGCATGTGGAAGGGCACATTATAGAACTCAGTGACTTTTCGATGATCACTTCCACCGATACAATAAAATTTCACGATATTTTGAAAGTGGATATCCATAAGCACCGTCCCTTCCGGTGGAGCAGTGGAGTAGGCGGCCTGCTTTTCCTGAGCGGGATTTTGTATTTCGTTATCGACCGGGCCAACGCTGCCATTGGCGTTAACAACAATGACATCCCACAATCGGTATGGCTTCCGTCCGCAATATTAACGGCAACAGGTGCGGCATTGATTTTTATCAGGCCCAGGTTTATCCATGTCAATACCGGGGTGTTCCTGCACACCGTGGATTACACCTCGCCCTACTATTATAAGTAGCGATTTATTTTTCTGCTTCAGGCTGCTTATCTTCACAAAATTTTTTATTTATGACTATAGACAAGTTGAGAGACTTGAGAGCCCGCATTGTGGCACTGAGGAGGTATCTTTGACTACGATCGCAAGATTGAAGAGATACAGGATGAAGAGCGCATCAGCCACCAAAATGATTTTTGGAACAACCCCAAGCAGGCCGAAATCTTACTGAAAAATATCCGCACCAAAAAAGTGTGGACCGATGCCTATACTAACGTGTTGAAGCAATTGGACGACTTGGAGGTGCTCAACGAATTTCATGCCGCGGGCGATGTGAGCGAAGATGAACTGAACCGCGAATACATTTCCACCGCAAAGTCCATCGAAGAGCTCGAGTTCAAAAAAATGCTGAGCCACGAAGAAGACCAGCTAGGCGCAGTGATGGAAATCAACCCGGGCGCAGGTGGCACGGAAAGCCAGGACTGGGCGGAGATGCTCAACCGCATGTACATCATGTGGGGCGAGAAGAGCGGTTACAAAGTTTCACAAATTGATTATCAGTCGGGTGAAGTAGCCGGCATCAAATCCGCAACGCTTGAGTTTGAAGGAGCTTTCGCCTACGGAAAATTGAAATCAGAAATTGGCGTTCACCGCTTGGTGCGCATTTCTCCTTTTGATTCAAACCAGCGCAGGCATACCTCGTTTGCTTCCGTTTTTGTTTATCCCAAAGTGGACGACACCATTGAAATAGAAATCAATCCGGCCGATGTGGAATTGCAAACCTCCCGTTCGGGTGGAGCGGGTGGACAAAATGTAAACAAAGTTGAAACCAAAGTGCAGCTTACCCACAAACCTACTGGCATTGTGATCGTTTGCCAGGTGGAGCGCAGCCAGCATGCCAACCGCGAGCGGGCCATGCAAATGTTGAAATCAAAATTGTACCAACGCGAATTGGATAAACGAAATGCCGCCCGCGACAAGGTAGAGGCCGGCAAAATGAAAATTGATTTTGGTTCGCAAATCCGAAACTACGTTTTGCATCCTTATAAATTGGTGAAAGATGCACGTACGGCTGTGGAGCGTACCGATGCACAAAATGTACTCGATGGTGATCTCGATGATTTTATAAAAGCCTTTTTGCTGGAAGCTCAAGAGAAGATTACAACCTAATTTTCTGTGATGAAAATAGAAGATGGCCAACCGATGAATATCAAAAGCTGGTCGCCCGAAGACCGGCCGCGTGAAAAACTTCTGTTGAAAGGAACCGCTGCACTTTCTGATGCTGAATTGATTGCGATACTCATAGGGTCAGGCACAACCAAACTCAGTGCCGTAGATGTCGCAAAAAAAGTGCTATCCCATGTTGACAATAATCTCGACAGCCTGGCAAAACTTTCGGTAAAAGATTTAATGAAAGCAAAGGGCATTGGGGAGGCAAAAGCAATAACCATTGTTGCCGCGCTGGAACTTGGGCGCAGGCGCAAGGACCAAAGCCCGGAAGAAAAACCAAAAATGGAAAGCTCTAAAATTGCTTTCCAGCTGATCAAAGGCGAATTAATGGATTTGCCGCACGAAGAATTTTGGGTGCTGTTGCTCAACCGGGCCAACCGGTTGATTCGAAAGAAACGTATCAGTGAAGGTGGTGTGAGCGGCACCGTGGCTGACCCAAAGATAATTTTTAAACTCGCAGTGGAAGAGCTGGCCAGCGGAATTATCGTAGTTCACAATCACCCGTCTGGAAATTTAAAACCCAGCGAAAGCGATATTAACCTTACCAAAAAAATAAAAGAAGCGGGCAAACTGCTAGAAATTTCTTTACTTGATCACCTGATCGTTGCCCGGGATCGTTACTTTAGCTTTGCGGACGAGGGGTTGATATAACATGAGGATGAAATTTTTTATTGGGACCATATTGGTGGCAAGTGTCGGGCTTGGCTTTTTTATTCTATCCAGAAAAAATGTTACCGCCAACACCAAATCGACAACCGCTGTTTCTAAAGTCGATACCCTTCACCCAATTCATCGAATCGATAAAAATACTTTTGTAAGCACCGAAGCAAATCCATTCGTGACGAGTGCCTTAAAGGAATTTGAAGGTTTTATAAAAACGGCATTGGCCAATCGCCAGGCACCAGGTGCTGCGGTCGCTATCGTAAAAGATACCAGTATTATTTTTTTGAAAGGCTACGGCCTACGCAACACTACCAAGTCCGACTCAGTTGACCCACGCACTATTTTCCGCCTCGGCTCTGTCTCAAAGAGCATGACCGCCACGTTGGCAGCGGTGCTGGTCAAGGAAGGCATGCTTCATTGGGATGATCCCGTGATTATGTACCTGCCCGATTTCAAATTAAAGTCGGAAGAGGCAACAAAACAATTGACTCTTCGTCATTTGCTCTCGCACACCATCGGCTTGCCGTATCATGCCTACACCATCATGGTGGAAGATCATGCCCCGCTTGATACGCTGATAGGTCATCTGAAGGATTTGGACTTGATCGGAAAACCAGGTGAAATCTACAGCTATCAAAACGTGGGATTCAGCCTGATCGGCAAAGTGATTGAAAAAGCTACGGGGAAAAAATTGGAAGAAGTTTTTAGGGAGAAACTCTTTGCGCCATTGGGAATGAGAGACGCTTCCGCATCCTACGAAAAAATAATGCGGAGCAACAACGTTGCCATGCCGCACTACGCCACAAGGCCTGATCAGATTTCATCCGCGTATTATTCCGTTGCACCGGCAGGTGGAATAAATGCAAGCATCCAGGATATAGGTTTATGGCTGAAAGCGTTGATGGGCAACCATCCCGAAGTATTGCCCCAAACTGAATTAAACGAAATTTTCCAGCCGCAAGTGAAGGCGATTGCCCGCAACCATAATTTTTGGCAATGGAAGAGAGTAAGGCAGTCGTATTACGGTTTGGGCTGGCGCATCATCACCTTCAGCAACGACACCATCGACTACCACGGTGGTTATGTAAACAA
>JAYVMP010000117.1:0-2189 GCA_043758895.1 Bacteroidota bacterium
GAGAGACATTTAAAGGGAAAGTATTTTACGTGGACGAAGTAGTGGATGAGGATTCGCGCGCGATCAATGTGCTTGTCGAATGTCCGAATCGTGGCGAGATGCTAAAACCCGGAATGTACGCCACGGTAAAATTCACGGAAAAGCCGGTGAACACGGTGTTTTTGCCTGTCACTTCTCTCCTTCAATTTAACGATCGGAATTTTGTCTTTGTACAGACCAAACCCAACCACTACCGCAGGCAATTCTTAACAGTGGGGCAAAATGTTGGTGACCGGGTAGTGGTGACAGAAGGGTTGGAAGGAAATGAAACGGTAATCGTAGAAGGCGGGTTTTACCTGCTCACAGCCAAATAACCTATGAGAACCTTAGTCTTCATGGCCATTCAAAAACGTTGGCTTATATTGGCCTTGTTTGCCTTATTGGGGTTACTCGGTTATTACTCGTGGAAGCAACTTTCAATAGAAGCCTATCCAGACATTGCCGATGTTACTTCTCAAATCATAACCCAAGTTCCAGGCTTGGCAGCCGAAGAAGTTGAGCAACAAATTACCATCCCCATCGAACGCTCAATAAATGGATTGCCAGGTATGCATGTGATGCGAAGCCGAAGCACGTTTGGCCTTTCCATGGTAACAATCGTTTTTAAAGATGGTGTGGAGGACTATTGGAGCCGTCAGCGGATCGAAGAACGGATTTCTCAGCTTCAGCTTCCCAAAAACGCGCAGCCCTCGCTGGATCCCCTCACATCACCGATTGGTGAAATCTACCGCTACATTGTTGAAAGTGACCGATATGACATCCGCACCCTGAAGGACCTACAAGATTGGGTGATCATTCCACGAATCAAACAAGTGCCCGGTATTGCCGATGTAACCAACTTCGGAGGGATCACCACTCAATACCAAGTTGAGATCGATCCGAAAAAATTGGAACAGTATAAGACCTCCCTGAAAGAAGTGGAGGACGCTATCAACAACAACAACAACAATGTGGGCGGAAGCATCATGGTGCGCGGTGAACTGGGTTATGTTGTGCGTGGCATTGGCCTTCTGAAAAATTTGGAAGACATGGGCAACATTGTGGTGAAAAGTCAAAATGGTGTACCCGTGTTCTTGAAAGAATTGGGTAAGCTTCAATATGGAACTTTGGAACGCAAGGGCGTTTTGGGCTATACCGACAAAACAAAAAACTATTCTGAAGGACTGGCCGGCATCGTTTTATTGTTAAAACACGAAAACCCTTCCGCAGTATTAGGAGGCGTACATGCCGCCATTGAAGAACTAAACCGTGAAACACTACCGAAGGGAGTACATATTACCCCTTATCTCGACCGCACTAATTTAGTTAAGACCACACTCAATACCGTTTCGCATACCTTGGTGGAAGGCATTACCTTGGTGGTAATCGTACTGATCATTTTCCTCGGAAACTGGAAAGGTGCACTGTTGGTAGCCATCACTATTCCACTGGCCATGCTGATCGCATTTATCCTGATGCACCTCACCAACATCCCGGCAAACCTTCTTTCGCTTGGCGCGATTGACTTCGGGGTGATCGTGGACGGGGCCATCGTAATGATGGAAACAATTCTGCAAGGACGGGAAGAAAATGCCACGATAGAATTGCAGGAGTCCTATATCGGAGAGCGCGCATTGAATGTGGCACGACCCGTGTTGTTTGCCACCCTGATTATTAGTACGGCCTACTTGCCATTGTTTGCCTTTGAGCGCGTGGAGAAAAAATTGTTTACACCCATGGCATTCACCGTGAGCTATGCATTAGTGGGTGCGCTTTTGGTAGCCATGTTGCTCATTCCCGGGATTGCCTATGCCGTGTATAAAAAGCCACAAAAACTCTATCACAACAAATGGCTTGAAAAGCTAACACAGTTGTACCACATAAGAATATCGGCTATCTTGAAAAAACCAAAGCAAATTTTTGCTCCATTAGTTTTCATCATTGTTGGCTCAGTGGTCTTGATTATTTCAGTCGGGAAAGACTTCTTGCCACCGCTGGACGAAGGATCGATTTGGTTGCAGGTCAACTTGCCCCCTGGCATTTCATTGGAGAAATCCCGGCAAATGGCTGATTCACTGCGTGCCGTGACCGTTCGCCACCATGAAGTAACCTACATGATGACCCAACTCGGTCGCAATGACGATGGAACGGATTCTTGGACACCCTCTCAT
>JAYVMP010000118.1:0-3022 GCA_043758895.1 Bacteroidota bacterium
AAGTAGAGTTGGTCGTAAACAAACAAATGAAAGAGTGGGGGAAACCAAACGAAACATTGCAAAAATTATGCTGCATTATTTAAGTCGCCATGTATAGAAACCGTTCAATTAGGATATCAGTGCCTGCGAAATCAAAATTATTTATTGAGGTTTTGCAAGCTGTCCTCCAATGACTTGATCTTCATCTCCGCATCCGCTTTTTTCTTGCGCTCCATTTCAATGACTTGAGGCGGTGCTCCACTCACAAATTTTTCGTTGGAAAGTTTTTTCATCACCGAAGCAAGAAAGCCTTTGTAATATTCCAGTTCTTTCAAATTCTCTTCAAATTCTCTTTCAGCATTCACCATTCCTTGGAGTGGAATGTAAAACTCCAATGTGCCGACCAGGAAAGAGGCAGCTGCCCCGGTGTCTCCGTATCCCGTACCATCTCCTGAACTAAAATCATTACTTCCTAGAACAAAATTGAAGTTATTCAGATTTGCCAGCTTTCGGATAATAGGTAAGTAAGGAGTAATTTGTTCGGCTCCTATTTTTGCCAGTAATGGCAAACTCTCTTTCGGTGAGATTCCTTTGGCATTGCGCACGGTACGCACTTGTGTAATTACTTCAAAGGCCACTTCGCCTTGGCTCAAGATATTTTTATCAAAACTTTTTGCAATTGGCCATTGCGCCACGATAATACAATTTTCTTCTTTCCGTTCGGCCAATTCATGCCAGAGTTCTTCGGTGATAAACGGCATGAAGGGATGTAATAATTTTAACAGCGATTCAAAAAACGAAATTGTTTTGTGATAAGTGATTTCATCAATCGGCTTTCCAAATTCCGGTTTGATGATTTCCAAATACCAAGCACAAAAATCGTCCCACGTTAATTTATAAAGAGTATGCAGCGCATCCGACAGGCGGAATTTGCGGAAGTGACCTTCCAACTCTGCCAGTGCCTGATTGAATTTTGCGTCAAACCATTCGATGGCAATTTTATTTTCTTCAGGTTGGTGGTGCGTTGATATCTCCCAACCTTTTACCAATCGGAATGCATTCCAGATTTTATTGGCAAAATTCCGTCCTTGCTCGCAAAGCTTTTCATCAAATAACAAATCATTGCCTGCCGGTGAACTGAACAACATGCCGGTGCGCACGCCATCGGCTCCATACTTTTCAATTAACTCAAGAGGGTCGGGCGAGTTGCCCAGCGACTTGCTCATTTTTCTTCCTTGCTTGTCGCGCACAATCCCGGTGAGGTAAACGTCATCAAAGGGTTTCTCGTCCATGTATTCATAGCCGGCAATGATCATGCGCGCCACCCAAAAAAATAAAATTTCCGGGGCCGTCACCAATACTTTGGTTGGGTAAAAATAATTGAGGTCTGGATTTTTTGAACGATCAATTTTTCCGTCCTCAAAATTTTCGCCCTTGAATCCATCAAACACCGCCATAGGCCAAAGCCAGGAAGAAGCCCAGGTATCAAGCACATCCTCATCCTGTTTTAGGTCTTCAATCTTTAATTTTGAATTTTCGATTTTGAATTTTTTTAGTGCCTCTTCTTCATTTTCGGCCACTACATAATTTCCTGATTCGTCATACCAGGCCGGAATACGGTGGCCCCACCACAACTGCCGGGAGATGCACCAGTCGCGCACGTTGTCCATCCAGTAAGCGTAAGTATTTTTAAATTTGGAAGGATGCAGGTGGATATCCTCGTTGGCCACAGCCTCTTTTGCCCGAACGGAAACGGCTTTCATTTTCACAAACCACTGCAATGAAAGTTTAGGTTCCACAACACTGTTCGTGCGCTCACTTCTGCCGATGCGCGTTACAAATTCTTCTTCCTTCATTAAATGCCCAGCTTCGCGCAAATCTTTTGCAATTTCCTTGCGCACAGCAAAACGATCTTTGCCAACGAATTTCGGCAACTCGCATTTTTCATTTAATGTGCCGTCCTCATTGAGGGTGTCAATCACGGGAAGGTTGTGGCGCAAGCCGATTTCATAATCGTTCACATCGTGGGCGGGTGTTACCTTCAAACAACCCGTTCCAAAAGTCTTGTCCACGTAGGTATCGGCAATTACCTGAATCTCCCGGTTGATGAAGGGCACTACTACTTTTTTGCCGATTAACTTTTGATAACGTTCATCGTTCGGGTTCACGGCAATGGCCACATCGCCCATGATCGTTTCGGGGCGCTGTGTAGCAATCACAATCTCACCAAGACCCGCTTGGGAGGATAAGGGGGTGCCTTCGGTTTTAATTTTGTATTTGATATAATAAAGAATGGATTTTTCCCCCTCTTCGTTGTATAAAACCTCTTCGTTGCTGAGGGCCGTCTTTGCTTCGCAATCCCAGTTGATCATGCGCATGCCACGATAGATGTGGCCTTTGTTGTGGAGATCAACAAATACTTTAATCACCGCTTTGTAATATTCCGGGGCCATCGTGAAATTGGTCCGTTCCCAATCGCAGGAAGCCCCCAGTTTTTTTAATTGTTCGAGGATGATGCCGCCATATTTTTCTTTCCACTCCCAGGCATATTTCAAAAACGCATCGCGCGAAAGCGAAGATTTCTTTATTCCTTTTTCCCGCAGCATGGCCACCACCCGGGCTTCGGTAGCGATCGAGGCGTGGTCTGTGCCGGGCACCCAACAGGCTTCTTTTCCTTCCATGCGTGCCTTGCGGATGAGTACATCCTGAATGGTGTTGTTGAGCATGTGGCCCATGTGCAGCACACCCGTAACATTGGGCGGGGGGATGACAATCGTATAAGAGGCTTTATCCGGATTGACCTTGCCATGAAAAAAACCTTTTTCCATCCAGTATCGGTACCACTTGTCTTCGGTTTCTCCGGGGTTGTATTTGGTAGCAAGGGCCATGTAACAAAAAAGCTAAATTTGAGCGGCAAAAATAGAAAATTCCTTCTTGCCTACCGAGTAGGGTTGAAATCCAACCCCAATGCGTTAAGTTTGGCCACCAATGTCCGCTCTCTTCGGGAGGGCAGGTGAGGCGATAAGAAAAGGTTTAACTTGAC
>JAYVMP010000119.1:0-17895 GCA_043758895.1 Bacteroidota bacterium
TGCCGCCAGGCTTCTCTTTTTACAGCGGCAATACCACCTCATCCCCTTTCATCACCACCTCGGCCACCGTGGGCAGCTATATACTTTATTGTGCCGCGGTAAATGCCTGCGGCCAGAGCTGGACGCACAGCCTGGGGATAACCATTTCAACGGGCGGTGGCGGGTGCTGCCCGGCTGCCGCGGTGAGGTTGAGCACTTTCCCCAACCCGGCCTCTTCCACTATGACGGTGCAGTTGATCGATAGCCTCGCTACCAGTTCTTCGGGTCAATTGACTTCATCGTTTCAATTGAACCTGTTAGACCGGGTCGGTACAAACATTTTTTCGGTACAGTCCGATCAAAGCACCATCTCAGTGCCGGTGAACAATGTGCCAGTCGGCATTTATTATATCAATGTCACTTATGGCAATACGATCCTCCGCAAACAAATATTGATTCAGCGCTGATGTTCTTTTAAATGCTGCAAAAAAAACTTTTAATGAGTACCTCACGTTCTTCGACAAAAACTATCAAAAGTAAAATCAACGCGTTATTGCGTCAGCGCAAGCCGTGGATACCCAAGGCGGTAAAATATGTATGGATCGTGTTTTTGGTTTTCATTCTCGGCTTGCCACTGCACGTGTTCCTGGTCAGCATCGACTTGTTTGGTTTGTACGGGGGCATGCCCAGCCTTCGCGAAGTAGAAAACCCGGAAAACGATTTGTCTTCAGAGATTTTATCGGCCGATGGTGTTTCACTGGGGCGCTATTTCCGGTACAACCGCAGCCAGGTCCATTACCGCGAACTCTCACCCGATTTGGTAAACACGCTGTTGATTTCAGAAGACCACCGCTTCTATCAACACTCGGGGCTTGACCTGCCGGCTTACCTTCGGGTGATCAAGGGGTTGCTCACCTTTAGCAAATCAGGTGGCGGCAGCACGCTCACGCAACAGTTGGCAAAAAACCTTTATACCCAAAACACGGACAAAAAATTGGATGGGCCATTAAGCCGATTGGGCAGCACGCCCAGACGAATCATTCAAAAAACAAAAGAATGGATCATCGCAGTAAACCTCGAAGAAAAATTTACAAAAGAGGAAATCATTGCCATGTACCTGAACACCTGTGATTTTAGTAGCGGTGCATTCGGAATTAAAATTGCTACCGAAACCTACTTCAATAAACAACCTGACAGTTTGAACTTGCAAGAGTCGGCCATCCTGGTGGGCATGTTGCAGGCTCCTTCATTGTACAACCCAAAAAGAAATCCCAATAACGCGTTAGGCAAACGGAATGAAGTATTGAAAAAAATCTATCGACAGGGATACAAAATCAAGACCCAACAACAATTTGATTCCATTAAAGCATTGCCCATCGAATTGAAGTACAGTGTTCAAAATCAAAATCAGGGGCTGGCCACTTACTTCCGCACGGTGCTGGGGAATTACCTCACCAATTACTGCAATGACAGAGGCATTGACCTTTACAACTCCGGATTAAAAATCTATACCACCATCGACAGCCGGCTGCAACGGTATGCCGAAGAGGCCGTAGCCGATCAGCTAAAAAAACTGCAAGCCGAATTTTTTAGCGAATGGAAGAAGCGCGGCCGAAACCCGTGGGTTGACGAAGACTGGCATGAGATCAAAGATTTTTTGGAAAAACGAATCCGCCAAACGGAAGCGTACAAAGCTTATGCGGAAAAGTACGGAGAAAATTCCGACTCCCTGAAGATCATGCTCCACAGGAAAAAGCCAATGAACGTTTTCAGTTGGAAAGGTGAGCGCGACACCTTGTTCAGCAGTTATGATTCGCTCAATTACTACAAACGGTTTTTGCAAACCGGCATGATGGCGATGGACCCAATCAGTGGGCACATCAAGGCGTGGGTGGGCGGCATCGATCACAAATATTTCAAGTTCGATCACGTGCGGCAGCAGAAGCGGCAGCCCGGCTCTACTTTCAAGCCCTTTATTTATGGATTGGCCATGGAGCAGGACTACTCACCTTCCTACACGCTGCGCGATATTTCACCCCAGTTTAAGATCAAAGGGCAGCCTGCATGGTACCCTGCCAATTCAGATGGCCCGCCAAAAGGGACAGGCGAAAAAATGACCATTCGCCAGGCAATGGCCCGGTCAAAAAATTCAATTTCCGCCCAAATGATGCAAGCGCTTGGCCCTGAAAATGTGGTCGAGTTTGCCCATCGGGTTGGGATTGAAAGTAAGCTGGACGCTGTGCCCGCCCTTTGCCTTGGCGTGAGCGATGTTTCTCTTTTTGAATTGGTGGGGGCGTATTGCACATTCGTGAATGGGGGCATTAATACAAAACCCTTTTTCATCACTCGTATTGAAGATAAAAACGGAAATGTGATTGAAAACTTTGTGCCCAAAACAAAGGAAGCCATCAATGAACAAACCGCTTATAAAATGGTGTTCATGTTGCGCGGTGGAGTAGAAGAAAAAGGAGGCTCATCGCAAGGCCTTGACCCAGAACTCCGCAAAGACAACGAGATCGGAGGAAAGACCGGAACAACCAACGATGCTTCGGACGGATGGTATGTGGGCGTTACCCACGATTTGGTTACCGGAATTTGGGTGGGGGGTGATGAACGCGGTATTCATTTTCCTTCCTGGGATTTCGGGCAAGGCGCGCGCACTGCCCGCCCAATATGGGCAGGGTTCATGAAAAGGGTTTATGCCGACCCCTCCACTGGTATTGTTAAAGGGCCCTTCAAACGGCCATCTTCAGGGGTTGATATTTCACTCGATCGTAACAGGGACTTGCCCGACTCTGTAAAATTGAAAGACGATGAGCCTTGGGACATTAAGAATTAACAAAGGGCAGACAGTGAGCAGCCTCTACCACAACTGTCCGCTGCATTGAGCGCACGTTAATTTGCGTCCTTGAAATACCATTTCTAAAATCAATCGGAAAAATTCCTGACATCAAGAAACCATTCTGTAGGCATATCGCGCAAGGTTTTTAGCCACTCTTCTCCGCTGGCCACGGGCAAATAAATCGTGGTGACAATCGGCTTCCCTCCTTTGATGGCCGGAAGAAACCGGGGCTCATGTTGTTGGAGCGCCTCCAATACCAGGTTATCGGTGGCCTCATCCACGGACATTACAAGATTGGATTTCAAAATCTGTCCGTGCTCGTCAAGTTTTAATTTTACCAATACCAAATTCCTGTCCGGAACGCCCGTCTCCTGCGCCAATAACCAAAGCAGCCGTTTCAATCCGCCCGGGTAAGAAAAATTGCGTTGGAACAGAGCCGGGTAGGCCACCTGGCTCTCAAAGTACTGATTGACTTTGGCGTAGGATTCTTTATCGTAAACCAACGCCTCTGTGTACAGGGAGGACAGGGATAGAAAGATTTCCTTTTTATTATTTACTTCAACCGAATCGGTCTTGGTGAAGTAATAACGGGTAGCCAGTTTTCCATTTTTATAGTATTCCACATCCGTTTTGTTTTTTTTGGAATCCAAATAAATCCAGGTGCCCACTCTTTTTCCATTCTGAAACTCCCCGGTCAAGATTCCTGACTTGAATTTCAAATCGTTGTAATAAAAACAGGGAATGGTAAACTTTCCTGTTCCCCTGGTCACTTCATATACTTTGTTCGGGCCGACCATTTGCCAGATCACAAAATCCCAGTCTGAAAATTCAATGGTTGACTTAATGGACCGGTCATCGTAATACTCGGTTTCGATTCCACGTTTCGCGCCATGGGCATAGAAGCCTTCGTTAATTAAGTTGTTCTCTTTGTTGTAATCTTTATACACGCCATCAAAAACCATGTCTTGTAAATCAAAAGAAGCCTCCCGTTTGAAAACGGATTTCTCGGGCGTGGTGAGCTCCCATTTTGGGTTGTAGTAAAAAGTAATTTTTACCGGGTCTTCCTTTGGTAGTGACCGCTCGCCTTGGCCGAAAAGTGATGAACAAAATAGGGCGAGCATTAGGAAGAAGAAAAGGAGAAACTTGGCTATCATAAAATTTCACCAAATGGATGAGTTTTATTTGGCGGATCAAAAATGATGGTTTTTTTTCAATGTCATTAACAGAACCTATCCTTTTTATTAAGGGTATCTCTAAAAATTCCACCCTTCCTTTTTTGGAGGCGAAAGGTTGAGGTAGTTAAATGCAAGGTTTTTTAACCCCACCGTTTGCAAAGGCTTTGATAAATCAATAACATGGAGGCACTCCGTAGCCAAGGTCCAGATAAAAAGACTTGAAAAACCCGCTTGACCGACTCTGCTTATGCATCGATTTTGAAAACCAGCCTCGCTTGTTTCAAAAAACAGAAAAAGAATGATCGTGAAATCCAAACGCACTCAGCGATATACCAAGCATAAATTCATTAGTGGTGAATGGAATGGTCGTTTTGGAGCCTGGCACTTCGATGGCGTAACCAAAACGATAGTGTTTCACAATCATTTGCAGCAGCAGGCCATAGGTATTTAAGTTCCTTGTAAAAATCCCGGCCGAATAAAAATCTTCAATCTGCACATTCAAGTTCAAGTCCATGGTGCTTTTAAAACTGTCAGTGGTCCGAAACAAGGCAGCCGGACGAAGCCGAACCCGCTCGTTCAGGTAAACCATGTAGGAACCAAACAAATAATAGTTCCTGTCATAGATCAAAATGCTTTTGTCATTCCCCAAGCCAACACTTACAGGCAAAAGCCGAGGTACTGAAAAACCCACCATGAAGCGGTCGCTCTTGAGGATTGCCCCAGCGCCCGCATTGAATCGATTGACATTATAAGGAACAAAGTAAGGATCGTTGGGCTGCAAGGTGAGGTTTGAAATGTTGTTGGTAAATCGCATCATGCCAAACTGCATGCCATAAGAAAAAATCCTTTTGTCTTTCAATTTTATTTTATAAGAAATAGCTGTTGAAATTTCGGAGGTTGTATTTTCTCCAATTTTGTCTTGAATGGCCATCAGGCCCACACCCACTTTGTTGTTGACCAACGAAATATTGCTGTTGAAGTTAAACGTTTCGGGATGGCCCTGGGTGCCGCTCCATTGCGAGCGATCCTGAATAGTTGCATTGAAACGGTTGTTAATTCCTGCATACGCAGGATTGATCACAAACGGATTATTGAGGTATTGCGAATAGATTGGGTCCTGTTGAGCCGCCACAAAATGGGTGACGGCAAGACAACTCCAGATCAAAATGGTTAGCTTCATACAATCATCGTTTAAGTGAAATAAACCCTGTTAACGTAGGCCTGCCACTGCTAAAATCGATGCGGTAAAAATATGTACCCGAGGACAACTCATTGCCGGTATTATCCAGGCCCTTAAAGACACGGTCGAAATTATTGTAATCGGAAATTGAAAAGACCTCATTGCCGTTGCGGTCAACCACCACTACTTTGTTCTTTTTAGTTTCTTCAATCTGATCGATGTATTTCAAATTGAAGAAATCGTTCAACCCATCGGGAAACGGAGATACTGCATTAAAAACTACGACATCTGCCACAACATCAATGCTAAGAGACCGCTCTGTGCAACTGTTCAGCGAATCACAAACTTGCACCCCCACACTCTCCTTTCCGGCAAACGCGCTTCCGGTGTAGTTCAGCACCAAGTCGTAGTTGGCATCGATCGTTGCACTTGCTCCGCTGGCCAGAGGTTGGGCGATGCGAAGTGTGCCAAAATCGATTCCTGAAGAACCCTTTGTGATCAGGCTTTTCAGGTTAAAAATAGCTTCATTTCCGATTGGCACATCAATAGTGGCTTCGGCAATGGTGGGCGGTATATTGTTCGGGTTACCGATAATACTATTGCCATTGCTGCAAGGTTGCCCACTCAGCGTAACCGATACGGCTGATGAGGCCTGACTCAAACAGTTGGGTGCCTTGCCTACCTGCACAGAATAATTCCCTGCAGAAGAAACAACAATCTGTTTTGAAATCTCTCCATCTGACCACAGATAAGAAGCAAAACCAGCAGGTGCCGACAGGACAACAAACGAGTTAGTGCACAACGTTGCACTCCCGGTAATCTGTACGTTTGGTTGGGAAGGAATCGAGACCAGCGTTACCGTTACTTGATCAGAAATAGGGCTCAAACAACTTCCATTGGAAACCGTAACCGTAAAACTCCCGCCTGTATTCACAGTGATGGTGGGCGAAGTTTCTCCGTCCGACCAAACGTAACTCGAAAACCCCGATGGCGCAGCAAGGCTCACAGTGCTTCCGTTGCAAAGGGTGGTGTTTCCAGTAACCACAATTACGGGTTTAGCCGGTGGTGAGGTTGCCTTTACCACTACCGGATCGGAAGCCACGCTTGTGCAACTTCCATTGGAAACCGTAACCGTAAAACGCCCACCTGTATTCACAGTGATGGTGGGCGAAGTCTCTCTGTCCGACCAAACATAATTGGAAAATCCGGATGGAGCGGCCAGGCTCACTGTGCTTCCATTGCAAAGGGTGGTGTTTCCCGTAACCACAATTACGGGTTTAGAGGGTGGTGAAGTTGCCTTTACCACCACAGGATCGGAAGCCACGCTTGCGCAACTTCCATTGGAAACCGTAACCGTAAAACTCCCACCTGTATTCACAGTGACGGTGGGCAAAGTTTCTCCGTCCGACCAAACGTAACTCGAAAACCCCGGTGGCGCAGCAAGGCTCACGGTGCTTCCGTTGCAAAGTGTAGTGTTTCCCGTAACTACGATTACAGGTTTCGCTGGCACGGAAGATGTCACCGAAAAAATACCTGAAGGAGTACTTTGACATCCATTGGCATCGGTCACCGTGACGAAATAATCCCCGGGTGAATTAACAGGGATAGTCGATGTGGATTGGCCTGAAGACCAACTGTAAACTGAAAATCCTGATGGTGCCGAAAGTGTTACTGTTCCACTTCCGCATAATGTCCCTCCTCCGGTAGCATTGACAATAGGCTTTGTGGGCAGTGTGTTTACGATGAAAACAAATGGATCTGACGCAGGGCTGGTGCAGGTACCATCGCTGACGGTAACGGTGTATGAACCCGAGGTGGAAACCGGAATGGTTTGGCCCGTCAACCCATTGGACCAAGCGTAGCTCGCAAATCCGGCAGGTGCGATTAGGGTTTCACTGTTTCCTGCACAAACTGCAAGTGAACCCGTCAGATTAAGCGTAGGCTTAGGAATGGTTACCACCGTTCCATTCACCGCAGTGCGGTTGCTTTCACATCCTGTTGATGGATCGTAAATGCTTGCATAATAAGTAGTGGTGGCATTGATAGATGGTGTAGCGTAGGTGCCTCCCGTAAACAGCACAGTGGTAGTTGTGGCATCGGCATACCAGCGATATACTTGTGTGCCTGCGGCCCCTGATGCTACCAAGTTTATCGAGCCTGTGCCGCATTGGCTCACCGCAGGAACAACAGGTGCATTGGGGGGAGTGCAATTCAACACGGTGAACGCTGCCGAAACTTTGGTGCTCCAATAGCCTTGTGAATCCTTTGTCCTTAAGTATAACGTGTGGCTGCCGGTGGGCACTCCAGCGAGGTTGATCGCAAACTGTTGATTGAGCGTAGCGGCCGGAGTAAAACTCAAAGCCGTAGCTGACCCAAAACCCGGATCGGTATCTACAAAATATTCGAGCCTCTGTAATGTTTTAGTAACCACGCTGCCCGGGATAATGTAAAACGTGCGGTTGGCGAAAGTGGACCATCGCCCAAGATTGTCTCGAAAGCGAAGGCCCAATTGATGAAACCCCGAGGGAAGACTGTTGATCGGTATGGCAAATAAATCGGTCTGTGGACTGCCGGCCACAATCGGATAAGAAGTTCCCTTGCCCACCCCGGGATCTTTATCAAAAAAATACTCAGCTCTATTTATTGACGCTGCCACTGCTGCATTGGCATTTGGAACAATGTAGAAAGTGCGGTTGGTAAAGACCGACCAGCGGCCGAGGTTATCCTGGTAACGCAAGCACAATTGATGAAACCCGGAAGGAAGGCTGTTGATCGGTATGGCAAATAAATCGGTCTGTGGACTGCCGGCCACAATCGGATAAGAAGTTCCTTTTCCTGCTCCTGGATCACTGTCGAAAAAATACTCGGCTTTTTTTACGGAGGTGGCCAGCGTGGCGCTGACGGTTGGTACAATGTAAAAAGTACGGTTGGCAAAGAGCGACCATTTGCCTGCATTGTCCTGGTAGCGGATGGCGAGTTGGTGGAAGCCAGAGGTAAGGCTGCTGATGGCTATGGCGAATAAATTGTTTTGTGGATTGCCCGTAGTAATAGCCAAAGGTTTTCCGCTGCCCAAACCCGGATCATTGTCAAAAAAATATTCTGCTTTTTTTACCGTGATGGAGACTGCCGTGGCCGCTGGCGGAACAATATAAAATGTGCGATTTGTAAATAAAGACCAGTGGCCAAGATTGTCTTGATAGCGAATGGCCAACTGATGAAATCCTTGCGTAAGCGAACTCAACCCGATAACGAACGTATTGTTTTGAGTGCCTGCTGCGCTAATGGCGATGGCCATTGCCTTTCCTGTTCCCGGATCATTATCAAAAAAGTATTCCACTCTTTTAAGGGTGGAAGCGGTTGGCAAAGCGGTGGCATTCAACACAAAAAATGTGCGCGTGTCAAACAAACTCCAATGCCCGTTGCTGTCAACAAAGCGGATGTTGAAGGTATGCGTCCCTGTTGTTAACGAACTGATATTGATATTGAAATTTTCATTGATCGAGGCACCTTGTGTGACGCTGAGCGAAGTACCATTGCCTTTGCCCGGATCGGAATCAAAAAAATATTCCGCGCGCTGGAGGGTTTGCCCAAACGCCTGCGCTGAAAGCAGCAGAAGGAATAGTGTTCTTGATAACTTCATCGGTCTTGTTAGTCATTATCCGTTAATAGGTAGCGGTTAACCGTAACCTGTTACCATTAACTTTTCAAGCATAACTAATTATTGACCGTAGCCGATACATTTACCTGCAATTGGGAGCCCGGCAGCACGGAAGCATTTTGGATATTCACGCTGCTGATCTGCGGAATGGGCGGAAGAGGGCTTGTATCATAGCCACTTCCTGGTGCTCCCCCGCTTGGGAAAGGATAAGATCCACCATAGATTCCGATGTCTGTGCCATCGGTGGCCTTTTGATACCCTGGAGAAGTCGTTGGCGTCAGTCGATAGTTGTCGGTGTTACTGTAATTGTTAAAATCAGGGTCGGTAATAAAAAGTGGGTTAACACCAACCTGATTTCCGCCACCAGTGTTATTGTTTGATAAGAAACTGTTGGTTGGAGCAACCGTACTAATGTTTGAAGAAACTGATAGGTTATTATTAAATGTGCTTTGTGTTACATTATTCCAACAGAGCGTGCCGGACGAACTTGTAAAAATGTTATTGGTAATAATCGCGAACTGGAGACTGGATAAAGCAGCGGTACCTGCATTACAGCCCCCTGTCACATTGATAAACAGATTGTGATCAATGACTACAGAGGGCTGATTAAAGCTGTTCACATTCCCGGTGGCGGAATAGAAAATGTTATTCTGAATAACCACACTACTCGAGGCGTTGTTTCCATTTAACCCATAGCAATTCCCTGAAAATACATTGTTGTAAATCGCCCAATTATTTAATGCCATGTTAATCTGACCAATTTGATTCCTAAAAACTTTGATATTGCTTATGCCCAGTGAACCGTAAGCCAATGAAATATTTGTGACCTTGAAACCAGAGATCACTGTGCCCGATCCGTCATTCACACCAGCATCTTTAAAGAAATATATATTATTAATAGCCGTGATCAAGTTAAATTGATTGGCCACATTAAATCCAGCCCCGATGAAAACCAATTTTTTGTTGATTGTTATATCTGAATAAGTGTACTGCGTACCATTAATGTAAATGGTATCTCCGTTGAGTGTAGTGGTAGCAGCAATAGCCTGAGGAATATCAGGATACTGCGCGGGCTTGTTGATGTCGTTGCTCACCGTGTGGATGGTGGCATTTGCAAAAACAGGTGCCAGCAATAAAAGCAGGCCGAGTTGGGTAATTTTTTTCATAAGCAGGTGTGTTTGTTGTAGTAAAGCAAGAAAAACACCTACTCATATCTCTCCCCTAAAAAGGGGATTTTGAAAAATATTGGTTGAACCGGAGATGCCATCCAAGTAGTTGTTTTGCGTAACTCCACACACGAAAGGGTCATTTGACCAAGGCATCTTGACGCCTGATAGGTTACTGTGCCAGTTGCGCAATTTTTTGCAACGGTATTGTATTGGCGTACGTAGTGATCATGTCTTCCGAGCTGTCATCCATTTTAAAAGTTAGTAAAGTGTTGTTCATCGGCACTTGCAGTTCGTAAGAAGTCTTGCTGCCGTCTGAACTGGAGTTTTTGTTCAATACGGATTTATAGCCTTGAACTTTTATCACTTTCTGGTTATCGTTGCGCATCATAGCGCCCATAAGCGGGTTAGCAAGTGTGGCGTTGAGCGTGGTGATCAACGGAGAGTTATTGGTGATTTCAATTTTTGCAGAATTGGGATAATTGCCATAATCCCGGTTTATGTAAAGGCCAGAACCGTTGGCACCCGAAATGTTGTCTTGCTTGTCCATGTAATTTAAACTTCCAATTTGGGTGGGCAGCATTTTGAGAATCTGTTGACCAATTCCCTGATTGATGCTGGCCAGCATTTGATCCATTGCAAAACGGGCATCGGCAAGATTGCCGGATGAATACGATGACCGTGCATTGCCCAGACTTTTGCTGAAGTCTTGTGCTGAAACTGAAATCGAAATCGAAAAAACGATCAGTGCGATGAATAAAAATATTTTTTTCATAAGGTTGCTCATAAAAATTTTAAATGTTGCGTTACCGAATTTGATTATTGCTCACCTAACATTTTTTTGATCCCGTCCACATCAATGGTGTTGCAGGCATCCATCATGTCGTTTTCGGTGTCAAAGCTTTTGCCGTTCATAACGAGGAGCGAAGACTGGCCCAGTGGCACGCTTAATTTATAACCGCTTCCTGAACTGAATTCGATGATGGCGCGGTTACCTTTGAACCGGATCTGTTTCCAATTTTGGTTTTGCTGCCCACCGGTCTGCTGGGCATAGCCACCACTGCTCAAGTACATATTTATGGCCGTCATCCAGACCGCATTGTTGGCCACGGTGATGTCAAATCCTTTGTACTTGCCGCCCGAGTTTTTATACACCCGGTGAATGGTGAGTCCTGCCCAACCAAAACCAGTGCTTGTTACTTGATCTTGTTTTTTGTCGGGGTCGAGGTTTGCAATAGTTGAAGGGAAAGATTTTAAAATTTGATTCCCAATTTCCAATTCCACACCCAACATCGCTTGCTGCACCGAATACCTGGCATCAGACAAGTTGGTTTTATTGTACGAATTTTCAGCATCGGTAAGGTTTTGCTTAACATCGGGTGGCGTGGAAATTAATCCAGCCCCGCCAGAATTGGCTCCACCGGAACCGTTATTTGATCCGGGGCCAGCAACCCCATTCCCTCCTGACGAACCAGTTGCGCCCGGCCCACCTACCCCACCATTTCCACCTATATTCCCAGTTCCTCCTGCAGTTGAATTTTGATTGGAACCCGATTTTTTGTTCAGCGCATTCTCCAAACCTTGTTTGGATTTTTGTTCCAGCTTTTTCAGGGTCTTGCAGCCTATCGCAAAACAAATAAAAAAGCTGAGAAAAAGTAAAGATTTAATTTTCATAGTGATTGAGTTATAGTTTACTAAGTGTGAAATAACATTACTTAACAACCATCGAAGAGATGAAGCAAGAATTGTCGAAGGCGGTGGCCACTCCATTCTTCCACAATTGATTTACATTGCCGGGTTGAAATGGAGTGCCATTGTTCCCCGCTACAAAGACATCATTGCCACTCAAATAAATTGCTTTTGCAAAAGATTGCTTTGAGCCATCCGTAAGTTTGGTGGCTACGCCATTGAACCACATTATTGCAACAGGGCCATCATTGCCCGCAACGTAAACTCCCTTTGCATTTACGGCAACGGAATAAGCAGCTCCGTTGTTTGTACCATCTGTAAGAGCAGTTGCTACACCATCTTTCCAGATTTTGGCCGCACCATTATCTGATCCAGCCACATATACATGTGAATCAATTACCACAATAGCATTGGCATTTGCGGAATTTTTGCCGTCAGTAAGATTGGTGGCCACTCCATTTTTCCATGTTTTAGCTATGTGATTATGGGTTCCTGCTACATAGACATCCGATCCGACAACAAAAACAGCATTCGCTACTGCGAAAGAATCGTTGCCATCTGTTAATGAAGTGGCCACTCCATTTTTCCAAAGCGTAACACCAGCCCCAGTTACACCCGCTACATACACATCAGGTCCATTTACAAAAATAGAATGGGCATAGGCAGTACCCGACCCATCCGAAAGTGAAGTGGCAACACCGTTTTTCCAATATTTAGCGTAAAAGCCATCGGCCCCGGCAACATACACATCCGAGCCATTAACAAAAACGCTATATGCAAATCCATCGTTGCTTCCGTCAGTGAGCGAGGTGGCAACTCCATTTTTCCAGATTTTTGCAATGCCGTTGCTACTGTTATTATTGGTATTTCCTGCGATGTAGATATTTATCTGGGCAGCGACTGTAAGCGTTGCCAGCATGGCGACAAGGAATGTTGATACAACGATTATATTTTTCATCAGCTAAATAATTTATTAGTCAAGTCAACCTAAAAGGAGTTGTGTAAATGCCTCGCCCGTTGAGCTCATCACCCGTTATAAGGGTATTGCCGATTATACCGGTGTTTGTATTGTTTTGCCGCACCCCGAAAGCAAGGTTGCTGCGAGTGCAATACAACCGCAAGCCGCGATGATACAATGGTTACTGTTTTCATGGTTTAGGAAGTTGTGTGAAAAAATCCGATTTGCCTGAACAAAGCAAGCCGAACCTCTACTTTAATCTCTCCCCTAAAAAGGGGATTTTGAAAAAGGTTGGCTATTTTTAGCATCGTGTTCGCACGCTACTTCCTAAACCTACTCTTCCTTTTGCCGCTCGGGGCATTGGGTCAGCACAAGATAGTTGCGTTCGATCCGGCCACCCGGGGCATTTTTTTTTCGCTGGACTCCATCGTTGCTTCCTATTCCGATCAATCCGAGTACCCCGGCTTTCTTGCCTTACCTTCCTCTCGCTTTGTAAAAGGGTTGGTCAATCCGCTCCCACCATCTGATGTTCGCCATCCCCACTACCTTTCCTTTACATTGCATTGTTCACGGCCTCAACTCATTTATCTTTTTTTTGGAGAAACAGCAAATGTGCTGGTCTGCATAACCGATGCGAACGGCAAGTGCTTAACTGAAATAAAAGCTGAAAATTACTCACGGGCTTCCACCGAAGTTTTTCCACTTAAGGTTCCTGCCGATTCGTTTTGTCAGATCGGGGTGCGCATGCGGGTTTCCAACAGTGAGCCTGAATTGCACGGTTGGATGATTGCGGAGGGGCAGCTCGACAATTTCTTTTTGTATTACCAGGGGGCTCTTGAAGATATTCTTTCTCTGCAATGGTGCATGGCCGGCATGCTGCTGATGATGTTGCTCTACATCAGTTCAAAGTTCATTCAAATCAAATCTGCTGAGTATGGTTACTATGCAGCCTACATCGGATTCATGCTCTGCTATGTAGGCTTCAAGATCATTATATTGATTGAACCAAGGATCTCTGCCGGCATTGGAGATTGGTATTTTTTCTTCAACAATCAAATGCAGGTGCTTGCCTACTGCATGTACTTTCCCTTTTTAAGGACTTTTTTAAACACCCGGCAAACCAATCCTTCGCTTCATCGCTTATTACACCTTTTGCCGTTTATTCTTTTGGCTTATATCGGGGTGGATGGTATCTTAATCTTCTATGATAGAATTGAATTACACAATTTACTATGGAATGCCATTCGGGTAGTTCTGCTTTTTACTGTTTTGCATATCGCCTACCGTGTATTGAGGATGAAAACGCCCTATGGCATTTATCCTGTTCTGGGTGGCGTCTCATTGGATTTCTTTGCTACTTTATCCATGATTTTTTCGCTTCACAAGGAGTTGGTCGAATCACTACCTTTTCCCTTTACCGATGGTATTTTTTATTATTTCGTTGGGGTTAGCGTTGAGCTTTTGTTTTTCTCGCTTGGCCTGGGTTTGAAAAACCGAAGAGACGAAGTAGAAAAAGTGCAGGCGCAACAAGCGCTGAAATTGGCAGCCGAACGACAAAAATTCGAACAATACAAAACCGTGGTGGAAGTGCAGGAAAGTGAGCGGGCGCGCATTGCCAAAGATCTGCACGATGGGATTGGCGGCACGCTCTCGGGCATCAAAATCTCATTGTCTAACCTGATGCCTACCTTGGCGATGGGCGAAAAAGAAAAATTACAATACGCACGGTCGATCGATTTGCTCAACAGTTCGGTAAGTGAACTTAGGATCATCTCGCACAACATGATGCCAGCCTCGCTCAACCAATTTGGTTTGGTGGCTGCACTGCATGATTTCTGCGACACCGTCAACAGCATGAAAACCATTGAGGTGGTGGTTCAGATCATGGGCGAAGAATCTCGCCAGTCTGGTACGCGAGAAATTGTGCTTTACCGCATTATTCAAGAATTGATCAACAACGCGGTGAAACATGCACAAGCCAACAAGGCCTTGTTGCAATTGTCGTTCGATAAAAATCTGCTTTCCATTACTGTAGAAGATGATGGCGTAGGGTTTGATCCCGCGCAAGTGGATGAAACCAAAAGTTCGGGATGGAAAAATATTCGGTCACGAATGGATTTTTTGAAAGGTGCGATGGATATTCGCTCTTCCGGATCGGGCACTTCGGTGCACCTTCAGGTACCGCTCAACGGTCTCCCCTAAAAAGGGGATTTTTATTTTTCAGCTTGATCGTTACCCTCACATTGCTCAACTTCACACCAGCAATGAAACAAGTACGCGTCTTTATTGTTGATGATCATCCGATGGTGATCGAAGGCTTGCAGACCATGCTAATAACCGAGCCAGGCATTGAGTTCGCTGGGTATGCCATGAGTGCAGCCTCTTGCAAAGGCTTTTTTATCAACCAACATGCCGATGTGGTTTTGCTCGACATTAACTTGCCCGATGAAAGTGGAATTGAATTGTGTAGTTACCTGAAAAAACTTTTGCCCGGCCCAAAAATCCTGGGCATTAGCAATTTTGATTCGGGCACCTTCATCAGCCAAATGATGGACCGCGGGGCAGATGGCTACGTGTTAAAAAATGTGCCCAAAGAGGAGTTGCTCAAGGCCATCTCCACGGTGAATGCCGGAAGAAAATATTTGAGCACCGATGCGCATCAAAAGCTGAAGGCAGAAAACAAGCGGAAAGAACAAGCACCCGTACTTACTGTAAGGGAACAGGAAGTTCTATATTGGATAGCGCAGGGCCTGACCAATGCACAGATTGCCGATAAACTCTTTGTCAGTGTTTCCACCATCGACAGTCACCGAAAAAACCTGTTGGCCAAACTGAAGGTAAACAACACGGCTTCCCTGCTGAAGTCGGCAACAGAAAACCAGCTCCTCTAAGTTTTTTACCCACAGGCCAAGTTGTAAATTGCATCTCCGTTTACGCCTTTTCAAATTGACTAAACCCGAAATCTTAAAAAGCACGATTGCGAACTTGCCCGATTCCCCCGGTGTGTATCGTTATTACAATGACGAAGGCATACTCATCTATGTGGGCAAAGCCAAAAGTTTGAAAAAGCGGGTGACCAGTTATTTCAATAAGCAATCACAATACAACCGTAAGACCGAAAAGCTGGTATCCGAAATCGCCACAATTGAATTTACGCTGGCCAATACCGAGTTTGATGCGCTACTGCTTGAAAACAATTTCATCAAACAAAACCAGCCGAAGTACAATATCCTTCTGAAAGACGACAAAACTTTTCCTTACCTCTGCATTTTAAAAGAACGGTTTCCCCGCATTATCTCCACACGAAAATATATTGCGAAGCAAGGCGAGTATTTTGGGCCGTACAGCAGCGTGGTGTCGATGAAAAACGTGTTGGAGTTAGTCCGGCAACTTTATTCTATCAGAACATGCTCCTTGTTCCTTTCAGAAGAAAATATTCAACAGAAAAAATTCAAGGTCTGCCTTGAGTTCCATATCGGCAATTGCAAAGGCCCATGCGAAGGCTTGCATGCGGAGAAAAATTATTTGGAAGAAATCGCTCAGGCCCGAACTATTTTGAAAGGAGACTTGAGTGTGGTGGAAGATACGTTTGCCGATCGGATGAAGGGAGCTGCCGAAAAAATGGAATTTGAGAAGGCGGCCTTCTACAAACATAAGTTGGACCTGCTCGAAAATTTCCAATCCAAATCATTAGTCGTCAACCGCAAGCTTACCAACATTGATGTAGTGACAATCACGAGTAGCGAAACCGAAGCCTTCCTCAATTACCTGCAAATCAAAGAAGGTGCGATTGTCTTTTCAAAAAACACGGAGGTGAAAAAGAAGTTGGATGAAACCGATGAAGAAATTTTGAACCTCGCTGTGGCTGAATTGCGAGTAACTTACCAGTGCAACAACCCAGAAGTTTATACCAACATTCCACTTTCGTTAAAATCGGATGACTTTGAAAATGTAATCCCGCAGATTGGGGACAAGAAAAAACTCATTGACTTGTCGTTGAAGAATGCCCTGTACCTCAAATGCGAAAAAGAAATTGAAAAGGAGTCGCGCAAATCGAAGAAGAATGAAGTGCTCTCCATCCTTCAGGAAAATTTGCGGTTGGTGCAGTTGCCCAAAGTCATTGAGTGCTTCGACAACTCCAATTTTCAGGGAACGAGCCCAGTAGCCTCCATGGTTCGTTTTGTAGAGGGTAAGCCTGACAAAAAAGGGTATCGCCACTTCAACATCAAAACCGTTGTTGGCCCTGATGATTTTGCCTCGATGAAAGAAATTGTATCGCGCAGGTACAAACGCATCATGGAAGAGCAGGGTGAGTATCCGCATTTAATTATTGTTGACGGTGGCAAAGGCCAGCTCAGCAGTGCCTGCGAAGCGTTGAAAGAACTTGGGCTGTACGGCAAAATCCCAATTGTAGGCATCGCAAAAAAATTAGAAGAAATTTATTATCCCGAAGATCCGCTGCCGTTGCTCATCAGTAAAAAATCGCCTGGGCTTTTGCTTATTCAACAAATCCGCGATGAGGCGCACCGCTTTGCCATCACGTTTCACCGACTCAAGCGAAGCAAAAATACTTTTGTTACCGAATTGGAAAGCATTCCCGGCATCGGCAAAAAAACAGCCGATAAGTTGTTGGTTAAATTCAAATCAATAAAAAAAATCAAGGAAGCTTCAAAGGAAGAATTGGTGGAGTTGATTGGCGAGAAGGCGGCTGAGAAAATTAAGAGCCTATAGGCAATCAAGGCTATGCGGCTCAGCTTAGAGGAGGGGCAGGCGCATTATTATAACGCCATAGGTTCCCGTATTTCAAGTTCCATTTGTAACTTTAGTTATATAAGGTCAGCTTTTGACCCCGGTGCAAATAACCGAAAGACCAATCTTATTAAAAACACATTTATCGATCATTTTAAAAAGCGGGACAAGTTTATTGTAGAGAGACATCTGGCCCTTAGGAATTGTTTTGTTCCCCTGGATTTTCCCTGAAAAGTACCAACCGATTATCCCAACAAAATTAAAGTAAGTCGATTGCACTTGGTCAAAGTGGCAACTTGAAATGATAGCCGTAAGCGTGGCGGCACTATACCTCTGGTAATGCTCTAGTTCTTTATCGAACCGATTATACAAACTTTGGTAGGCGGGCACCAGAATGGTCAGTTTTCCACCTGGCTTCAGCAGTTCATAACAATTGTGGATAGCCAGTTTATCCTCTTTAATGTGCTCTACCACGTTTAGCGCAAACACCGCATCGTAC
>JAYVMP010000120.1:0-1871 GCA_043758895.1 Bacteroidota bacterium
GGCCTATTCCAAGTTGCTGGATCGGCAGGTGAGCGTGACCTTGCTCTTGCCATCCAACTATGCTGAGCGTAAAAGCAACTATCCACTACTGTTGCTCAACGATGGCCAGGACATTCCAGGGCTTCGGGTAAAATCGACAGTTGAAGGATTGATAGGCGAAGCCGCAATAAAGGAGGTGATCGTAGCAGGGGTAGTAGCTGGAGACCGGATGCAAGAGTATGGTGTGGCCGCGCAAAAAGACTACCTAAAACGGGGCAGTCGGGCCAAGGCGTACACGCGCTACCTTACCACCGAACTTATCCCCTACTTACGCTACAAGTACCCCATTGATCCGGCTGCTTCGGCTAACGCGATAGCGGGTTGCTCGATGGGCGGCCTGAGTGCCTTGGACATTATTTGGAACCACCCTCAATTTTTTCAAAAAGTGGGTGTATTTAGTGGATCGCTTTGGTGGCGCAAACGCGACAGCAGTAGTCTCCTTTATTCTGATCAGCGCGACCGGCTTATGCACCGCCAAATTCGTATCGGGAAAAAAAGGGAAGGCCTTAAATTTTGGTTTCAAACCGGAAAATTGGACGAGCAAAATGATCGGAATAAAAATGGAGTCATTGATTCGATTGATGATACCCTCGACCTGATGGCAGAACTTGTGAAAAAGGGATATCGCCCATTTCATGATATTCAATATTACGAGATGGCCGAAGGCAAGCACAACCTTGAGACCTGGGCTGAGGCCATGCCCAAGTTTTTGAAGTGGGCATTTGGAAAATAATTTTGTAATTTCGGATCATGATTCTTGAGCAACCTTCTCCTCCGCGCACGATTATGGAAGTCTATCAAATGCTCCCAGAAGGCACATTGGCTGAACTCATCAACGGACAAATCTATATGTCGCCAGCACCAACTAACAAACATCAACGGGTTTTGAAAGTTATTTTAAAATTGGTTGATGATTTCATCATTGAAAATAACCTTGGAGAATTATTTGTCTCGCCCGTTGATATTTATTTTGATGATCATACGAACGCTGTTCAACCCGATCTTGCTTTCATCGCTAAGGGAAACCCTAACCAACCTACAGATTACGAACCTTACCAGGGTAGTCCTGATATTTTGGTTGAATTTCTTTCGCCTACCAACGACAAGCACGATTTGGTTACAAAAAAAAACCTGTATGAAAAATTTGGGGTGAAGGAATATTGGATCATTGACCCGACCACGAAAGAAAGTCTCGTATATCAATTGGTTGATAAAAAATTTATGTTGACCGAAAAAAATACCGGAACACTTTTCTCGCCTTTATTTAATCATTCATTTGCCTTTTAAGCGATGTCTTCTATTAATACTGTAATCTTCGATCTGGGCGGAGTGCTCATCGATTGGAACCCGCGCCATCTTTATCGAAAAATATTTAAAACTGAAGAAGAGATCGATTGGTTTCTGAAAAATGTTTGCACCAGCGAATGGAATGAACAACAAGACGCCGGGCGGTCATTTGAGGAAGCCACCGAGGAACTACTGGCCAAATTCCCAGCACACGAAGTGGCGATACGCGCCTGGTATGGCCGGTGGGATGAAACCATCAATGGCCATATCCCTGGAACGGTAGAGATATTTAAGGAACTAAAAGAAGCGAAAAACCACCGCCTCTATGCACTCACCAATTGGTCGGAACAAACTTTTCCTTGGGCACTTAAGAATTTTGAGTTTCTCAATTGGTTTGAAGGAATTGTAGTTTCCGGCCATGAAAAAACACGCAAACCATTTCCTGAATTCTATAAGATACTTTTGGATCGCTACCAATTAGATCCGGCCAAAGCTGTTTTTATCGATGATGTTCACCGAAATATTTTAGGCGGAGAAGCTGTGGG
>JAYVMP010000121.1:0-11113 GCA_043758895.1 Bacteroidota bacterium
ATGACAGCCCCATGTGGCTTCAGACTTTCAACGATTTGGCTTACCGTTTCTTTTCCGTAGTCGGTTGCCTGCCGTGTGCCGACAATGGCTACCGACTTGTGAGGATCAAGGCTGATGCTGCCCTTATAGTAGAGCAGTGAAGGGGCATCTTCAATTTCCTTCAAGCGAGAAGGATATTTTTTATCGGTATAAAAAAGAATTTCCGTTTCTTCCTTTTCGGCTTTCTTAAATTCTTTTTCCGCCCGGTGAAATGTCCCTCCTGATTTTATCGCTTCGCCTGTGACTTCGCCAATACCCGGGATTTTTAAAAGTTTTCCTTTGGGCGTTTTAAATACTTGTTCGGCCGAGCCGCAATAACTCACTAATTGTTTGATCAAATAATCACCAATACCGGGAATGAAATGGAGCGCGAGGAAGGCGAGACGATCTTGGCCCATGTATGGCGTTAATTATTATTGATAATAGTTATAATAATAGCCTAAAGATAGAACCAAAATTGATTTTGTCGATAACCATCACGTAGCAATTAACTGATCACAATTAACGAATCACGTTTATTGCAGCTTATCCCTCACCTCGACCAGGAACTGGCGGATCTTTTTAAGAGAGTCGTAGATTTCCATTTTGTCTTTTACGGATTGGGTATCATTCTTCAACATTTCTTTGGCGCCTTGCAAGGTGAACCCTTTTTGTTTTACTAAATGGTAGATGGTGCGGACATTATCAATGTCTTCTTTGGTAAACTGACGGTTGCCTTTGCGGTTTTTCTTCGGTTGAATGAGTTCAAATTCGGATTCCCAGAAACGGATGAGGGATGGGGCTACATTAAACTGCTCGGCTACTTCACCGATCGAGTAATATATTTTTTCTATCTCTTTTTCCTTGTAAGCCATGCAGCTATAGCCAATCAGTACATTAATAACTTATGCAAAATAACAATTCTTTAATCGTTGAGCAATGTTGTAAAAAAAAATTAATCAACAAGGTTTACACATTACTCAATCGATTTTTTTATCCATCCTTGTGCGTCAATATTGATCTTGATTTGCGGAAAATCTTCTTTTGTGAGCAATTGAATGCGTTTTAAAACCTGTTGTTGAGGATCGATCTTCACAGGCGCCATGAATTGTTGATAAGTTGAAGTGACTTTTGCACAATGAAATCCTCCTTTTAGATTAGTGTACACTTTTATTATAGGTGAAAGTCCGGTTACTCCGCTTACATTGATGCCTCCATAAGTGCAGAAATTGCCCAGGCTGTAAGCGATGAACTTATTTTTATAGAGCTCCACCGCGCGCGTGACGTGAGGGCCGTGACCAAAAATAATATCAGCTCCGGCATCCACCAAAGCATGAGCAAATTCATAAACATTCCCCCGGTTCTCTCCATAAAATACCTCAGCAGTGCGGGTTACATGCTGGAATTGTGGCCCTTCAGCTCCTCCGTGAAAAGATATGATTACGATATCGCATAACGAATCGAGCTTCGTCACTATCTTCTCTGCCGCAGTTAGGTCGTTGATGTTGGCGCAGCCTGCGTTGGGCGCAAAGGCCGCAAAACCAAAACGCGTTCCGTTCTTTTCAAAAAGGGTGAATGGTTTGGTGTCCTCTCCTGCATAGTTGATGCCCGTTGCTTCGAGTGCTTTTTTTGTATGTTGCTTTCCTAGTTCGCCAAAATCGGCAGCATGATTGTTGGCAATACTCATCACATCAAACCCGGCATGAAGTAAATTTTCGGCATAGCGCTCAGGGCTTCTGAATACGTAACAAACTTTAGGGTTCCTGCATGTTTTTGGTGTGCCGCCCGAATCCATCAATACACCTTCTAAATTCCCCATGGTTACATCACCACCTTGAAGTACATCCTCCACTTCCTTCATGAGGCCATGGCCATCGTGAGGGGGCAGCCCCCCGGCTTCTGGATAATTGTTGCCCATCATAATATCACCAACGCCAATAACCGTAATTGTATCTTTCTTTTGACCGAGAAGGGAATAACTAAGCAGGATAAAATGGAGGAGAAGGATTTTTTTCACGAGCGCAAAGAAATACGTTGTGGTATTTTAATCCAACGAAGTGGAAGAATTTCCTTGCTTGATCAACTTTTCAAATTCGGAAGAGTTCAAATCACGTTGAAAAAAGTAGATGGGGTTGATGAACGCGGTTTTGTAAAGCACCTCATAGTGAAGGTGCGTGCCTCCAGAAAGTCCGGTACTGCCGACATAGCCAATGACCTGCCCTCGTTTTATGGATTCACCTACATGGACTGTAAAATGGCTCATGTGTGCGTAGCGCGTTTCAAATCCATAGCCGTGATTGATAAAAACCACGTTGCCATAGGTAGTGCCTCCGTTGGCATACGTAACTACACCATCGCCCGTGGCGTAAATTGGGCTTTTGAAAGGAGCTGCAAAGTCCAATCCGTTGTGAGGCCGCACATAACCTAACAGTGGGTGCAGCCGCTCTCCAAAAACCAAATAAAGATGAGTAAGATTTTTATTATTGATCGGTTGGATGGCCGGTCGCGCTGCCCACTCTTTCTGCTTTGCAGCCAGTGATTTCTGTAATGCCTTCATGGATTGCGCCTCCACGGTCAGTCTATTTTTTATTTTCTCAGAAAAATCTATTGCTTCTCGGATGACCGGATAAGTTATTTCTGCGCTTGCTTTCTCGCGTCCACCCACACCGGCTTCACGCTCAGTGGAGGAGAGTGGGTCCATATCAAGGATTACCCTAAAATTGTGATCATCACTATTTTCAAGTTCAGCCAGTTGCTGCGATGTTTTGCTTAGTTGTGAATGAATAGTTTTCCATTCGGTGGTTAGCCATCCATTTTCTTCTGATCGGTTGACCTCGTCAAGCCATGGGTATTGCCAATTGTAATAGCCAAGGCCACCCAGCCCCAGCAAAAAGGAAATCCCAATGAAACGGATGATTTTATTTAAAAATAATTTTGGCGAAACAACTATCGGTTCGTAGCGGCAAGTGTCAGGGTTGTAGTGGTAACGAAGTGCCATCAGTCCAGCGATTGGTTTTGAATCTTACTTTTAATCGCCAACTGTTGGTGCCGAACCGGATTGATTCTTTCCACAAGGTAGGATAGCGGATCAACACTCTTGCCATTTTTAATGACTTGGTAGTGCAGGTGCGGGGCAACCGTTCCGCCAGAAGCACCAGAAAGGCCAATCACCTGGCCTTGGTTTATTTTTTGTCCCCAGGTAACGGCAATTTTTTCAAGATGGGCATAGCGTGTGACAATCCCGTTGCCGTGATCAATCTCGATGTAATTTCCATAGCCTGCCTCAAGATTGCTTAAGCTGAAAGAAGACACCCTTCCATTGCCAGCGGCCAGCACTTCGGTGCCTTTGGTTAGGGCAATGTCTATTCCATCGTGGTGATAATTCCCTTTATGGAATGGATTGATACGCACGCCAAAGCCCGAGACCAAATTGTCGGCCAATAAATCCTTAACAGGCGCAACTGAGGGAAGACTAAGCAACTTGGGCATATCGCTTTTCTGTACATTCAGCCGATCGGCAAAGAATTGATTGTATTTTTTTGCTTTTGCGTGAAGCAAGTAGAGGCGCTCCTCCAACTTAATTACCTGTTCATCAAATGGTTCATTTTCAGTTGCCGCAAACTGCAGATAGCTTGTCAGGTCATTTGATGGCTCAGCGGCTCCTCCCGGCAATTCAAATAGCTTCTCGTTTAATTGAGCTTCTTCTGTTTTCAGTTGGCCCAACAATTCATTTGAATCCGTTACTTGCGAAGTAAGGATTGCTTTGTACTCACTGAGCGCATTATTTTCTTCAACCAACGCTTTCTCGAGCTTGGTTTCGATGAAGAAATTTTGAAGAAGATTAAGACCAATGAAAAAGATAGCCCCAAAGGAAAGGTATGCCAATAAGGAAACTCCAGATCGCCAAAACGAAAAACCCACTCGCTCATAGCGAAGCGTTTTGCGGTTGTAGCGAAATTGAGGTTGACGCTCAGCCATGATCAGTGTTGAATGGTTGGTTTGATTTGCTCAACTAGGGCTGTCGTGGTTCCCATTCCTTTTCTATTGGCTTTCCTTTCATTTTTAAATACGGCTTTGGCGCGCAACATACCCGAGGCATTATGTAAATACCTTACTGCCTCTTGGTACCGGTTTTCAAGCTCTTTGATGCTCATGGTTTAAAAGGTCCAACTTAAACTAACTTTTCTTTTCCTTTCATAATGCCTCAATTAAGGCTAATTTTAGCCTTTTATTTTATGGACATCTCTAAAAACTCCCTGTACCCTTCTCTTCAGGAGAAGAGCGGAGGGTTGAGGTGGTCAAAGGCAAGGTTTTTAGAGCTGTCCTTTAAGATCAATCTTGCAATATATAAAAAATTTAAAAGTATAAAAGGCCAATAATCGATGAACTCCGTTACCATCCGCCAAAAGTTTTTGCAATTTTTTGAAAGCAAAGGCCACAAAATCGTGCCTTCCGCTCCTTTGGTCCTAAAAAATGACCCTTCGTTGCTGTTTACCAACTCGGGCATGGTGCAGTTCAAAGACAATTTTTTGGGCAATGCCGTAGCGCAATATAAAAGAGTAGCCGACACGCAAAAATGCCTCCGTGTGAGTGGCAAGCACAACGACCTGGAAGATGTAGGGCTGGATACCTACCACCATACCCTATTTGAAATGCTCGGCAATTGGTCATTTGGCGATTACTTTAAAAAAGATGCCATTGCCTGGGCGTGGGAATTGCTCACCGAAGTTTATACACTTCCAAAAGACAGATTGTATGTAACTGTTTTTGGTGGTGATAAAAATGATAACCTTCCGGTGGATGCCGAAGCGGAGGAGTTATGGAAGCAATACATCCCTAACGAGCGCATCCTTCACGGAAATAAAAAAGACAACTTTTGGGAGATGGGCGAACAAGGGCCGTGCGGGCCATGTTCCGAAATCCATATCGATCTGCGTTCGGATGAGGAGGTGAAAATGAAACCGGGAAAGGAATTGGTGAACAACGACCATCCCCAAGTGGTGGAGATTTGGAACTTGGTATTTATGGAGTTCAACCGCAAGGCCGATGGCTCATTGGAAAAACTTCCAGCCCAACACGTGGACACGGGCATGGGCTTCGAGCGGCTGTGCATGGCCATCCAAAAGAAAACTTCCAATTACGATACGGATGTGTTCCGCCCGCTGATGGATTTTATAGCCATCCATGCCGACCATTATAAATATGGATCAGACCCGAAGAAGGATATTGCTGTTCGCGTGATTGCCGATCACATCCGTGCGGTGAGTTTTGCCATTGCCGATGGGCAGTTGCCAAGCAATACCGGGGCAGGTTATGTGATCCGCAGGATTTTAAGAAGAGCGGTGCGCTATGGTTTTTCGTATCTGAATTTCAAAGAACCATTCCTGTACCGGTTGGTGCCGCTGTTGGCACTGCAACTGAAAGACGTGTTCCCTGAATTGCACAAGCAAGAAGACTATGTAAGTCGCGTGGTGCATGAAGAGGAGATTTCTTTTCTGAGGACGTTGGGGAAAGGAATAAAACTTTTGAATGAGGAAATAGAATTTTTAAATCGAATAAAAAGAAAGGTTGATGAAAAAATTAAAGAATCAAATAACATTGATCTGAATTTAATCAATGAATTAATCAGAATAATTGATTTTGAGCCTATTCCTCAAAATGTACATACACAATCAAGACCAACGTATGACTCAATGCACTATTTCATTGATTCATTTTTGATCAGTAAAGATTTCGTTGGCGCAATAGAAAAGCTGAATTCTTTATACTTGCTAAGAGTTGATCCAAATATCAGTTTCGATTTATATCATACTTTCGGTTTTCCATTTGATTTGACTGCATTGATTGCAAAAGAGAATAATGTAAATGTTGATCAAGCTGGTTTTGAAATGTTAATTAATCTTGAGAAAGAAAGATCAAGACAAGACTCTGCCAAAGAGACCGGAGATTGGATTTTAGTTGAAAAAGATCAAAGAACAGAATTCATCGGCTACGACCAATTGGAAAGCGAAATCAAAATTGTGAAGTACCGCAAGACCAAACAAAAGAACAAAGAACTCTTCCAGCTTGTATTTGATAAAACGCCATTCTATGCCGAAAGCGGAGGACAAGTTGGTGATACCGGTATGATTGAATCGGTGAACGAAAAGATTTTCATTACGGATACAAAAAAGGAAAACGAACTGATCGTTCATCTCGCTGAAAAGCTTCCGGTGAGTCTCAATTCAAATTTTATTGCAAAAGTTGATATCCGCAAAAGAGAATTGACAAAAAACAACCACTCAGCCACGCATTTGCTTCATGCTGCATTACGTCAAGTGTTGGGCAACCATGTGGAACAGAAAGGTTCGTTGGTGAATGAAAAAACCCTGCGCTTCGATTTCTCGCATTTTGCTGCGATGACTTCGGTTGAAATTGAAAAAGTGGAAGCTATTGTCAATCAAAAAATACGCGCCAACATTCCGCTGAACGAGCAACGCAACGTACCGATCGCAAAAGCGAAGTCACTGGGTGCAATGGCCCTGTTCGGGGAAAAATATGGTGATTTTGTCCGCGTGATCACCTTCGATCCTCAGTTTTCGGTGGAGCTTTGCGGAGGCACACATGTATCAGCTACCGGAAATATCGGATTGTTTAAAATTTTATCGGAAAGTTCGGTAGCGGCTGGTGTGCGAAGGATTGAAGCCGTAACAGCCGAGGGCGCACAAGAGTTTGTGAATGGATCGCTGGCTGTGTTAGATGAATTAAAAACATTGTTAAAAAACCCAAAAGATATTTCAGCCTCGTTGCAAAACCTAATTGAAGAAAGGCATTTGCTCGAAAAGAAACTGGAGACGGTTTACCAGCAACAGGCCAATGTTTTGAAGGATGAGCTGGCGAAGAAGGCCATAAAATCAAACTTACACACATTGATTGTCGAGAAGGTGACTGTCCCCAATGCAGATACATTAAAAAACATCGCTTATGCGTTGCGCAACCAGATTGATGACTTGTTGATGGTACTTGCTGCAGACATTGAAGGCAAGCCACAAGTAGCCGTGATGCTTGGCGAAAAATTGGAGGCAACCAAAAAATTCCATGCCGGCAATATGGTGAAGGAGCTCGCCAAGGAAATTGAAGGGGGTGGCGGTGGGCAATCTTTTTTTGCTACGGCTGGGGGAAAGAACTTGGCTGGCCTTGACAATGTTTTGATAGAAGTTCGTAAATTGTTGAAGTAAAAAATTCTCTGCCGTGAAAAATGAGGATAAGATAGTGGAACTATTGGCTGAATCCCTTAAGAAGTTTGACCGTCTTTCGGATCAAATGGAAACACTAACGAGTCGAGTGGACAATATTTCTGACCGAGTTGATAATCTTACAAGTCGGGTGGATAATCTTACAAGTCGAGTGGATAATCTCACCGATCATGTGGATGAGCGACTGAATAAAGTTGAACGAGAAATCGTAAAGTTAAATCTCATTTCTGCTGAAAACTCTAGGTCTCTGATAAAGCTTGCCGATACTTACGACCGCATTACCCGGTTGGAGAAAGCTGTGTTTAAATGATTACAGAATCTATTAAAAAAAAATATTCGGTTGTCATCGGTCTGGAGGTTCATGTCCAGTTACTTGCCAATAGCAAAATCTTTAATGGAGACGAATCGTTGTATGGTGGCGCGCCTAATACCCACGTGGGTGTGATTACCTTAGCGCACCCCGGCACATTGCCGAGGCTAAATAAACTCGCTGTAGAGCAGGCCATTAAAATGGGGCTCGCTTGTCATTCGGAGATTTCAAGGGTTCAATCTTTTGACCGTAAAAATTATTTTTACCCCGATTTGCCCAAGGGCTATCAGATCACGCAAGACCGAACTCCTATCTGCAAGGGCGGTTTCATCACCATCAGAACAAAAGAAGGAACGCCACTCGATATTCGGTTGAACCGAATCCACCTGGAAGAAGACGCGGGCAAATCCATTCACCTTGAAAACGAAATGGATACGCTTGTTGATTTTAATCGCGCTGGCGTTGCGTTGATTGAGATTGTTACCGAGCCCGTGATCACAAATTCTGAAGACGCGGCCACCTTGCTTTTTGAGATAAGAAAGATCGTTCGTTACCTCGATATCTGCGATGGCAACATGGAAGAAGGCTCGCTGCGCTGTGATGCCAATGTTTCCGTCAAGCTGAAAGGGGCAAAGGAACTGGGCAAGAAAGTGGAGGTTAAAAACATGAATTCATTCCGCCATGTGCAACGCGCGATTGATTACGAAGTGGAAAGACAAATTGACCTTATAGAAAAGGGAGAACTGGTTATTTGCGAAACCCGCACTTTCAATGTTAGCGATGGAAAGACTTACGGTATGCGCACTAAAGAAGAGCTAAACGACTACCGCTATTTTCCTGATCCTGATTTAAGTCCGTTGGTCATTTCAGACGAATGGCTTGAACAAATAAAATCGCAGATGCTTTCTTTGCCCAATGAACTTTATCAAAAATTAGTGACACATTATGGCTTGCCGGAATATGATGCACAAATTTTGACGGAGACAAAAGAAACAGCCGCTTACTTCGAAGCGTTGTGTGCTTGTAACGGGCTATCAAAGGAGGATTCAAATTGGCTGATGGGACCTGTAAAATCCTATTTGAATGAAAAGAACATTGGCATAGACAGTTTTCCTTTGACACCCCAAAACTTAGCTGAATTGATTCGCTTAGTGAGCGAAAGGCATTTCAGTTATACGGTTGCTTTGCAGGAACTATTTCCAAGGTTGGTCGAATCGCCAAGTTTGAACATCCTTGAGTTAGCAAGGAAGCTAAATCTTATCCAGAATAGCGATAGCGATTTTATCAGCAAAATCATCGAAAAAGTGATCAACGAATTTCCATTGAAAGTGGAAGAGTACCAAAACGGAAAAAAGGGAATTGTCAGTATGTTCATGGGCGAAGTAATGAAACAAAGCAAAGGCAAAGCCGATCCAAAAGCCGCCAATGAACTGCTGGTGAAGAAACTTAATGAGATCGTTGCGCGTTAATGGTCAATCGTTAGTAATTTTACGGCATACATGTTCTTATAATTTGATAGTATTCAACTAAAGAGTGATCAACACGTTTTAATTTATAACCAAGACCATGAGACTATTCATCAACTTCCTTTTAATATTTGCTTCCTTCGGCTGCAGCCCGGAAAAAAAATCAACTGATAATGGATGGGATGTCACCATCAACGGAAAAGTTAATTCGCCACAACAGGGCACCATCCTGATTCAAGAATTGAAAAATAGTGGAGGTGGTCAATCCGAAACCATCACTTTGCAAAAAGACAACACGTTTTCAAAGACGATCCACCTTCTACAACCTGGTATTTATGGAATTAATTTTTATGGTAAGCAAACCGTGAACCTGATGGTGGACCACAATAATATTGAGTTAACTGTGGATGGCAATAGTCAACAAGGAGTTGCCGATATCAAAGGCTCGCCTGATCATGACTTATACCAAAAAGTGCAAACCATGTACCGCGGGCTGCAGGAAGCCCCCGAACTAAAAAAGATTGAGGCCGAATTTCAAACGGCTGCGGCCACCAAAGACGAAACGAAAATGGAGGTATTTCGGGTAGCTTATGTAAAAGAACTGGAAACCCAACAGCAAAAGATTGTTAATCTTTTAAAACAAGCACCGGCCTCCTTAGCCTTGTTTCATTTGTTGCAAGACCCCAATCTGATCGATAAAGACAAAAACTTGGATTTGTTTGTTAGCTCGCTTGAAAAATTCAAGAAAGATTGGCCGACTTATCACTATACCACTGAATTTGCCGAAGTGGTGAACAAATTAAAGGTAACTGCCATTGGCCAGGTAGCACCCGAAATCGCCCTTGCCAATCCCGAAGGTAAAATTGTAAAACTTTCATCGCTACGCGGAAAGTATGTGCTGATTGATTTTTGGGCAAAATGGTGCGGGCCTTGCCGCAAGGAAAATCCAAACGTGGTGAAGGCGTATCACAAATTCAAAGCAAAGGGTTTTGAGGTTTACTCCGTCTCCCTTGATCGCAGCAAAGAAGATTGGGTTCAGGCCATCAAAGAAGATGGTTTGGTGTGGACCCACGTTTCGGACTTAAAGTATTTTGAATGCCAGGCTGCGCGCGATTATAATATCAACGCCATTCCATTTTCAATTTTGTTAGATAAAAATGGAGTGATCCTCGCTAAGAATCTGCGCGGCACCGCGCTTGATCTAAAATTGGAAGAGGTACTTGGAAAGGCCAATTAATGACGGGTGTTGCGGAACATTTAATTGCTGGTGAAGCAAAATGAAATCAGATTGGTTCCCATCTTCAGCGCTTCTTGACGTTTAATTTCGGGATCGTTGTAGATACGCTGGTCTTCCCAGCCGTTTCCTAAATCGCATTCGTAGGAATAGAACAAAACCAACCGGCCTTCGTAAAAGATACCAAAGCCTTGAGCAGGTTTGCCATCGTGTTCATGGATTTTAGGAAGGCCTTTTGGAAAATTAAATTTCTGGTGATACACGGAATGGTTGAAGGGAATCTCGACTAATTCCAATTCCGGAAAAACTTTCTTTAGCTCCAACCGAAAAAATTTATCCAAGCCGTAGTTGTCATCCACGTGCAAAAAACCACCAGCCATTAAATAGTTTCGAAGGTTCTCAGCTTCTTCCACTGAGAAAACCACGTTGCCATGACCTGTCATGTACACATAAGGATAGTCAAAAAGTGCCGGGCTGCTCACCTCGACTACGTCTTCCTCTGCCTGAATGGACGTGCCAATTTCCTGATTGCAAAACTTAATTAGGTTAGGGAGGGCCGTTTTGTTGGCATACCAATCACCTCCGCCATTATATTTTAACTTTGCGATTTTTAGCTGGGCACTGGCAGAAGTTACCAAAGCGCAAATTGTTGCCATTAAGACAAGTGTTTTCATTGACCAAATGGAGTTAGTTGATTTAACAATCAAGGAGTACATTTTTTATTTAGCCTTAAACTTTGAGCAGCAAGCCTACTCTAAGCCAACAAAAAACACGAAACCTCAAATGAAAACCAAGAAAAGTTTGTTTTCGGTCAAGAATATCTTAGCCAGTGTGGTTATGGTCTTTGTTT
>JAYVMP010000122.1:0-12305 GCA_043758895.1 Bacteroidota bacterium
AGGAAATTCAATAGGAACAGTCACCCCCTCGCCTGTGGAGAGGGGGCTGAGGTTTTAAAATCGAGTTCATTGGTAGAGGAGGTGAAATCATCAAAAATGACTTAATGAAACGACATTGTATCCAACACTCAAAATTAATATTAAACATTCGGTTCAAATGAGAACATTTCGTGAAACCCACGAATTTGGATTGCACCTTGCAGAACAATGGACACTGAAAATTGATTTGAATTACTATTTTTGCATTTGAATGAAATCAAAGACGGCCCACATTGCCTCATCACTTATCCTCGTTGGATCGCTGCTCTTTGCCCAGGTCGCTGTAAATTTCTTTCACAAAAACCATGATGTCCATCAACTAAAATCGATCACCAAACCGTTGAAAGGTGGTGCGGCCGGAGTGCAAGCGCACGGTGAGCACTGCAAGGTTTGTGCGGTTGATGTTTTTAATAATGCCTTCATTGGCACAACGATTAATTTTGCTGATCACTCCCCTTTTATTTCCCACAACGATCAATCACCCGTCTGCCCCAACCGGGCGGCTGTTTCCTGTTCCCAAGGTCGAGCACCTCCCGTTTCTCTTCGCTAAGCAAACTTGTTTTACGTTGACTCAGCCCAGCCTGTTGGCTGGCTCTTTTTAATTTCTTCTGATTTTATTATTTTTATATAACTAAAATTTTATTTAGACTTGTCTAAAATATTTATGAAAATTTATCTCACACTTTTAGGAGTTGTGTTTTACAGCTATGGGTATGCACAAAATACCATTACGGGAACGGTGAAAGACAAGGAAACGAAACAGTCGCTCATCGGGTGCACTATATTTGTGCTAAACGCGAGCACCGGCAGCTCTACTGATTTAAATGGAAGGTTTACGCTGAATGTGAAGGAAAATGACCGCCTTGTCTTCTCCTACCTCGGTTATCGAAACGATACCATTTTAAGCGTGCGTGCAAAATCCGTTCACGAGATTCTATTGACTCCCAACCATAAGATTTTAGACGAGGTGGTAATCACTGCAGTTTCAAAAGCAACGCTGATCAAGCAAAACCCGATTTCGGTCAGTGTGGTCACCTCTAAAATGATTGATCGATCTAATGAAAATAACATCATCGATGTATTGGCGAAGAACACGCCTGGTTTGAGCTCCTTGAAAACCGGACCCAACATTTCAAAGCCATTTATTAGAGGCATGGGCTTCAACAGGGTACTGACTATTTACGATGGCGTTCGTCAGGAAGGCCAGCAGTGGGGCGGTGAACACGGACTCGAAATCGACAACTACAATATCGACCGCGCAGAAGTGATCAAAGGACCCGCGAGCTTGGTCTATGGCTCTGACGCAATGGCCGGAGTGGTGAGCTTGTTGCCTTACCTCCCTAAAGCATCGGACGGAAAAATCAATGGACGAATCCTTTCTGAATACCAAGGCAACAACGGGCTGATCGGAAACGGGTTTCGGGTTTCTTCCGGCACGCAGCATTGGCTTTGGATTGTGCGTGGCACCTACCGCATCGCAAGAAACTACACCAACAAAATTGATGGCCGGGTTTTCAATACGGGTTTTCAAGAAAAAAACCTTTCGGCAATGGTGGGCTACAAAAGCACCAATGGGTTTACCCATTTCAATCTTACGCTGTACGACAACCTGCAGGGCATTCCCGATGGCAGCCGAGATTCGCTCACCCGAAAATTTACAAAGCAAATCTATGAAGGCGATCAGGATAATATTAAAAGCAGGCCCATTGTTTCGAATGCAGAATTGAATTCATTCGCATTAAGCCCATTGCACCAACACATCCAGCACTACCGAATCTATGCCACCAACCATTACCATCTTGGCTATGGGGATGTAAATTTTCTGGTTGCCTTCACACAAAACATCCGAAGGGAATTTAATCACCCCACGGCCACAGGGCAGCCGGGCACCCATCTCCGGCTCAATACCTTAAACTACAACGTTCGTTACAATGTGCCCGAAATTTTGAACATGGAAACTTCTCTGGGAATGAACGGTATGTTTCAAAACAACAAGAATAAAGAGGCCAGCAATTTTCCTGTTCCGGATTATAACCTCACCGACTTCGGTGCATTTGTAGTAAGCAAATGGAAAAAAGAAAAGTGGATGGTGGTAGGCGGAGGGCGGTTTGACGCAAGGATTATCCATACTTCCAATTTGTATTCCGGCATTGATCCAAAAACTGGTTTCGACAAACAAGTTGCTCCGGGGACACCGGGAGCAAGGCAGCAGTTTCCCACAGGCAGTCAATCCTTTCGTGGCATATCGCTAAGCCTTGGCTCGACCCATCAGCTCAACGATATTTTTAATTTGAAATTAAATTTCTCCCGCGGCTACCGCGCACCAAGCATTTCTGAAATTGCATCCAATGGTTTGGATGCCGGTGCCCATATTGTTTATATCGGTAATCCAAATTTTGTTCCGGAATTTAGCTGGCAACAAGACGCTGGCCTGTTTGCGGATTTTGCCGATATAGCAGTTTCCTTGAGTTTGTTCAACAAAAATGTTCAAAATTACATTTACCTGAACCAAGTGATTAATGCGCAAGGGCAACCGGTAACCGATGCGCAAGGCAACCGGACTTTTCAATACCAGCAGGCCGCTGCACAGCTTTATGGTTTGGAAGGAACATTTTCCTGGAGGCCACAAAACATCATCGGTTTTACGTGCAACAATCAACTGGCACTTTGCTACGGCTTCAATAGAAATCCCGTGTTTGAAAACAAAAAAACAAAGGGCGAATACCTGCCCTTCATTCCACCGGCAAGATGGGTGAGCAGCATCAATCAGGAAATTAGTTTAAAGTCAACTTGGATATCCTCATTAAATTTCATGGCCGAAATGGACTTCAACGCCACTCAAAACCGGTACCTGGCATTATACCAAACAGAAACGATAACCCCCGGCTATACGCTTTTCAATCTCGCTGTGGGAGCGACCGTTCATCAATCGCAAAAAACTGTTTGGCAATTTCAACTGCAGGTGAGCAATGTGTTGGATGTGGCTTACCAATCGAACATGAGCCGTTTAAAGTATTTTGAATACTATAGTCAATCGCCCAACGGCCGATCGGGCATTTACAGCATGGGCAGAAATACTTGCGCTAAAATTATATTTTCTTTTTGAATTTCCTTTCGCCATATTGACCAATCAATTCGATAAACATGAAGTGAGCACTTTGTTTATCCAAAGAACAATTCTAATGACTCATCTGACTTTAAATTTAAATTTCTTTACCGATGAAAAAACTGTTGACCGTGCTACTTGCCAGCTCCATTTTTACCTTGCGCGCCCAAACCACACAAGACGAGGAAGGCATCAAAGAAATTTTTAACGAAGCCTTGAGTCACGGAAAATCGTATGAGATGCTCCGCGATCTTTGCCTCAAGATTGGCCCGCGGCTGTCGGGCTCGCCTGGCGCTGCGGCCGCGGTGGAGTGGAGCCGCCATATTATGAAGACGTATGATTTTGATTCGGTGTGGATGCAGCCTGTGCTGGTGCCGCATTGGGTGCGCGGCCAGCAAGAGGTAGCCCACATCATCAACTCAAAAAAAATGGGCACCGTCAATTTATCCATTTGCGCATTGGGCGGATCAGTGGGCACCGGGCCCTCGGGAGTTTCCGCTTCCGTTGTTGAAGTGAAAAATTTTGATGAATTGAAACAACTGGGCACAAAAGCAGAAGGAAAAATTATTTTCTTCAACCGCCCGATGGACCCCACACGGCTCAACACGTTTGCCGCCTATGGAGGAGCCGTAGATCAACGCGGAAGCGGAGCATCGGAAGCCGCCAAACTGGGAGCGGTAGCGGTGATCGTTCGATCGATGGGATTGAATCAAGAGGACTATCCACACACCGGGGCGTTGCGCTATGCGCCCCATGTGCCGCAGGTTCCGGCTGTGGCCATAAGCACCAACCATGCGGAGCTGCTCTCCAAACTTTTAAAAGGAGAAAAAGAATTAAATGTGTATATCGAAACCCATTGCGAAATGCTGGACGATGCGCCTTCTTTTAATGTGATCGGCCAATTGAATGGCGGGGAATACAAAGACGAGATCATCGACATAGGCGGGCACCTTGACTCGTGGGACCTCGCTCAAGGTGCGCACGATGACGGAGCTGGCTGCGTGCAGTCGATCGAAGTACTCAGGCTTTTTAAAGAACTCGGCATCAAGCCCAAACGAACGCTGCGGGCGGTGATGTTCATGAACGAGGAAAACGGTTTGCGTGGGGGATTGAAATATGCGGAGGTGGCGAAAGCGACAAAAGAAAATCACATTGCCGCTATCGAATCGGATGAAGGCGGCTTTACGCCACGCGGCTTTACGATGACCGCCCCTGATGCGGTGAAAAATAAAATCAAAAGTTGGAAACCCATGCTGGAAGCCTACGGCCTCACCGATTTTGATCATCCCGGAGGTGGCGCTGACATTGGGCCAATGGCCTCGCTCGGTACAGCCTTGATCGGCTACCTGCCCGACTCACAGCGCTACTTTGATTACCACCATACACCCGTTGATACCATTGACAAGGTGAATAAACGGGAATTGGAGATGGGGGCTGCCGCCATGGCTGCCCTTGTATTTTTGATGGATCGGTACGGGGTGAAATAAATCTCAGATGGCAAATCCTTAATTCGCCTTTCCAAACAAGCGTTTTAAAACCGATCGGTACTATTGTTGTTTACGCTACTTGGAGATAAAACCATTTGAACCCATTACGGTGCATGAATCTACCCATATTTGGGTGGATTGACGCAATAAGGTTGCGTATATTTAGGAGTTAGTGGCAACCCTGACAAAAGACTATGGAATATAAATTAAACGACTTTCATTACAATGTTCCTGAGGAGGACTTATTAGACGACATCAAAAAAGTTGCTGCAAAACTTGGCAAGAGTGTCCTGACTTCAAGAGAATATGACGAGGCTGGAAAATATAATTCAGGGACAATACACAGAAGATTGGGGTCTTGGAATAAAGCACTTAAAAAAGCGGGGGTAGAAGCAGCTTTGAGTTTAAATATTTCTGATAAAGAATTATTTGAAAACATTGAAAAGGTTTGGATAAGTCTTGGCCGACAACCGACACATAGAGAGATGCGACAACCGCTTTCTAAATACTCGGTTAAACCTTATGGTAGACGTTTCGGAACTTGGAGAAAAGGACTTATCGCCTTTATTGAATTCATTAACTCAAATAATGACGACAATTCGGAAATGCAGACTGTTGAACCCGAAGAAATTTCTTCTGATACAATTCAGGACAACGAACCAATTTTTAGACATAAGACAAAACGAATTCCAAGTGAGAGACTGAAAGTTCAAGTATTAATGCGTGACGGAAATAAATGTAGACTTTGCGGGATTACTGTGACTGGTGACAATATTCACTTTGACCACATTCAACCATGGTCAAAAGGTGGCGAGACAGTTTTAGAAAATTTACAAGTGCTTTGCGAGACACATAATCTTGCGAAAGGGAATTTAGAATATAATAATAAACCAAACTGACCGACATGGAAGACGGAAGGGCAGCCACTAACACGGGTTTGGCGTTATTGGGGCAGGACGTTGTAACTTCATCTTCAGCAACATGGCATCTTCAGTTCGGGCAGACGTTTTTCAATTTAGCTTTTTGTTGTTATCTTCATCATCAGTTTTTCAATTGGGCTTCAGTTCCGGGCGGACGTTTTTCAAATCCCCCAACAACGCCAAGCCCTGAACCGTTGCGCGTCATGCCTCGAAGACGACCAAAAATCAAAGAAAATATTTCAAATAATATTTCCCAATACGGGAACTTTACCGCACCTTTGACAAAAGATTAGTACTTGAGAGTAATTGCAAAGAAGGTACTCCGAGAGTTTTGGACTAAACATTCGGACTGCGAACAACAACTTAAATCCTGGTATCGAGAATCTGAAAAGAGCGAGTGGAAAAGTACCAATGAAATAAAGAAAGAGTATCTTACAGCAAGTGTTCTCGGGGACAACCGAGTTGTTTTCAACATAAAAGGAAATAACTACCGACTAATTGCTAAGATTAATTTTCACTATCAAATGATGTGGATACGATTTATTGGAACTCATAAGGAATACGACAGGATTGACGCGACTAAAATTTGACGACTATGAACTTAAAACTGATAAAGACTAAAAAGGACTACCAACAAGCATTGGACAGGCTTGAGATAATTTTTGACGCTAAAAAAGGAACTAAAGAAGGAGACGAACTTGAAATATTGGGCATATTGATTGACCAATATGAAAACGAACATTTTCCAATTGACTTACCCGACCCAATTGAAGCAATAAAATTCAGAATGGAACAGCTGGGTTATACTCAAACAGATTTAGCTAAAGTCGTTGGACTTAAAAGTAGAGCAAGTGAAATATTGAGTAAAAAGAGAAAGTTATCGTTGGACATGATTAGACAGCTCCACGAAAAATTAAATATACCGACTGACGTTTTGATACAGTCCTACTAAACGGCACGAACCGCCAACAAAATGTTCAATGGTGGGGCTCGGTTTAAGCTATAAGTTTTTATCTTCGTTCTACGCTTGGTTTCGTGGGACAGGACGCGGCTTCGAAAGCGCACCACTGCAGAAACACAAACGTTATGTGCTATCTCCGCCAACTCCACCGCTGACAGTTTTGCTCACGGAGAATTTTCTGCCGACTAAATCTTTGCTCGCGCTGGCTTGTAGGAGTAGTTTCCTTTTTACATATTTTAAATTCTATCTAACTTACGGTTCATAAAAGATAACTATGCAATCAAGAAAAGAATTCTTAAAAAACACAGTGCTTATCGCAGCTGGTACTTCGATCTTATCCATTAACAATTTATTTGGTTCATCCACCTCCTCTGCCGATCGATCTATTTATTTCGATTTCCATTGTCATCCGGGCTTTTCGTTCGCAACAGGATTTCCAGCATTTGATTCAGAGGAGGCACTTAACAAAACCCTTGCCGAAATGGTAGCCGGCAATGTAACAAGCGCTTTCATAACATTGATTGCCGATGCTCCGCTTATAAAACTGGGCGCTACAGGAATAAATGTAGCAGGGAAATATTCACCGGGAGATGCTTGGAAAGAATACAAACGCCAACTCAATCAAGTTAAATCTGCTTATACTAATGTTCAGGTAAAACTAACCACAGACTTGCTGGATTTAAATTATACCAATAAAAAGATAGCTGGCTTGATTGCTGTTGAAGGCGGTGATTTTTTAGAAGGCAAAATAAACCTATTGGAAGAAGCATATCAAGATGGAGTTAGGTCGATACAATTGGTGCATTATGTGCCGAATGATGTGGGTGATCTGCAAACTTCTGAAAGCACATTTAACGGATTATCTGCTTTTGGAAAGGAATTGGTGCCTATAATGAACCAGTTAGGGATGGCCATCGATTTGGCACACGCATCTTATCAAACAACTAAAGATGTGGCGAAGCTTACTAAAGCACCCATTATTTTATCGCACAGTATTTTAGAAATGGAAACAGATCGCCCAATTGCCAAACGTGCAATTTCAAAAGAGCACGCTAAATTAATTGCTGAAACAGATGGCGTGATTGGCGCGTGGCCCTCGGGATTTAATAAAAGCTTTGAAGAATATGTGGACAACATTAAACGATTAGTGGATGTAGTTGGGATAGATCATGTTGGAATCGGCACTGATATGGACAGAAATTTCAAACCAGTGCTGTCAAGCTACAGACAGTATCCTCAATTGGCGGGTGCGTTGAAAATAAAAGGTTTTTCATCAACGGAAGTGGGAAAGATAATGGGAGAGAATGCTAAAACTGTTCTTGAGAAGATACTTAAAAAATAAACTCTATAATAATTCTATTATGGAAGGTTATACCAGACAGTTTTTCGTACGTGACTTCTGGTTCGCGGACTCTCTTTCTACAATTCATAGGGCTGATTTTTTTCTGACAATTTTTGCTGCGATCCCACTTGAAAACAAGCACATAACAAAAGTATTTGCAAAAGCAGGGCTTGACAATGTAACATCAACTATGTTCATGCATCAGCAGTGGTTCCGGCAGACGAGTTTCAATTTGGCTTTTTGTTGTTATCTTCATCATCAGTTTTTCAATAAGCAGCAGTTCCGGGCGGAGGGGAATTCTATTTTCCCACCTTCGCCAAGCCCGAACGTTGGCCACAAGCCATGATGGGTACGCAGAAAGTTTAGACAAAATTTTTAAGATTCACTTATGCAGGTAATGTCGGACGACAAAGACAATGAAATTTAACCAAGTATGAATAGACTCATTTTTATTACGGCAATCAGCTTTCTGACCATCTCTTGTAATCAAAATTCAAAACGAGAAGAAAACAAACCATTGACATACTCGGCTGACTCTTTAGACCAAGAAAAGTTAGACGAGATTGAAACCCCAGAAATAGACTTTATAGAATCTTCGCCCGACAAAGCCAAAATATTGTTGGAAAATGAATATGTAAGAGTTATTGAATACTCTCTCAAGCCAGGAGAAAAAGACAGCACTCATACTCATCCTCCCAAAACATCCTATGTAATTTCAGGTGGACTACTTAGGATTTATCCAGAAAACGAAAAACCTTTTGACGCTGAGGAAATATCAGGCAATGCAGAGTGGAGTGACAAAGTAGGCAAACATTATGTTGAGAATATCGGCAAAACAACAGTGACTATCTTATTGACAGAAGTAAAATCAGCTCAGAGAATAACGAACGACAAATAGAAAGATGTACACTGACAATTTTGCGTATGGCGATTTGTTTTTGGATACAGAGAATTTAGCAATAAAAGGGGACTATCCATTCCGACATCGGGGACATGATGACCAGGGCCCAACAAAAAGCTTATGCCAGCTGCGGGTGACGTGTAAGTATAAAGTTTAGTTTTCTTAATTTCGTTCAGCCACGTGGGACAAGACGCAGCTTCGAAAACCGCAGCCGTCATAAACACGGGTCGTTGGACGTAATTGTATTTTGGCACTTCACTTATTAAATAATTTTGTAGATTATACCAATCATTGGTACTTTTATAAAAAGGAAAACAATGGCTCGTAATACATCCATTTCATTAGGAAATCATTTTGAAGATTTTGTTGACGACAAAGTTTCAACTGGAAGATTTAAGAATGCCAGTGAAGTTATTAGAGCAGGCCTACGACTTCTTGAAGAGGAAGAATCTAAAATACTCGCTCTCAGAAAAGCCATAACAGATGGTATTGAAAGTGGTGTAGCCAGAAACTTCGACCCTAAAAAGCATCTTGAAAAATTAAAAGCTGCTAAAAGAAAAAATGGCTAGTTACACTCTTTCAAACAAAGCTGTTCTGGATTTATCAGAAATTTGGGAATACACCGTTAACACTTGGTCAGAGAGACAAGCCGACAAATATTACTTCATGCTTTTAGATTCTTGTCAAGATTTAGCGGAAGGCAAAGTCTCAGGAAAAAATTATCCTGAAATCAATAACGAAATTTTTGGAATTAGGGCCGGGCAGCACATTTTATTTTACAGAAAGCTTAGCTCCAGTAAAATTGAAATCGCAAGAATTTTGCATGTGCAAATGAATCTGAAAAATAGAGTCCAAGAGTAAAACCACAGCTAACATGGTGTTTAGCAAAATTGGGGCTGGACAATCTTAAATTTTAGTTATAAATTCAACTTCAGTTCCGGGCGGACGATTTTCAAATCCCCAAAAACCGCCAAGCCCTGTTCGTTACACTCAACCCTAACAGTACGACAGTACGAGTACCAACCGACAGAAAAATCACCAACCACACATTTAGCACATTTGGTTTTCCCCGATACACAAGTCAACCCTTTACAAAACCAAAAGAGCTAAAATTTTTCCACCGCACAAAACAGGCAACAGTTACTTCGACAACAACGAGTACAATTTAAAATCATCACCACGCTTATAACCAAACACATTTAAGATTTCGGCAGAACTTCTGAATTTACTTAAATTTCAATCCAAAACTTGTGCGAAAATCCGAAAATACTTTTAAACTATTGGCACACATACCAGAGGGGAAATTTGATTTCAATTTAGGCGAAGAAAAAATAGAAGTAAAAAGCAATTCAAACTCTGAACGAAACAATTAAATACCAACAATCGTATAGTTCCTTTTCATTTTCTACGGATCATCTTTGCTAGCGCCAGCCTCACCACCTCGTCCACTTGTTCATCGATGGTCATGTGGGTAGTGTCCATTTCAATGGCATCAAGGGCTTTCAGGAGCGGGCTTTCCTTGCGTGTGCTGTCGATGCGGTCGCGCTCGGTGATGTTGGCCATGATGGTATCTAAATCGATGAGGCTATCACGCTCCAACAGTTCGTGCTGCCTGCGCGAAGCGCGCACTTGAATATCGGCCGTGAGAAAAAGTTTTAGTTCCGCAGCCGGAAAAACCACGGTGCCGATGTCGCGGCCATCCATCACAATGCCTTTATCTTTGCCGAGTTTTCGTTGTTGTGCCACCATCGCCTGGCGCACTTCTTTGATGGTGCTTACCAGGCTCACATTTTCGGAGATGCGCATCTTGCGGATTTTCCTTTCCACATTCACGCCATTCAAAAAAATCTCAGTAACGCCATGCGCGTTGAGGTGAAAGGAAAGGTGGATTTGTGCTAGCGCCTTGTCGATCTCTTTCGGGTTGGTGATGGAAATGTGGTTGTCTAAAAAATACAGTGTCACTGCACGGTACATCGCCCCGGAGTCGATGTAGTGGTACCCAAAAATAGTGGCCACATTTTTTGCCGTGGTGCTTTTGCCACAGGCCGAATAGCCATCAATCGCCAGGATGATTTTGCGCATCTTAACAATCTTTTAGGGGACAAGGCATCGGTTTGTTGGGATTGGGCTTCTTGTATTTCGGTTTATAGCCGGTGGAGCTAGTTGAAGCACATGCCATCAGCAAAATGAAAGCAAGCGATAAAGCGCTGAGCCTTCCGATTCTTGAGATCATTTCTATTGCCATGAATAAAGATACCTCATTTTCTGGATTAATATGTGGGCATATTCGGATCAATCTCTTTTGCCCACGCCAAGATGCCGCCTTTCAAATTATAGAGGTTGGTGAAGCCGTGATTTTTCTCCAACCATTGCACCATATTGCCACTGCGCGCGCCACTGCGGCAATGGAGCACCACTTGTTTATCTTTTGAAATCTTAGCTACGTTGTGGGGTACCTCCGCCTGCGGGATGAGTTCACCCTCCAAATTGCAGATCTCATATTCGTGTGGCTCGCGCACATCAATGAGCTGAAAATCGGCCTTGGTATCAATCAGATTTTTTAATTCTTGCACAGTTATTTCTTGCATCATCGTAGGGGTTAAAGTCCGTAGGCAAAACTCGTTATATTCAATGAGATTTTTGTTTTTTTATGCAAGGTTTTGTTCACTTTTGCGTTGGAAATTTTTTAACCAAACAGTGAGTTGGCACGGATTCTTAAAATAGGTGGCGCAAGCTTGAACCAAGTTCCTTTTGATTGGAATAATAATGTGTCTAATATTTTAGCTGCGATTGAAGCGGCAAAATCCGACCACGTAAAAATCTTGTGCCTCCCCGAATTGTGCCTCACCGGCTATGGATGCGAGGATCTTTTTCTCAGCGACTGGCTCAGTGAAAAAGCATTTCAAAAACTGGTGGCTATCGTTCCGCATTGCACGTCCATTTCGGTCTGCATCGGCTTGCCCGTTCGGTCTGGTGGAATTACGTACAACGGAGTAGCCGTAATTGATGACGGGGCAATCCGAGGGATTACGTTAAAACAAAACCTTGCCAAGGATGGTGTGCATTACGAACCGCGATGGTTTACCGCCTGGAAACCTGATGAGGTCAAGTCTATTGAAATTGATGGAAATAAAATTTCTGTGGGAGATATCGTGTATGATCTTCATGGGATAAAAACCGGTTTTGAAATTTGTGAAGACAGTTGGTTGAAAGAAAAACGGCCAGGCTATCGCTTAAAAGAACGAGGGGTTGACCTCGTCCTTAACCCCAGTGCGAGTCATTTCGCCTTTGGCAAAAGTGAATTGCGCGAAAAAGAAGTAGTGGTTGAAGGTTCCAAAAATTTCGACTGTGCCTACTTGTTTGTGAACCACCTCGGCAACGAAGCCGGACGGATGATTTACGATGGCGATATTATTATTGGCCAAAAAGGCAAACTCATTGCCGTGAACGAAAGGCTGTCGTTTCATAATTTTAATTTGCTTTCAAGGGAAATTGACTTTGACCAACCTGGGAAAACGGTTGTTCATCCGGCAAAAGATAACAAAGAGA
>JAYVMP010000123.1:0-7403 GCA_043758895.1 Bacteroidota bacterium
ATATCCCTGCATGATCCACGTATTCGTCAAAGAGTTCAATAGTTTTCTCAACTCCCTTATCGCCTATTTAGTGATCGGAGTATTCCTTATGGGAATCGGGCTGTTGCTTTGGGTGTTTCCGGAAACTTCAGTACTCGACTATGGCTTTGCCGACATGGACACCCTTTTTTCAATGGCTCCCTATGTTTTTATTTTTCTTATCCCTGCCATCACCATGAAAAGTTTTGCCGAAGAAAAAAAACTCGGCACTATGGAGCTATTGCTTACCCAACCACTGCATGATTGGGCCATCGTGTTGGGCAAGTTCATGGCTTCCTTTGCGTTGACACTCGTAGCCCTGCTACCCACACTCATTTATTATTTTTCGATTTATCAATTAGGCAATCCAAAAGGAAACATTGACACGGCTGGAGTGATTGGCTCTTACATTGGGCTCGCGTTATTGGCCTTGGTGTTTTGCGCGATTGGCATACTCGCATCATCGCTCACCACCAATCAAATTGTGTCTTTTATCTTGGCCGCATTTTTATGTTTTATCTTTTATACGGGCTTTGAATCGATAGCCCCACTTACAGGGAGTTGGGCATTGACCGTAAAGCAAAGTGGCATTCTTTATCATTACGAAGCATTGAGCAAAGGCCTGATCGATAGTCGGGACGTGATCTATTTTTTGAGCGTAGCCGGGGTGATGCTGTTGGGTGCAAAGACCGTGGTAGGAAGCAGGCAATGGTAGGTTCATAATCCGTTACTCATTTATTGGTTAATAGCACCATGACGATTAACAATTAACAAATAGCAAATAGCAATTAACAGATAGCAGTAACAATGTTCAGCAGTAAAAAAACAGGCGATCTTCTTGCCCTTGCCAATGGAATAGCACTTGTTGTTCTATTGAATGGTCTTGCTGCTTTATATTTTTTTCGCATCGACCTTACCGAAGAGAAACGTTACACCATCAAACCCCAAACCAAAGAACTTTTAAAAAATTTGGAAGATGAGGTGTTCATCGAAGTTTTTTTAGAGGGTGATCTTAACCCCGGCTTCAAGCGGTTTCAGAAATCAGTAAAAGAAACGTTGGAAGAATTCAGGATTTATTCACGCAATAAAGTAAAATTCGTTTTTACAGACCCGGCCCAGGCGATAGGTCAAAAAGCTCGAAATGAATTCATGTCCGATCTTGCTGACAAAGGCATCACACCTATGAACGTGATCGAAAATGAAAACGGTCAACGTATAGAAAAATTTGTCTTCCCGGGTGCCTTAGTCTCTTACGATGGCTTTGAAACAGGCGTGATGCTACTGAAAGGCAACCGCTCGCGCAATGCGCAAGAGATACTCAACCAATCCATCGAAGGAACGGAATACGAACTCGCCAATGCCATTTACAAGCTCAGCAACTCGCACCGAAAAAAGATAGGTTTTCTTCATGGTCATGGTGAATTGGATAGTTTACAAATCGCCAGTTTTTACAGTGCCTTGACTGAACAATACAATGTTTTTCGCGTTGACCTTACCGAAAAACCAAAAATAGAAGATTGTCAATTGGTGATCGTGGCCAAACCAACAGCCGAATTTTCGGTAACCGACAAATACAAACTCGATCAATACATCATGCACGGTGGAAAAGTTTTATTACTCCTTGATCGGCTGGAGGCCAATATGGACAGTGCTTCGCGCGAAGATTATTTTGCATTTCCCTACAATTTAAATCTCGATGATCAGCTTTTCAAATACGGAGTGCGCATCAATCCCAACTTGATTGAAGACCGTGTGTCGGGAAAATATCCGATTGTCGTGGGCAAGGCCGATGGCCGCCCGCAGATCATGCAATTGGAGTGGCCTTTCTTTCCATTGATCAACCAATATGCCAGCCACCCAATCACCCGAAACCTCGATGCCGCAATGACAAAATTTATCAGCAGCATTGACACCGTGAAAGCTGTTGGCGTAAAGAAAACCCCTCTCCTCTTTTCTTCACCTTACTCGCGCAAGATGACAGCCCCCGTAAAAATTGGCGTTGACGATCTGCGCAGGCAGATGAAAGATGGAAATTTTAGTGAAGGGAAAATCCCGATTGCCTACTTGCTCGAAGGAAATTTTACTTCTTTATTTAAAAATCGATTTGCCCCAGTAGGAATTGATACAGCGGGATTCATTGGAAAAAGCAAGGCTACAAAGATTATAGTTGTTGCGGATGGCGACATTGCCCGCAACGATGTGAACCCACGTGATGGCAAACCGCAACTGCTGGGCTACGATCCATTTTCGCAATATACTTTCGCCAATCAGGATCTATTGCTGAACATGGTGGCTTATCTTACCGATGAAGGCGGCTTGATCAACGCACGGAACAAAGAAGTGAAGATTCGCCCGTTAGACAAAGAGAAAATAAAGACCGAAAGGAGTTTCTGGCAAATCATTAACCTCGTACTCCCGATTATCGTATTGCTGATTTTCGGCATAACTCGTTCTAATCTTAGAAAAATGAAATACGCTCGCTTCTGATATGCAACGAAGAAAAAATATAAGGCTGATCATTTCATTAGTAGCACTCGTAATTTGCACGCTGTTGATTTTTGTATTCAGTAGTGAGCAAACGAATTCATCGATTAATAAAGCTTTATTTCGACTAGAGAACCTTGAGAAAATCGATCATATTCAATTAGAGTCATCAAAGGGAAAAACAGATTTAAAATTTAATGGAACAAAATGGATGGTAGATGGACAGCATGAAGCCGACCGGCAGATAATCACGGTTCTCTTCGCCACATTAAAACAAACGATTGCCAAGCGTAAAGTTGCCACTGCACTGCAAGATTCAATACGCAAGCAAATCAATAAAAACGGAATCAAGGTTTCTTGTTTTGAAGGCGATCGACTATCAAAAGAATTTTGGGCGGGAGGACATGAGCAAAGAACAGAAACTTATTTTCAATTAAGTGATGGCGTGCCTTACGTAGTAACGATTCCAGGCTATCGTATATTTGTTGCATCTATTCTTGAATTGCCCTCAAACGATTGGCGAGACAAACGCGTCTTTAATTTTAACTGGCAAAATTTTAAAAGCCTCAAATCAGTACTTCCTTCAGACACCGAGCAAAACTTCAAGGTTTCTTTTAAAGATAAATTTTTTGGTATTGATGGAATTACATCGGTAGATACTACAAAACTCAATAACTATCTTGATGCCATTTCACTATTGCGTGCTGAAAAGATTTTAACAGTCGATCAAGCTAAGGAATACGACAGCCTCACATCGCAAACTTCTTTTGTAAAAATTATTGTTCAGGATATTGCCAATCGAACCTACGAACTCAAGCTTTTTCCAATGCAGAAAGGAAATAATTTTTGCATTGGAAAAATGAACGGAACTGAAGTCATCGAAATAAAGCTATCGGCAGCTCGCGAAATTCTCAGGAAAAAGGAATTCTTCATTCAACATTGAACGCAGATCAGCAGACAAAATACTCCGTTCATTAATCTGAACCAGCCGAAATAAGATTATTGAGAGGGTTGATCTGTAAAATGGTCAACCCCTTTATTACCATCTTTGTATCCGGTTGTTAGCCCTATCCGAAATGTAAATATAGCCTTGTCCATCAATAAATAATCCTGATGGGAAAAGTAATTGGTTACTGCCATTTCCCGGTGTACCTCCAGCTACTATGACTCCTGAAGTGGCGCCAATACTCCATTTCACAATTCGGCTGTTGTTAGTATCAGTAATATATATACCGTTCTTAGCATCTAAGTATATTGCCACAGGAGTCCCTAATGTTTTTAAATCACTTCCAGCGCCATTATTTTCAATTACAGTTATTCCTTCAGAAGCACCAGGTGACCATTTCTGAACCCGACCACCACCATTGGCTCCCGCGTCAAGTACATAAATATTGCCGTTTGCATCTAAAGTGAAGCCCTGAACTGAGTAAAATTGATTAGCATTTGAGCCTTGGCCGTTTCCTCCTGCTACAGTTATTCCAGTAGTCGCTCCTGGAGTCCATTTTTGAACTCGATAATTTCCATAGTCTGCAATAAAGATATTTCCAGTTTTATCGACAAAAATTCCCTGTGAACCCAACAGCAGAGCAAATGCGCTTCCGCCATTTCCTTCAGCCAGCGTAACTCCTGACGTAGCATTTTTAGACCATTTTTGTATTCGGTTATTCCCATAGTCACATATATAAATATTTGACTCGTTATCAACAAATACTGAAACTGGGTAAGAAAGTTGATTCGCTGCTGATCCATTCCCGTTACCACCGGCTACTGTTGTGCCTGAAGTCGCATTAGGCGTCCATTTCTGAATTCTATGATTATACGAGTCGGCAACAAAAATATTTCCGTTGTTATCCACAAAAACTCCCACTGGCTGTTCAAATTGATTTGACGAACTTCCAAATCCATTACCACCCGCAACTGTAACTCCAGAGCTACCTGGAGTATGAAATGATACTTCGTGCTTCTGGCAAGAAGCAAGTAAAATCATAAAAGAAACAACCAGTATTTTTTTCATGAATTGAATAGTTATTTGAGCGAATGTAATCGAAAAATTGATGTCACCTTAAGAAAATTGATCCAACCTTACACTTTAATTTCAATCTGCCTTCTTCTTCCTAAAACCACCAAACCTCCCTTTTTTCTCAGGTGCGTTCGCAGCGAGGGTAACACATTCTTCGAGCGTGAGTTCAGCGGGCTCTTTGCCTTTAGGGATTTTCACGTTTTTCTTTCCGGCTTTAATGTAAGGGCCGAAGCGCCCATTTAAAATCTGGATGTCGGGGTTTTCGTCAAAGAGTTTTATCGTCTTGTTCGCATCGGTTTCGCGCTTGGCTTGAATTAATTCTATGGCACGATCAGGAGTAATAATATAAGGATCCTCTCCTTTCGGGATGGAAACAAATTTTTTGTTGTGCAACACATAAGGCCCAAATCTTCCGATGTTGGCTACCACGGGCAACTCCTCGAACGTGCCGAGGTCGCGCGGCATCTTCATCAACTCCAGGGCATCTTCCAATTTAATGTTTTCAATAAACTGGCCCGTGCGCAGGCTGGCGAATTTAGGTTTCTCCCCACCATTGTCGTCCGGGTTCTCGCCTACCTGAATGTAGGCGCCAAACTTGCCGAGCTTCACATACACATTTTTCCCTGACTTGGGGTCAACTCCCAACTCACGACTCTTGTTTTGCACAGAAGAGCGCTCCACCAGCTCTGTTTTGGTAACCGTTTTATGAAATGGTCTATAAAAACCATCCAACATTTTTTGCCATTTCAATTTACCACTCGCGATCTCATCAAACTCCTGTTCAATCTCGGCTGTGAACGAGTAGTTGGTGATGTCGGGGAAATGTTCCACCAAAAAGTCATTGACGACCATGGCAATATTGGTTGGAAACAATTTATTTTTCTCTGCACCGGTTATTTCAGTCTCGCTCTTCGAAGCTATTTTATTTTGTTTCAGGATATGCACCTGGTATTTTCGCTCTTCTCCTTCACGACTTTCTTTCACCACATAGCCCCGCTTTTGCACCGTAGAAATTGTTGGTGCATAGGTGGATGGGCGACCGATGCCGAGCTCTTCTAACTTTTTCACCAGGCTTGCCTCAGAATAGCGTGCGGGGTGGCGCGAAAAGGTTTGTGCGGCCGAGAGTTGATCCAAATCCAAATTTTGTCCTACCGTCAAGGGTGGCAGCACCTTGCTGTTCTCTTCATCCTCCTCCTCATCTTTTGATTCGAGATACACTTTCAGAAACCCTTCGAACTTCACCACTTCGCCTTGCGCGCTAAGTGTGCGCGGATTGGTGGATATTGTAATGGTAGCTGTAGTCCGCTCCAACTCCGCATCGGCCATCTGTGAGGCGATGGCGCGTTTCCAAATCAATTCATAAAGCCGCTGTGCGTTGCGGTCACCACCTGGATCCATTACCGAAAAATCAGTGGGTCGAATTGCTTCGTGTGCTTCTTGCGCCCCCGCTGATTTGGTTTTAAACTTGCGTACATGCACAAATTCTTTGCCGTAAGCAGAGTTGATTTGTTTTGTTGCCCCGGCAGTTGCCTCATCCGATAGATTGAGCGAGTCGGTACGCATATAGGAAATTTTCCCGGCCTCGTAGAGTTTTTGAGCAACGACCATGGTCTGCAAAACGGAGAAGCCTAATTTTCTTCCAGCCTCTTGTTGCAAGGTGGAGGTAGTAAATGGCGGTGCAGGCGATTTCTTGGCGGGTTTCTTTTGCAAATCGCCAATACCGAACTTCGCGCCCTTGCACGACTCCAGAAATTTTAGAGCGTCTTCTTCGCTTTCAAATTTTTCCGGAAGGTCGGCCACCAATTGCTTGCCTTTTCCCAAATCAAAAACGGCAGCAACCTTAAAGGAAGACTTGGCATCGAACTTTTCGATTTCGCGTTCGCGCTCTACCACCAAACGCACAGCTACACTTTGCACGCGGCCGGCCGACAAACCGGTTTTAATTTTTTTCCAAAGAATGGGCGATAGTTCAAAACCTACGAGCCGATCAAGGAGGCGCCTAGCTTGCTGCGCATTCACTAAATCAATATCAATCCCACGTGGATTTTGGATCGCGTTGAGGATGGCGTTCTTGGTGATCTCCGTAAAAACTATCCTCCTCGTATTTTTATCATTCAGGTCAAGCACTTCCTTCAAGTGCCACGAAATGGCTTCTCCCTCACGGTCCTCATCGGAAGCGAGGTAAATCATCTCCGCTCCTTTGGCTAAAGCCTTCAGGTTTTTGATGACCTCTTTCTTGTCGGGTGAAACCTCGTAGATCGGCTCAAAATTATTTTTGACATCGATGGCACCATTGCCTTTTATCAAATCGCGGATGTGGCCCATACTCGAAGCCACCTTATAATCTTTGCCCAAATAACCTTCAATGGTTTTCGCTTTCGCGGGAGATTCAACAATCACTAAATTCTTCGACATGTGGTATTTTTTTCTTTGAACGGCCTCAAATATCTACATTTTTTTAAATACCAAATTTTCCGGGTGATTTTGGGGTCGGTTTTTTCGGTGAATCAACCGTGCTCCAGATTTCTCAAATTTGAACCACCTAGAAGAAACCCAACAAAGGATCTTATAATTTTTAGTTGCCGGTACAAGGTGTGTATTTTCTGTCAAAATAGGAGATCCATAGCGTGTCAATAATCCAACAACAAAAAAAATAACAAAAATTTTCTTTCAACATAAATGCTAATTTTGAAACTTGTTTGCAGCTGACATGAAACTTTTCGAAAAATATCCGATCCAATTTTCCAATTCGCTCACGGGCGTAAAAGAAAAATTTGAACCGATCGTGCCGGGTTTTGTAGGCATGTACGTGTGCGGCCCGACTGTTTATAATTATGTGCACCTCGGCAACACCCGCACCTTCCTCACCTTTGATATTCTC
>JAYVMP010000124.1:0-1522 GCA_043758895.1 Bacteroidota bacterium
AAGTCATCCGCAGCTTCGGCTTTTAAGGCGTAGTCTTTTTCATTGGCGATCATCTCGTGATCGAGAATATCGCGCAGGGTAGAGGTGAGCGATGAGATGGGAGTGATGGAATTCATGATTTCATGGCGTAGCACACGCGTGAGATTTTGCCACGCTTCGATCTCTTGCTTTTGCAATTCCGTTTGAATGTTTTGCAGGGTTACCAATTTAACGGTGTTCCCACGGATGCGCATTTCGGTGGCTTGGATGGTGAGCAAAAACTCGTTGGTTTTATAAAGTGTTCCTTTGCCGGACTGAACTTCCTTTAAGGCATTGAATAGTTTTTCGTTCTTTTCGGCCAGCTGATTAATATTTTTCAAGTTGGCCATGTTCATAAACTTTTTGGCATTGGCATTCATCAATTGAATATTGCCTTCATGATCAAAAGAAAGAATGCCTGTTCGCACTTGTTGTACTACCGTGTTGAGGTACTGCCAATTTTCTTCCTTTTCAGAACGGGTGTTTCGAAACGCCTCAAGAACTTCATTGAATGCCAGATTCAGTTCTTTATAGCTTTTACCAAGTTTGTTATCTGCTGCAAAACCGGAAATAAAATCTGAATAGCGAACAGATTCTAAGAATCGCGTAAGCTTGCGGTTGGTTTGCGAGGCAAAGCGATAAATTTCCCAAACTTGAAATAGAATGATGAAGGTGGTAAGGCCAGCCGCGAAAATCATATTGGGGCGTCCAAACATAAATTCAGCAATCGCTATTGTGAAGGCCAAAAAAAGAACCCTGATTAAAATTCGTATTCGAAAGTCTTTCATGTGTTAATAATTGTTTTTTAGTAGTCACATGGAATGCCCAAAGCCATTACCATTCCTTTGGGTCTGCTTTGCTGATGGGCATTTCATGTATTGAGTTGAAGTCTCAGCTCCAAAATTTCAAAACTTTTTATCTTCCAATTTTGAATTCTTGAATTTCAAATATTGAATTCCTAAAGCCCGTGTTTTTCTAACCTTCTGTAAAGCGATGAACGGGTAAGTCCGAGTTCGGTTGCCGCCTGAGTGATGTTGCCGTTATATTTTTTTAGCACTTTACGGATCAACAGTTTTTCCACTTCCTCCAAATTATAAGCATCCAAATTGAGGCTTGCTTCATTCTCCTTTACATTGGCGGCATTCAAATTAAAATCCTCGGGCTGCAATACCAAAGAAGAACTCATAATCACCGCCCGCTCGATGGCATGCTGCAGTTCGCGGATGTTGCCCGGCCAGGTGTGCTTGTTCAGGCGGACGATGGCGCCATCACTGATCTTGGCAATATTTTTTTCGTATTTAGACGAATAGCTCTTCAAAAAAAATTGCGCCAGCAGGGGGATATCTTCAGGCCGCTCGCGAAGGGAGGGAACCTCGATTTCGATGGTATTGATGCGGTACAATAAATCTTGGCGGAATTTATTCTCTTTCACCATGTCGTACAGCGGCATGTTGGTAGCGCAGATCAAGCGCATGTTGATGGGCATCTCCTTGTTTGCACCCAC
>JAYVMP010000125.1:0-1626 GCA_043758895.1 Bacteroidota bacterium
ACCATCTGTGATAAACTGATACAACGAGCAATGGCCTGTAAGCCTAGTCCATACGCAAGGCCAACGTTTTGCGAACTATCTACCTAATCCTAAAAAATAAATTACTATGGAGATAATTTCAAATTTCAAAATTGCTTTCAAGGTCACCTCTCGGAGAAGTACGATCCCCGAACTAACAGACTACTTCCTGAAGAAAATAAGTTCTCTCCACTTCATCAAGAATTAAGTGCACTCCCTCCGCAGTTGGTGCTTCCACCAGTTGCGTGCGAAATGGTTTGAAATTGGGAAGAGATTTGAAATAACTGGCATAGTGCCTCCGCATTTCGAACACACCGAGTTTCGGTCCTTTCCATCGGATAGAAAAATCCAAATGTTTGCGCACAGCACTCACACGTTCGTTTAAATCGGGTGGCGGAAGTTTTTCCCCGGTCGATAAAAAATGTTTGATCTCACGGAAGATCCACGGATAGCCAATCGCAGCACGACCGATCATCACGCCATCCACGCCATACTGATTTTTAAAGTCAACCGCCTTCTCGGGCGAGTCAATGTCACCGTTGCCGAAAATCGGAATGTGGATGCGCGGATTTTCTTTGATCTTGCCGATCAGTTCCCAATTCGATTCACCTTTGTACATCTGCACGCGTGTTCGTCCGTGCACGGTCAAAGCTTGAATGCCGATGTCTTGCAAACGCTCGGCTACTTCAACAATATTCTTAGTTTTCTCGTCCCAACCCAAACGGGTTTTAACAGTGACGGGCAGGTGAGTTTCTTTCACTACCTCATCGGTCATCTTCACCATCTTAGGAATGTCTTGAAGCAACGCTGCACCAGCACCACGGCATGCCACGGCTTTTACAGGGCAACCGTAATTAATGTCGATCAAATCAGGATTTACTTCCGTTGCTATTCGTGCCGACTCGGCCATGTTGCCAATGTCGCCACCAAACAATTGAATGCCGATTGGCCTCTCGTACTCAAAGATGTCGAGCTTTTGTTTGCTCTTGGCTGCGTGGCGGATGAGCCCTTCAGAAGAAATGAATTCGGTGTACATGAGATCGGCACCTCCTTCTTTGCACACGGCACGAAAAGGCGGATCGCTCACGTCCTCCATCGGAGCGAGCAGCAAAGGAAATTCACCCAAATCAATGTTGCCGATCTTTGCCACGTTGGTTAATCTTATTTTTCATCTTTTCGTTTGAACCCGATCTTTGTTCTCGGTTCTGCTGGCAAGGCAAGTAAATTTTTCAGTGCCTTGAACACAGTTTCAATTTCCTTGTCATGTTTGTCAATCTTCATGCCGTGCTTTAAAACTTGTTTCTCCACCTTTTCCAGTTTCAACAAAATTTCTTTGTGGTTGGCCAGCATCTCCCTCATTCGTGTGAATACCCTGATAATCCTGATATTTACTTCTATTGCCGTTTCGCTGTTCAGCACACTTGAGAGCATGGCCACGCCTTGTTCGGTAAATGCATTAGGCAACTTTCTAAGCCCCAATTTTTCTTTTTTGGATGTCGCAAATTGCGACTTCCAGTTCTGCAGCTCGTGCTCAGTCAATTGAAACATAAAGTCATCAGGAAAACGTTTAGCGTTACGCTTTACTTGCTCGTTAAGGCGTCTCGTCTC
>JAYVMP010000126.1:0-2096 GCA_043758895.1 Bacteroidota bacterium
CTGCTTACACAAAAAATAAAACACTTGCCGATGCTGTCCTTAGCTATGTGCATGACCTATTCGGCAACGAAGGGCTTTTGGTGATTGATGGCGACAGCCGTGAATTAAAATCATTGTTCAAAAAGGTTATTCACGATGACCTCTTTATGAATTCTTCAAAAAAGTTGGTCGAAGAAAAAAACCGGCAACTTGAAGCTCTTGGTTACCATCCTCAAGTCTTTGCCCGCGCTATCAACTTTTTCTATTTGGATAAAAATAACAGGCAACGGATTGAAAGAAAGGAAAGTTATTTTTCCATTGTTGATACAGAAATAAAATTCTCCACAGCAGAAATTGAAAGCCTGATCGAAGCCGAGCCGGAAAAATTTAGCCCCAATGTCATTCTGCGTCCCTTGTACCAGGAAACCATCCTGCCTAACCTGGCCTATGTGGGCGGGCCTGCCGAAGTAATTTACTGGTTGCAGTTGAAAAGTGTGTTTGCTCATTTCAAAACTCCTTTCCCGATTTTAATGCCACGCAACTTTGCGGCTGTGATGGATGAACCCGCCAAAAAGAAGTTTGAAAAGACGGGGTTAGACCTCACCGATTTATTCAAAAGCAAAAACGATTTGTTCAATCATTGGGTTGCCAAAAACTCCTCTTCCAACCTTTCACTCGAAAAAGAAATCGGGGAGGCCGAAGAAGTTTTTAAAAAAGTAAAAGCGCATGCTTCAGAAATTGATGTCACGCTAAGCAAGCATGTGGAGGCCAAATCCATCAAAGCCTTGCACTCTTTACAGGTGATTGAGCAAAAAATGCTGCGCGCGGAAAAGCGGAAGTACACAGAAAAGCTGAAGCAAACGGAGGCCGTCAAAGATTTTTTGTTTCCCAACGGAAGCCCGCAAGAGCGGGCCGACAATTTTTTAAATTTTTACCAGCAAGACCCTCAGTTTATTCAAAAATTAATCCAGCATTTTGATCCCTTGGATTTCAGGTTTAATGTGCTGGTGCTCTAATCTCATTTTGATCTTGTGCTGTACATGTAGAGGGTGCGGCCTCGGGCAGCCGCCAGCGCAAGAAATTGTTTATTCATCAATCTTGACGCCCCGGTGTGGGCAATTTGCATTGCGTGATCGAAAAAACGTTTGAGTAGTTTTATTACCGCGACAATTTAAAATGCACCCCTAAAATCAGGCTTTCGCATCGGCAAAGGGTTTGTCAATGGCAGGGCTCGGTTCCGAAAACCACTTTGGCCCCTCTTCGGTCATGTACGCGCAATCTTCCAGGCGCACACCAAATTCTCCATAAATGGAAATCGTTGGTTCAATGCTAAAACACATCCCAGCTTGAAGTGGCAATTTATTCCCCAGCACCATGTTTCCCCACTCATGGCCATCCATACCGATACCGTGGCCGGTGCGATGCGGGCAACCTGGAACTTTGTAGCCGGGGCCAAAGCCTGCATCGACCAACACTTTTCTCGCTGCGATGTCCACATTTTCGCAAGGGTCGCCAATCTTGGCCGCGGCAAAGCCGGCCGCTTGCGCCTTCTTCTCCAAATCCCAAATTTCGCGTTGGCGGTTCGTTGGCTCAGCACCAAACACCACCGTGCGGCTGATGTCAGACGAATAGCCTCCCACGCTGCATCCGCCATCCATCAACACCATGTCTCCCTTTTTTAATTTTTGTGGTTCTATGCTTCCATGCGGATAGGCAGAGGCTTCGCCAAAATTTGCCATCGTTCCACCCGAAGCCCCAAGCTTAGCATGTGCTTCTGCGGCCAGCTTGGAAAACTCTTCCGGTGTCATACCTTCATGGAGCATCGTCACCATTGCCGTATGAGCCGCTATGGTGATGTCGTTGGCACGTTGCATTAGTGCCAGCTCGGCCGGGGATTTGATCAGTCTGCACGGCACACTTACCGGATCACCACTCACATAGTTAAGGTGTGACGCTTCTTTTCTCACGCCATCGAGCAAGAAAAAACGAAGCCGTTCTTCAATTCCAATAGCACCGTTGCGAATTCCAAAATCCTTGAAGGTGTTGGCGATTTGCACGTAAGGGCTTTCATGCTCTTCCCAAGTCCTTACTTCTTTGCCGATTTTTATCAGTTGCCT
>JAYVMP010000127.1:0-16832 GCA_043758895.1 Bacteroidota bacterium
CCAAGGCAGGCACGCCTACTTGGCGAGCCAACAGGATGTGCTCACGGGTTTGTGGCATGGGGCCATCCGTGGCAGCCACAACGAGGATAGCCCCGTCCATTTGGGCAGCACCCGTAACCATGTTTTTCACATAGTCAGCGTGGCCCGGACAGTCCACGTGGGCGTAATGTCGCTTGTCCGTAGAATATTCCACGTGAGAAGTGTTAATAGTGATACCCCTTTCCTTTTCTTCCGGAGCATTGTCAATGGAAGAGAAATCTCTCATTGAAGCAAGTCCTCTTGCAGAAAGTACTTTGGTAATTGCAGCCGTTAAGGTGGTTTTACCGTGGTCAACGTGACCAATGGTTCCAATGTTAACGTGCGGTTTCGAGCGATCAAATGTTTCTTTTGCCATGTTTGAAAATCCCAGTTAAGTTTAAAGTGTATAATTGATTTTAATAAAGTACAATTCAAGTTTCTCCGTCTAAGAAACATACACCCCAAACATGTTAAGCCTGTCGAATAAGGGTTATTCGTTTTGCCTCGTGGCACTGAGATCTTCGGGCACTTTAATGATGGTCGCTACCCACCGGTGAACGAAAATTTCTACTAATTCAATATTTCAAATTCGAAGTTGCTCTCTAGCAGTTTTGACTTCTAGCCAAGTTCAATTTTAAATTTGAACTTGGAATTTTTAATCCAATCTGAGCTGTTGAAGGGAATTGAACCCTCGACCTCTTCCTTACCAAGGAAGTGCTCTACCCCTGAGCTACAACAGCATTCTGCTGTTATTAGTTGTCTGTTAATAGTTAATAGAGTTTCGACATGCGATTAACTGTTAACAATCAACTTACAACATGTCAAAAGAGCGGGAAACGAGGTTCGAACTCGCGACCTATAGCTTGGAAGGCTATCGCTCTACCAACTGAGCTACTCCCGCAATTTGATTTACGAATTCTGATTTTAGATTACAATTTCACTACAAATCCAAAATCGCAAATCTTCAATCACCTGGTGGGGAGAACAGGATTCGAACCTGTGAAGACATAAGTCAACAGATTTACAGTCTGTCCTCGTTGGCCGCTTGAGTATCTCCCCGCAACGATTTCAATCTTTTCTAAGAACTGTCTCCTATCGTTTCAAGCGGTCTTTTTCCGTTCCCGAAAAATAGGAGTGCAAAATTATACGGTTTTTCGGTATCGGCAAACGTGGAGTTAAGGAATATTCCCTGCAAAAGGCTACATTAACACAATTTCTTTCAGCACGCCTTTCCCAAACTCAGCTTCGAGGGTTTTTAAAAGATGGTTTTTATGGAAACTCAGGTCGCTTTTCATGGCCGGTGAATCCAATTCGATAAAAAGCACCTTGTTGCGGATATAAATTCTCTTGGTGCGCTTAGCCACTGGTTTTCCGGCCATTTTCTCCCAAGAGGCAATCACATTGGCTTCGTCAAATTTAGGTTTCAGGTGGTATTCTTTCAGCAATTGCTCAATCGCCTGGCCTATGTGTTGGATATCGTGGGGGATTTTTGGCATTTTCGAGCTACGAGACAAAAGTACCATTTTCAATAGTGATGATATTGGCTTTAATGTTCACCTCTCCCAACAATGCCTTACAGCGATCGGGTCGTGCATCGGTGATAAATAACTGGCCAAACATCCCATCAGCAACAAATTCCATCATTTTGCGAATGCGGCTGTCGTCCAGCTTATCGAAAATATCATCCAGCAAAAGCAAGGGCTTGAATTTTTTTCGATCTTCAATGCATTGGAATTCCGCCAACTTCAGCGCAATTAGAAATGATTTTTGCTGCCCCTGCGATCCATAGCGCTTCACTTCATTGCCGTTCAACAAAAACAAAAAATCATCGCGGTGAATGCCCGAAGTTGTTCGCTGGAGCATCACATCACGGCTTAGGTTTTTCTGCAAAAGTTCTTCAAAATCAAAACCATCCAGATCAGAGCGATAGTGAATGGTCATCTTCTCTGCTTTCAAATCACAGAGATTTCTATAATGCAATTGAAAGGTCGGTAAAAATTCAGTCAAGAATTCCTGTCTTTTAGAAAAAATCCGCTTTGCCGAAGGAATGATTTTTTCGGCATAACTGGCCAACAAATCATGGTCGATGCTGCCGCGTTCTGCAAATAATTTCAGGGCACTGTTTCGTTGCTTAAGATAGTTGGTATAAACAATCAAATCATCCAGGTAGCCATGATCAATCTGGGAGAGCAGGCTATCAAAAAATTTGCGCCTCACTTCGCTCCCATCCCAAATTAATTCAATGTCTTGGGGCGCAATCATCACCACCGGATATTTGCCCACGTGGTCTGAAAACTTCAAATAATCTTGCCCCTCCTCACGAACGATTTTTTTCATCCCCTGCTGGTACGAACAAACCACTTCTTTTGATTTTTTTTGAACTTGGAAATTTCCTTTTATTATAAACTGACTTTCACCAAGGCTGATGTTCTGCGTATCGGAGGGATTGAAGGCACTTTTAGTAAACGACAGATAATGCATGGCATCGAGCAGATTTGTCTTGCCGCTGCCGTTTTTTCCGAGAAAACAATTCACGTTATGCTCAAACTCAAGGTTGGCTTCAGGGTAGTTTTTGAAATTAAATAATTTTAAAGCTGAAAGGAACATCACTAAAAATTTAAGCAATATGCAATATTAGGATAACCTGACACGCAAAGCAGGCAAAAAGTAGTGCACCAACTTTATTAGAAAACAAGTTTTTTTTCCGCTAAAGACTTCAACCGCAAGCTCTATCTTTTTATACCGACTCTTCCAGGCGATGTAAGCCTTGCTGAATAAAATCCGTTGCTAAACTTGGGCTGCATCTAATTTTTACGTTATGGCCGCAATGTTGATGGATGACAACTATGAAACCCAGAATTCACGCTCAGTGAGGGGTACTTTGTGCGTGGTTTTTCTTTTTCTGACGATAAAAGGAAAAGCCCAGTTTAAGGGCGAAATAATTATCGCTTCGGTAATGGTAGGGTGTTGACCATTCTTCTGTGCCCGTGGCCGTATCAAAAAAATAAACGGTGCGTATTCGCTGGCGATGGATAAAATTGTACTCCACCATCACATAAAAATTTTTGTAGCTGAATCCTGCCCTTGGATAAAAACCCCACCGCGGGCCATCAATACCTTGTACAAAAGACCACAAGATGCCCCTAACGCCATTTCTTGTCTGCAACCTTACTGCAGTGTCTCTCGGGTTTGCATTATAGATGCCCACGCCAAGCCCAACAAATGGACTGAACTTATCAGGGTTGAACGCTGATTTATTCGATGAAAAATAATACCTGGCATTGAGGGTGTACGAGTAGCACTTTTCAATATTTGGCCGATAGTAGGATTCAAGCCTAAGCCCAACGACAAGGTTATTTTTTTTTCGCAAGATGGAAGGCTCTATCGACCAACCGGGAATTGCCTTGAAAGCATTCGGGGTAATTGGCCCAACAGAAAGTATAAACCTCCTTATATCTTGCGCTGAAGTGCACTGACAGGATGAGGCAAAAAATACAAATGCGAATATCCGTAACAATTTATTTCACTACAGTAATGTATGCCGGTGCCGGAAATACTTTTGCTCCACCGGGCGGTTTATACAGAGCTTTATTGTACTTGCAAGAAGTAATGTCAGGAGAATTATTTGTTTGGGTTGAGCCCAGAAAATAAGTAAGCGTATCCGTTACATTGCTGCGCAACGAGATAAATATGGTGGCAGAAATCACGCCATTAATATTAGTAACCCCATCGCTTCTCCGTCTAAAAGACAGATAATAGCCTGCGGGAAGTTGATTAGCTGCACTGGGCTGAACAACAGCTATGAAGGCAGCTGATGGGTTACAAACTATACTGTTTGTAACATTGTACGTGCCAACAGTTGATGGGTTAAGCAGGTCTTCTCCCTTTGTATTTTTATATGAGACATACAAAAAATTACTGTTGGTCGTTCCGCCATGAAAGGGATCCGGACAGCCCATGGATACCAAACTTATGAGAACTATTACAATCCCATTGAACTTTTTCACAGCAAATTTTTAAATTGAATGAGCAAAAACTATGATATGATCATCATGGTTATAAGAAGATATATTGGTTGTACCAATAGAATTGAGGCCGCCAAATGCACCATCTACATACCATCCATTGCCTCCGGTAGGCCCCCAACCCCAATTATTGTGCGTGTAAATTGTAGAGGCCGTTGTATAGGTAACTTGATAGGGTGGCAGGTTTCTGCAAGTGGTGTAATCAACGGGATATATCATGTAGGTGCTGTTTGTGTTTATTGTTTCCAAGCCATCAATTACCCACTCGTGATAAGCAGTCGGGTCAGGCACACATGGATTCCAAACGCAGCCTACAAAAGGTATATAAATAAGACAAACACAAAGTAGATCGATTGTACCATAAACCGGTACGGGGCTTCCCATCCGCAAAGAGGTTTGGAGATCAGACGTATTATAGCTTCGCCATTCACCTTGAGTCAGGCCGTACGAAGAACTTATTCCTTGATCAGGAATGGGAAGAGTAAAAGTACCAGTGGTTCCTATGGTACTGCAATTTTTGAATGTGAATGCATAAGACCCATAAATACCTCTAACCAATGTTGAAACTTTATCTATTTGGCCAGGGTTCAGATAATAAGCACAGGCAACGTCAGTATTTGCAATAACTGCCCAGTCCCCTCCGTATTTTTTGCCCCACCAGTAGGCAACTACTTGTGCTTCTGCAATTTCTGTGCATCCGGCAAAATAGTTGTTATTTTGGCTTAGGTTACAATCATCATAGTGATATCCACAGGCACTGCTGCCATAGTAATTATTGTAAGGTGCTATCTGGTCCCATTCAGTTTTGAGCAAGGGGGCAACAGCTACGCTTGTAGCATTTGAAGTGTACAGCAGGCTGGAAGTTTGATATAAAGTGCAACCACTACTGCAAGGAACAACTTCAGTTCTTGAAGTAGAACCAGTTTTATTCTGATAGGCACTTTGAAGTTGGCATGGGGTAGGCACACTACCCACGCGCCCACCTGAAAATGATTTAATACTTTCATCGCTGGCACCACCATTGCTTTTGAAGCGCGATAATTTTAGGAGTAAATTGATATAAGTGCTGTCTCCGCGCATGGTCTCTACTTCTTTTCTTTTTGCTTGGATATAAGTAGCGGCTCTTGAGGCAAACAGTTGCATATGTTGTCCGGTCTCCGTGTTATCAATCGCACCCTTACCTGACCAGCCTAACCTACCAAACGCTCTTTTATCGCTGGAGATGATAGCAAACCCATTGCCCTCAGAAAAATTAAAGGCATAAAAACCAGGGTCATTTTTCCCTTCCCTGTTTGTATTTGGGTATCGGATAGTGTCAGGTATTGAGGCATACATCACTCCGCTAATCGCCCTGCTCACTTGTTTCCCTTTCTTTGCATCCTCGGCATCAAGACTTGCTGCAATGCTCATAGCTTCTATTTTTGCGGACGCCAAAGGGTAAGTATAGTTTGTGTCTAATAGAACAAGCCTCGCTATTTCTGCAGGGGTGAGATCTGGCTGGACAAGATTTTTCTTTGCAGTGGTGAAGCCAGCATCATTGCAAGCGGCCATAATAATCGTTAAAACTAATACACCAATAAATTGGCCTAATAGTTGCTGGGGGGGGTATTTTTCATCGCGTTTAAAAATTTAGACAGGTGAATCTACATAACGAACTTTAAAAAAGCAAAACATCCGCTGCTTTTTCTGCAGCTTCATTCAGCTTCATTTGGTTATTGCTATGATCTCCAAATTTTGCTACTGCGGAGAGTTTTGCCGCTAAACTCCACTCCTCAACCTCGATGGTTGTAAACCCTTGGAAAAAAGAAGAAATCAATTCGGAATAATCTGGTTTGGCGATTGCCTGGTCATCGTGTATTTTCGCAACTCGTAAAATCCAAAAGTAACATTATGGCCTCCACAGCCCAAGCAAAAACAAAAACATCCAAGACAGAGTTTTCGAAAGAAACGTATATGTTCTGGTTTGAAACCATGTTGCTCATGCGCAAATTCGAAGAGAAAGCCGGGCAGCTCTACGGCATGCAGAAAATACGGGGATTCTGCCATTTATACATCGGTCAAGAAGCTTGCGCAGCAGGGGCCGTTTCTGCTTTGAAAAAAGGCGACAAATACATTACAGCCTATCGCGATCATGCCCATCCACTCGCGCTGGGCACAAGCCCAAATAAAGTAATGGCCGAACTGTATGCCAAAGAAACAGGCGTGAGCAAAGGCAAGGGCGGCTCGATGCACATCTTTGACAAGGAGCATAATTTTTTTGGTGGGCATGGAATTGTGGGCGCTCAAGTACCGCTTGGGGCAGGGATTGGCTTTGCTGAAAAATACAACAAGACCGGCAACCTCTGCATTTGCTACATGGGCGATGGTGCGGTAAGGCAAGGTGCTTTCCATGAAACGTTAAATTTGGCCATGCTCTGGAAAATACCCGTGATCTTTGTGATTGAAAATAATGGCTATGCGATGGGCACCTCAGTAAAACGCACTTCGAACGTTACTGAACTCTATAAACTTGCCGAGTCGTATGATATGCCATCCGAGCCGGTGGACGCCATGAATGTGGAGGACGTACATGAATCGGTTGCCCGTGCAGCCGAGCTTGCCCGTGCTGGCCAAGGGCCTACTTTATTGGAGTTTCGCACGTATCGCTACAAAGGCCACTCGATGAGCGACCCACAAAAATACCGATCAAAGGAAGAAGTAGAAGAATACAAACACCGCGACCCGATTGAGCAAGTCAGAAAAACTATCTTGGACAAAAAGTTGGCTACTGAAAAGGTATTGGGTGAAATCGAACAAAAAGTGAACGGACAAGTAGAAGAGGCTGTGAAATTTGCCGAAGAATCTAACTACCCCGATCCGTCTGAAGCTATGCACGATATTTATTCCGAGCCGAATTATCCTTTTATCATGGATTAATTGGTTTTTGAATAAAGAGTGAAATTCTTAGTTTTGCAGCCCTGCCTACTATCGGCAGGGCTTAATTTTACATATCATGGCGAAAAAGGAAGATGGCAAGGAATTATTGGAGAACCCAGAGGTAATCAAGGAAAAACTCGAAGGCATTGAACATTGGGCCGAGCGCAACCCAAAAATAATTATTGGCATTGTGGCCAGTCTTGTTTTGGTGGTGGGCGGATATTTCGGTTGGAGATATTATATCGATAACCAAGAGGCGCAGGCTCAGAAAGAGATGTTTCAGGCTGTGCATTATTTTGAAGCCGATAGCCTGAATCTTGCACTCAACGGGGATGGTAACAACCTTGGATTTTTACAGATTATTGATGAGTATGGAATGACGCCCGCAGCAAACCTCGCCAATTTTTATGCTGGCGCGATTTGTCTAAAGCAAGCAAAATATTCATTGGCAATTTTCTACCTGGAGGATTTCAATGCCAATGACTTACTGATTCAGCCACGGGCCTTCAGCCTGATTGGCGATGCCTACATGGAGCAAAAGGATTATGAAAATGCTTCGAAGTGGTATGACAAGGCTTCTGCGTATAAGCCTACGAAAGAATTTACGCCAAGCTACCTGATGAAGGCTGCGTTGGCCTATGAGAAGCTAAACCAGAATGATAAAGCCAGGGAAATTTACCAAAAATTGATTGATACCTACTGGGAAAGCAGCGAGGTACAAACTGCGAAGAAATACAAAGCGAGGCTGGAGACTAATTCTTAGAAATTAATTCGTGTTATTTGAAAAGGGGTAGATGACTATCTCTTTTTTATTTTAAAGAAAGAATATGGCAGGCATTTTAAAATCCGTTTCGGGAAAAAGCAAAATCAATTTAAGGAACAAAAAATTCGCCATTGTAGTGGCCGAGTGGAATGATGACATCACGGAGCCATTGTTTGAGGGTGCCTATCATGCACTCCTTGAATTAGGCACTAAAAAAGAAAACATAATTCGCACCAATGTGCCCGGCAGTTTTGAACTTCCGTTGGCGGCACAGAGAATGGCCGATAAAAAAGAAATTGATGCGGTGATTTGCTTGGGGTGTGTCATCCAGGGTGATACTCCCCATTTCGATTACATCTGCCAAGCAGTTGCTTATGGCATCATGAAAGTAAATCTAAAATCAAATAAGCCAGTTGCCTTTGGTGTATTAACTACGCTCAATAAAAAACAAGCGCTTGAACGGGCGGGTGGAAAATTAGGGAACAAAGGGGAAGAGGCCGCAGTTACCGTGGTGAAGATGCTTGATATCTGATCTTAGAATCTAAAATAAAAATCGCCAATAATATTTGATTGATCCCAGGTGTATTGTTTATCGCCTGACAGAGTCATAACATTCAAGCGAACGTCCTTAAAAACCTGTTCGATAGTTCGGCCAGGTTTTTTCATGGCTTTCAGTAATTCCTGGGTGTACAAACCATTTCTTCCTTCACCATCCGAAGCGATGGAACCAGGTGCGGTAGCATAAGCAATGAACGATCCTTTTGCTCGTTTAATCTCAGCCAGGCCTCCGGTTGATGAACGATAAGCAGAGGGGAACGGGTTATTTCTGCAAGCATCAAGAATAATAATATTCATCCGGGAATTGGATCGCTCCATGTTAGCCACCACTACACGTTGAACAGCAAAGCAGGCACGTGGAATATCATCTTCATATTGAATGTTGGCCTCTACCGGTACGAGATAATTTTCTCCTTCGTTCTGTAAGCCATGACCTGCGTAATAAAATAAACCAACAGTTTGGTCTTTTGGGCCACTTGACAATTTTTCCTGGAACTTGCGATAGGCTTCCCGCATTTCATTGTAACTACCATTGATCACTTTGACCACTTCAAAATTCGATTTTTCCAATTCAGCTGCTATATCATTGGCATCATTGGCGGAATTTTTTAATGGGGCTACATGTTGATACGTTGCATTTCCAATGACCAGAGCATATCGTTTCTCATCTTTGTACAGGTCAGATAGGGTGGGTTCTACGATTTTTGCTTCCGCCTGAAGATTAGTAACAGGTTGGGTTTCCTTTTTGTTCGTCTCTGTCTGTGTAACGACAGGATTGGATTCCTTCTTAATCGGCTCAATGGTTCTTGAATTTTCATTTTTCACTTTTTTACCTGTCGTAGCAGCCATCATGTTTTTGATTTCCTGATTTGAATTGTCAAATGCTAAAGCTTGTTTCAGGTCATCGTTCATTTGAGAGACATCACCGAGTTTTTGATATTGTTGGGCTCTCTCAAATAATAGTTTAGCCTTGCTTGGTTTATCATTAATAATTGCCAACGCTTTGGTGTATTCTTCGATGGACTCTTTATGCACTTTCAGTTCGCTGTATCCTTTGGCCATGAACCAGTGGACGTTACCTTCATTTTTATGACCACGCTGTAATGCCTCATCAAACTCACGCACTGCGCTCGTGAAGGATTGCGTTTTGAAATACGATAAGGCCAGGTAATAGTGTACCTCCACATCAAACGACTTGTCGCGAGTAGTATAATCCAGATATTCATTCAGATTCTTAATGGCACTTGAATAATTTTTTGCCTGATAGGCATCAATACCTTGCTCATAGAATTTGAATTGCCCTAGTCCTGCAATGGAAACTAATAGGAGGGCGATCGAAAAACCTGAAGCTTTCATTTGTGACCCAATCAATCGAGATTAACTGAAACGCCCGCGGCAAAGTTGATGGATGTAAATCCTAAACTGCCGATGGGAAACTTCAAATTATTTGAACGAGTTAAATTTTCCATGTCATTATTGTACGAACGTGTACTGACGAAATCGATGGGAAAGGTATAGCCAAAGGAGACTTGGGCGAAATAGGAAATTTTCTTCCCCGGAAATAATTCCAATCCAGAACCTAAAAGAATACCTCCTGAAATCTTAGACTCTCCATTATAGGCATAGGATGTGGTGCCTAGGGGTTTCCCCCAATCTCCGCTCACAGCATCGCGGATATAATCTTGCGTGACCCCCGACATATCACTCAAATGAGCATTGGTAATAAACGGTTTCGCAAAAGCATAAACGGAGACTATTGAATTGTCTTTTACAGGGACAAAGTTCACCTTCAGGTTAAATGCCAAAGAAATCATACTTAGATTGCCGCCTTTCAAATCCAGTAATGCACCAATCTCATTGCTGTTAAGATTATAGCCGTAATAAAAATTTACAGGATCTTTGTATTGTGCCGGTGGCTTTTGCAAAATGGAGGGGTCATACGTAAACCGCAAATAAGAAAGAGAACCTCCGATGGAAACAAGTCGGTTGAGTCGCTTGAGGTATCCTCCTTCAAAATTGATGCCGGTGGAATAATCGCCAAAATTATTTCCAAGCACGCTTGAAAAGCCTCCCCCAATATAAATTCCTTTTTCTCGTTGGATCCGCTCGCGTTTTACGATCGTGCCTTCATCCTGAGCATAGGTACCAGAAAAGATTAGTAAGAACCCAGCAAAGATCAAAAGCTTCTGTTTCATGTCCGATCTTTTGCTCTACCTTTTCTCATCTCAATTTTATTGCAGGTGAATTTCCTCATAATTCATTAACTGTTGAATTTCAAGGTAGTGAATAAATCCAAATCACTGCCCAGAATCAATCGGCTGTCAAGGTTAAGATCACATATTCTTCACCACTTCTTTTCCAAACTCAGAACACTTCAACAAGGTTGCCCCTTCCATCTGCCGATGGAAATCGTACGTAACGCGCTTTGCTGAGATCGCTCCTTCCAAGCCTTTCACAATCATGTCTGCAGCCTCCTGCCAACCCAAATATTCCAGCATCATCACTCCCGAAAGGATTACAGAGCCAGGATTTACTTTATCTTGCCCGGCATATTTGGGGGCCGTGCCATGTGTCGCTTCAAAGATGGCGTGTCCTGTCATGTAGTTAATATTTCCACCAGGTGCAATACCGATACCGCCCACAATGGCCGCAAGCGCATCAGAAATATAATCGCCATTTAAGTTGAGGGTAGCTACCACAGAATATTCATCCGGACGCAAAAGTATTTGCTGGAGGAATGCATCGGCAATAGAATCTTTTACTACGATCTTGTGTCCATCCTTGTTGATTTCCATCCAGGGGCCACCATCAATTTCTTTGGCACCAAATTCATTTTTCGCCAGCGCATATCCCCAATCGCGAAAGCCGCCCTCAGTGAACTTCATGATGTTGCCTTTGTGAACCAACGTAACGTTTGGCTTCTTCTGCTCGATTGCAAATTTTATGGCCGCCCGCACCAACCGCTCTGTTCCCTCTTTCGATACGGGCTTGATACCGATACCAGAAGTTTCGGGAAAGCGGATTTTTTTGTACTGCTTTGGATAAGCTTCTTTAAAAAATTGCATGAACTTTTTGTTGTCATCGCTCCCTGCTTCAAACTCGATGCCCGCATAAATGTCTTCCGTGTTTTCTCGAAAGATAGTCATGTTGGTTTTTTGCGGTTCTTTCACGGGAGAGGGAACGCCTTTAAACCATTGCACGGGGCGCACACACGCATACAAATCTAAATCTTGGCGAAGGGCTACATTCAATGAGCGGATGCCACCACCCACCGGAGTGGTCAACGGACCTTTGATGCCAACCAAATATTCGCGGAAGGTGGCCATTGTTTCATCGGGCATCCAGCTTCCGGTTTTATTAAATGCTTTTTCCCCCGCCAGTACTTCTTTCCAAACTATTTTGCGTTTGCCTTGATATGACTTTTCAATCGCTGAATCAAAAACATATTTCGATGCAGGCCAGATATCTACTCCCGTTCCATCGCCTTCAATGAAAGGAAGGGTGGGCATATCAGGCACCGTTAATTTTCCATTAGTAATGCTTACTTTTTGATTGCTCATGATTTTAGATTTATTTGAAATATTCTATTTTGGAATCCGAAAATTAAGAAAAACTATGATGGCAGTGGCATAGAATTATTGGATTAGTTCTCCTCCTTTGTTTTTTTTACCAACAGCACCACATTCTCTACATGAACGGTATGCGGGAACATATCAATGGGCTGTACAGCAGTTACCAAGTATTTTTCAGAAAGGATTTTCAAATCCCGGGCTTGGGTGGCTGGGTTGCAACTGACATAGACTATTTTTTGAGGGGCTGCTTTTAACAGCATCCGGCAAACATCTTCGTGCATGCCCACGCGCGGAGGATCGGTGATCACTACATCCGGCCGGCCGTGCTCGGATAAAAATTGTTCGCTTAATAAATCTTTAATATCGCCCGCAAAAAACCCAGTATTTTTAATTCTATTTAAAGTTGAATTGATCTTCGCATCTTCAATGGAGGCGGCAACATATTCCAACCCAATTACTTTTTTTGCACGGCCTGAAACGAAATTGGCAATGGTGCCTGTGCCGGTATATAAATCATACACCAGTTCGTTTCCCGTAAGGGCTGCCATTTCAAAAGCCACTTTATAAAGGTTAAAAGCCTGGGCCGAGTTGGTTTGATAAAAAGACTTTGCCCCTATCCGGAACTGAAGTTCTCTTGAGCCCTCGGGCGCGTTCATTTTTTCTATAATGAACGGATCCCCCTTCCAACAAATCACCCCAAGATCACTAAACGTATCGTTTCGCTTTCCATTGATGATGTAGTTGATGGAGGTGATTTGCGGAAAATTTTCTGACAACGCTTCCAGAATTTTTTGGGTCCATTCCATCTTATCATAAGTCACTTGCAAGATCACCATCACTTCTCCCGTGCTCGCTGTTCGAATTGTAAGAGTTCTCAAAAATCCGGTCTGCTTTCTCAAATCGAAAAAGGGAATTTCATTTTGAACAGCAACCTCTTTTGCCAATAGCCGAATAGCATTGGAAGGATCTGGTTGAAGAAAGCATTCTTTCACATCAAACACTTTATCAAACATGCGCGGGATGTGATATCCCAGCCCTGGCTCTCTGAATTTACTTTCCGTGTTCATTTCTTCTTTCGTTAGCCACCGGTTGACCGAAAAAGTGAAATCCAGTTTGTTGCGGTAGTAAGTTGTTTGCGCAGAACCAATTATCGGTTTGATCTCCGGCAATTCCAATCCCCCAATTCTTTCAAGACTGTCGATCACTTGCTGTTGTTTGTATTGCAGTTGTGATTCATAATCGAGATGCTGCCACGAGCAACCGCCACAGGTGCCGAAATGAGAGCAGAAAGGTGTTGCCCTTACCGTAGAATAGTGCCGGATTTTAACGATGCGCCCTTCCAGGAAACTGCTTTTTATTTTGGTCAGTTGAATATCCACGATATCACCGGGTGCACACCCCTGCAAAAAAACCACGCGGCCTTCATAATGGGCAATGCATTTGCCCTCGGCAGCCATGGTTTCGACTACAATATTCTCTAATTGGTCGCCTTTTTTTAATTGTATCATTCCCCTATTGGCTGCGGAACCAGGTTTTATTTGCAAAATTTCTGAAAATTACTGAAAGAAGGGGGGTTTAGTCGCCAATCCTAATCACTATCTTTCGATTCTTTCTAAATGAAAAAATTTCTTCTTGCCCTATTGTTGATGATCGTGCTGCCGGTGTATGCTTCGCATATTGTAGGCGGTGAGTTTGAATTGCTCCATTTGAGTGGCTACAGTTACCAACTTAATATGATCCTTTATTTTGATGATATCAATGGTAATCCTGGCGCAGAAGATCAAAACGTAACCGTTTCCTTTTATCGGAAAAGGGATAATGCGTTCATGACCAATTTAACCCTGCCATTGATCTCCCGTACTCCCGTTTCGTACACTCAGCCCTCTTGCACCACGGGCTTGCTTAAAACTGACCGGATACTTTATACTAGCACCCTCACCCTCTCGCCCGATACATTTAATGATCCATCCGGTTATTACATTTCGTGGCAACGGTGCTGCAGAAACTACAACATCACGAATATCTACAGTCAAGATCCTCAAATGGGAGGAATTGCTGCTGGTCAAACTTTTTATTTGGAGTTTCCGCCTGTCATTAAAAACGGTCAACAGTTTATCAATTCATCACCGCACCTGTTTCCTCCACTGAGTGACTACGGCTGTCCCGGAAGGCCTTATTATGTGAACTTCGCGGGTGTTGACCCTGACAATGACTCAGTAGCTTACTCACTCACTACCCCACTAAATACGGTTACTTCATTTGCCCTCCCCGCAGCCTCTCCCGCTCCCTATCCTTTGGTGCAATGGCGGCCTGGGTACAGCCTGTCAAATATTATACACGGAGCACCGGACCTGCGGATCAGCACGAACGGATTGATCACCTGCACACCCACCATTCAAGGATTATTTGTTTTTGCCGTAAAGGCAGAAGAATACCGTAATAGGATAAAAATAGGTGAGACGAGACGAGATTTTCAATTGCTGGTAGTGGATGGCTGCCAGCCCGACAAGCCTCCACAAATTGTTGGAAGGGAACTTACCGATTCGAATTTCACTTACGTCAACACAATGAGCATCAACTTTGCCGACACCGTGAAGAACACCACGCGCTGCATCGTGGTGCGCGTGTCTGACCCCGACTCGCAAGACTCGCTGCACAACTATACCCAAAATATTACGATCAGGGCAGTTGCCCTTAATTTTAAGGGTATGGCTGTAGGCAGTGTCCTCCCTACAATCACTTCGGCCACGCTCACGCACGGAAGTACGAAAGATTTCGAGATCTGCTTTCCGCAATGTCCTTTCATCAATGCCCCTTACCAAATCGGGATTATAGCAGCAGATGATGCGTGTAGTTTACCGATGACCGACACACTTAAAGTCACAGTCAGCACCCAGCCACCGCCCAACTCCAACGCCTACTTTGTTCCGCCAAAAATTACCACCGCCCAACTGAATGAGGGGGGAACGGGTGCTTGGCCTTTCATGGCGAAAGACAACGATGGTGATAGTTTAATTTTATCGGTCGTCAGCAAGGGATTTGTTTTAAAAGATGCAGGCATGACCTACTCCGTCCTTTCCCAACAAGCTGGAAGTGCCAACGGAACTATTAGCTGGAATGCGTTTTGCAAAATCTATGACTTCACCAAAATGACTGATTTTACGGTAATGATTTTGGTGGATGACAAAGATGTTTGCCATATAGTCAATTATGATACCGCCACATTTCATTTGAGCGTTGCCCTTCCAGTCATCAATCCCAAACTGAAAATATATGACGAGACCGGAACAAAAGACTTGACCAACGAAGCCATCGAGGCCCACCTTGGGCATATAGGCCTCAATATAGTTGGCAGCGACAACAGCACTTTGGCCATCGACACCTTGAATCTCTCTCTGATTGGTGCTACGGGTAGCTTAGCCCCCAGTGGCTACACGTTTGCCAACGTCACCGGCCTTCACACCGTTGAATCGATATTCTCCTGGGATCCCACCTGCACTATATTTAAGGATGGCAGTTACGATAACCAATACAAGTTCATGTTTAAGGTGGCCAATAATCATTGCAAAACGCCCAAGGCCGACACTGCCTACCTGAAACTTGAAATCAAAGACACGGTGAGCACGGACAAAAATTTTCTTCCGGCCAATGTCATCACTACCTTCCCCGATCATTGCAACGATTTTTTTGCGATTGATGGGTATGATACCGAACCCGAATGCAATGGGCAACCTCGGCAAGTTCCCTTAGCCCCGGTTGACAATTGTTCAAATCAGTTTGTGCAGGTTAGGATTTACGACCGTTGGGGCAAACAGGTCTTTGAAAGCACCGATCGCAAATTTCGGTGGTATGCATTGAACGAATCAGCGGGTGTTTATTTTTATTTGATCCGCTACACGCGTAAAGAATACAAAAGTTCGCTCACTGTATTTCATTAGAGTGTTATGGTGAGCACCGAGTTTATTTTCACATAGGCTACTTTGTCCATCCACCTCACTTTGAGCCAAACATCATCGTGGCCTAACGACTCCAATTGATTGCCTTCGCTAATAATGCCCGCCACCCTGGCGCCAGCGGAGGGTGCCTCCATCAAGTAGGTGCGGTCATGGCCTACGATAATCGTATTAACAGAATAGAAATTATTTAAATAGCCGAGTGAGGCCACTGTGATAAGAATAATAAACGCCCCTGGCCACGCGGCCTTATTTTTTCTCCACCGTAAGAAAACCATGAAGAAAATAAGAAAAATAAAGCCCGCAATTGCACACTGAATCAAAAGTGAATTTTTACTTATCCACTGCTTCACGCGGTCAGCATCGGTTGAAGAGTAGCCACTCAGCTTAAATTTAGCAGCCAGCTCTTCCATTTTTTGAAGTGCTTGTTCATCCTCGCTGGCGAGGTAATATAGCTTAAGGTAATAGAGTGTGGCGCCAACCCTGCCTAGGCCTTCTTGGATAAAAGCCATTTTGAGCAACATCGCAGGGGAATATTTTTTTTCCTCAAGCGCTTTTTGATAAAGTGCCATAGACTGTGTGTATTGCTTAGTCCGAAAAAGGGAATCTGCAAATAGAATTTTGTGAGGTTGGGCGTGAGCAGCCGCAACCGAAAAAAATAAAATGAAAGTGACGACAATTTTTAAAAGCCTGGTTTGTAAAATTTTCATATTCGGTTACCTTTGCGTCCTGAATTTCAGAAAAGTGCTCGGAAGGGCAAAAATAAGGGATTGATTGATGATCTCGTAGCTCAGTCGGTAGAGCATTACACTTTTAATGTAAGGGTCCTGGGTTCGAATCCCAGCGGGATCACTGAAAGCCTCGAATTCGCAAGAGTTCGGGGCTTTTTGCGTTTTGAAGTTGAACATTTAGTTGAACAAACAAAGTGCGATCTTTAAACCATAAATGTTCTCTATATGAAAAATCAATCACCACAATCAGAAACAATCAATAACAACGACGCTAATCTATCTAAGGGCGGGCCAAT